>NZ_CAXAQH010000059.1:0-8804 GCF_963970905.1 Pseudomonas sp. EL_65y_Pfl2_R96 | reverse complement strand
CCTACTCGGGTGCGGACACACCAGTGCTAATGACGGTCTCTGCCCCGCGCGCGCTCTCAACTTTAGATCCCCCCAGTTTGCTGCGCGACAGCGCGGCGTCGAAGACGGGGCGGACCCTCCTACAGGGGCTCGAACGCAGCCTCGCAAGCTCGACAGCTGCTACACAGGCTAAAAGGGAGTTGAAATCCATCGTTCCAGCGACCTCTCTAAGGAAGGAAGCCATGAGCACCGCACTCCTGATCATCGACGTCCAACGCGCGCTGTGCACCGGCGAATATGAATGCTTCGACATCCAGCGCATCATCGAAACCATTAATGGCCTCAGTACCAAAGCCCGAGCCGCCGGACTGCCGGTGATCCTGATCCAGCACGAAGAAGAGGGCGACCTGCTGCAATACGGTGGCGAAGGCTGGCAACTGGCCGACGGCCTGAAGACTTCACCCCAAGACCTGCGCATGTGCAAAACCGCCCCGGATTCGTTCTACCAGACCCACTTGCATGAACAGCTGCAAGAGCTGGACGTCGAGCGCCTGATCATCTGCGGCCTGCAAACCGACTACTGCGTTAACGCCACCGTGCGCCAGGCGCATCAATTGGGCTACGACGTAGTGCTGGCGGCCGACGCCCATTCCACTATCGACAATGGCACGATGAGCGCCGAAGACATCATCGCCGAACACAACAAGGATCTGGCGCATCTGACCGGTTCCGTGGCGCGGATCGATGTCGTGCCGGCCAGCGAAGTCAAAATCTAGAACCAAGGGGCTTGTTCTGATTTCAGTCAGTTAAGTGCAATCTATGTGGAAGCGGGTTTGCCCGAAATTTGAGCGACAAAAATCCTGTAGGAGCGAGGCTGCCCGTGAAGAGGCCATACCAGAACAAGCGCCTTTTCGCGCTTGTCTCGGCATACTGGCGCGCTCAAAGAATGGAATCTGCCCATGCCCCCGACCTTGTTCTGCTCTAACGCTCGCTGCGCTTTACTGCTGATGTTTCTCGCATTCTCTGCCGCAGCCCCCGCCAGTAGCTTCGATTGCACCAGTGCCGCCAGCCCCAGTGAAAAAGCCATTTGCGCCGACCCCTATACTTCGAAGCTGGACCAAAAACTGGCAAAAATCTGGCGTTCGACGCTGGCAAAAGTCGCCGACCCTAAAGCTTTAAAAGAAGACCAACGTCAGTGGCTGAAACAACGCAATCACTGTTCAGACCAAATCGATTGTCTGCGCCAGCAATACCTGATGCGAATCACCGAACTCGAATACGCGGCCATTCCGTTTAACTGGGACACCACTTGGCAGCGCATTCCCTGGGGCGTTTCGACGGGAGCCGAGTTGAAGACAACACGTCGGGACTCGACTCATCTGGGTTTCGAAATATCGGCTGCGAGTGGCGCCAATTCTGGCAACCTGAACGGCATCGCCAAACTCGACGGCACCCAGGCGCATTACATCGAAGGCGCCTGCGCCTTGACCTTCAAAGCCATCAATGGCGTTCTCGATGTCACACAAGAAGGTGCCGATGCCGACTGTGGAGCCGGCATGGGTGTGTTTTACGCTGGGCGTTATGTAGCGTCGGAACAGGCTTTGGCTCTGGACTACAATTTGCTCAGTCTGGGTCTTGTGCGTACGCAGCAGGAAGATGACGAGCTGCGGCAATTGCTCAAGGACGATTACCAGACGTTGATGGACAGCAGCAGTTCCAGGCTGATCGGTGACGAGTCGAATGACCTGCCGGGCGCTGAAGTGACTGAAATGTGGGTGCGCGGGCTGGGCAATACCAATGCCGCCATTCTCATGCGTGCAGCAGACGCCCGATTTTGGCTGGTGCTGCTGGTGTTCGATGAGCAGAACAATTCTCGAGCCCGTTACTACACCAACATGTCGAGCTGGAAAGGGCGCTTACCCGATGCACTGCAACGTTGGTATGACGAGCGAGCGAAAGGACAGATCATGCCGTTGGACCTGATGCCCTAAGCCGCTATGCAATACGGGCTCATTCAGGTTGAAGACTATCGGTCCCAAGACAACTACCCAGGGCTGGAAGCATTCGCTGCGCCTATGGCATGGTCAAAAAAATACACCATGCAGCGAACGGGATCAGAACGATGGAGGAGGGGGATGAGGTCGGCGCCAAGACGTCGACGGCACTGCTGAAGGCGTTCAATCTTTGCGTGTTGCACCTGGGGCGTCTTGCTAGCCGAGCGCCATGGCAGCCTCTACAGCCAGTTCACCCTGTGGCTCGGCGCCAATCTGCAGATCACGGCGATTGTGACCGGCGCGCTGGCCGTGGTGCTGGGTGGCGATGTGTTCTGGTCACTCATTGGTTTGCTGATCGGCCAGTTGCTCGGCGGTGCGGTGGCGGGCGCGAATTTTCGTGGGCATGAAGTCGCCACCATCGGGGGCTGGGCAGTACCGGCCTGATGGCCTCCCTGCTGTACTTGAGCGTGGTGTTCAGCAAGGTCACGGTGTCGACCCTCAACGCTTATGGCAGCTTCATGTGCGTGGCCACCATTATCAGTGGCTTTCGTCGTGGCTTCGAGATATCCGCCGGCAAACGCATGCTGTTTGTGCTGGCGATTGTCGGCGCGTCCACCACGCTCGCGTTGCTGGGTCAGTACTCGTTTCTGAGCACGTTCAAGTACTTCATTCTCTTTCTGCTGACCTTCTTCACGCCGTGGAGCGCGATCAATCTGGTGGATTACTACTTCATCAACAAGGAGCGTTATGACATTCCCGCGTTGTCCGACCCGGCGGGGCGTTATGGCCGCTGGAATGTGTTGGGGATCAGCGCGTATGTGCTCGGTGTGTTGGTCCAGCTGCCTTTTGTCGACACTCACTTCTACTCCGGACCGATGGTCGCGCAGCTCGGCGGTGTCGATATTTCCTGGATCGTCGGGCTGGTGGTGCCGGGCGTGCTCTATTACTGGCTGGCCAGGACATCAGCACTTGCGGTGGCGGTCGAGCGCAGTTCGCAGGCTTGAATGCACAGTCATTCAAGGGCTTGCGCAGTTGGCGCAGCGCTAGCCTCCTTGTCTTCAGGCGTCTCCTATACTGATCCGCGTTGACAGGTTCAACACAGATACCGAATGCCGATGGAACAGCAAGCAGGGTTCCGGCGGCTTCCCTGCGACTCAACAGTAAGGAGAACGAACATGGCAATCCGTATTGGCGACGAAGCACCGGACTTTACCGCTGAAAGCACCGAAGGCCCGCTGCATTTCCATGAGTGGATCGGCGACAAGTGGGCGATTCTGTTCTCACATCCAAAGGACTTCACCCCGGTGTGCACGACGGAGCTTGGCTACATGGCAGGGCTCAAGCCGGAGTTCGACAAGCGCAACACCAAAATCGTCGGGCTCAGTGTCGACCCTGTCAGCAACCATCAGACCTGGGCCAAAGACATCGAAGAGACCCAGGGCCATGCGGTCAACTACCCCATGATCGGTGACGAGAACCTGGTGGTGGCGAAGCTCTACGACATGATTCATCCGAATGCCAGTGGCGGCGCACGGACTGCGGTGGACAACGCCACGGTGCGTTCAGTGTTCATTGTCGGCCCGGACAAAAAGGTCAAGGCGATGCTGATCTACCCGATGAGTGCCGGGCGTAACTTCGATGAGGTGCTGCGTCTGCTCGATTCTCTGCAACTGAACGCCAAGCACACCGTCGCCACGCCGGTGAACTGGCGTCCGGGCGAGGACGTCATCATTCCCACGTCGGTCTCCGATGAGGACGCCAGGAAGAAATACCCGGATGGCTTCAAGACGCTGAAACCGTATTTGCGCACGGTGGCGCAACCGAAGTAACCCATCTGTTCGGAGATCTCCAACATGGCCGTCCAGGTCCTGCGCGTTGATGCATCCCACATCGACACAGTCGCCAGTCTCTTCGACGCCTACCGAGGCTTTTACGGCCAGCCCTCGAACCTGATGCAGTCGCGCGATTTCATCGCCGAGCGCATCGCCAGGGACGAATCGGCGATTTTCTTCGCCGAGGACTCCACGGGCGAAGCGCTCGGCTTCGTCCAGTTGTACCCAACGTTTTCCTCCATCGACGCCCACCGCACCTGGTTGCTCAGCGACCTGTTCACCACACCTGCCGCCAGGGGAAAAGGGGTAGGGACGCTATTGATGAACACCGCCCGAGCCTTTGCGCTATTGACCGGCGCCAAGGGCATGGTGCTGGAAACCGCCACGGACAATCACGTCGCGCAACGGTTGTACGAGTCATTGGGCTATGTGCGCGATACGGGTTACTACACCTACTGCCTCGACTTGAAGCAGGTGCAAAGCTGTGGGAGCGAGCCTGCTAGCGATGACGGCGGTACATTCAGCAGCAATATTGGCTGACCCGCCGCCTTCGCGAGCAGGCTCGCTCCCACAGATCTACGGTGTTCAAGCCCCTAACTGACTGACCCAAGCGCCAGCCATTTTCTATGCAAGGTTCGAAACCCTCGCTCAAGGCGTCCCAAACAGCATCGTCCAATAAACCCCCTCGTTGCTGCGCGAGTCGGCGGCATACGCCGCGCCGACCTGGGTAAACATCGGGTTCATCAGGTTGGCGCAATGCCCGGGGCTGGCCAGCCAGCCGGCCATCGCCTTGCTGGGCGAGCCTTGCCCGGCGGCGATGTTTTCGCCGATCTGCCGGCCACGGTAACCGGCAGCTCTGGCGCGATCCGCCGGCATATCACCGTCGGGATCCTGGTGGGCGAAGTAGTTGCCGTAGGCCATTGCCTTGCTGTGGCCTTGGGCGGCGGCACCTAGGGCGGCATTCCAGGTCAATGGCCGCGCGGCGGCGAAGCGTTGGCGCCCACACATACGTGGCCTGGCCCGTGCCGCATTGACCTGCGCCAGCAACGCCTTGCCCGCTTCACGCGAATCGCCGATACGCCCATCGAGCACCGGTTGTGCCAGCACCACCTGCCATTCGCTACGGGCGCGAGTGACGCCGATGTCGGTGTACTGGGTATCGAGCAGCGCCCCGCAGTAGTCGCTTTGGAGCATGTCAAACGCCTCATCGGCATCTTGCGCGCCGACCACGCGAATGGTCCGCACCGCAACCGCTTGATAGCCGTTAGCTTTCAAGGCGTTGCGCAAACCGCCGCCATAACCAACCGGCAACGCCAGGTCCGATTTCAGCGACAGTGGCCGCAACGGCTTGACCGCACGCCCCGCGCAACGATCGGGATCGGCGCGATAGTCGTTGATGACCTCCGCCAATTGCCGCTCCCCGCTGGCATGGGCGGGGCTGGCGAGCAGCGAGAGCAAAGGCATCAGGCACAGCGAGATAGAGCGGCAGCAGCGGACGGTTGGGCGCATGAACGGACAGCTCTGATGAGTTGACGACGATAGGGGGGACGGGGACGAGCAATGACCGTAGGAGTGCTTCGTTGGGCGAGCTTCCTTTACGGCACGGCTAAGACTGCGGGTCTGAAGACTGGTTCACGGGGGGAGGAGACAAATTTGGCGGCGAGGGGCTGGCTCAGGGGGCATTCATGGGGCGTGTGACCTTGATCTGTCGGCCTTTTCGTGGAAACGGTTCGATGGAATATGGCGAAATGCCTCTCGTCGGGGGACAAAGCAGCAATTTTGCGCTTTTCAGCTATGCTTCCGGCATCTGGAGGGTGCCATTACGTACTGGCACACAATGCGCAGGGAAGGGAAAGCAAAAATGGATCAGGTGCATTGCGTGCAAGTTATCGCTGTGACCGGCGGCAAGGGTGGCGTGGGCAAGACGACGGTGGCGGTTAACCTTTCACTGGCGCTGGCGAAAATGGGGCGGCGCGTCGTACTGCTGGACGCCGATCTTGGCCTGGCGAATATCGATATTTTGCTGGGGCTGACCCCGCGCTACACACTGGCCGATGTCATCGAAGGGCGTTGCGAGCTTTCCGAGGTACTGGTGCCAGGGCCAGGGGGGATTCGTGTGGCCCCGGCCTCTTCTGGCTTGCAGAACATGACTCATCTGGAGCCTGCGCAATACCGTGCGCTCATCCAGTCCTTTAGCGATATTGGCGACAAACTGGATGTGCTGATTATCGACACGGCCGCCGGTATCGGTGGCTCAGTGGTCAATTTCATCCGCGCGGCGCAGGAAGTGATGGTGGTGGTGTGCGATGAACCCACCTCAATCAGCGGCGCCTACGGACTGATCAAATTGCTCAACCTGAACTACGGCCTGCGCCGTTTTCGGGTGCTGGTCAACATGACGGCCAGTCCGGCGGAAGGCCGCAATCTGTTTGCCAAGCTGGAAAAGATTACCGATATGTTCCTGGATGTCTCCCTGCAATACGTCGGCGCGGTGCCAAACGACGAATGCGCGCACAAAGCGGCGCAGAAGGGGCGTGCAGTGATTGAAGCCTTTCCCCGCTCCAAATGCGCTCAAGCCTTCCAGGCCCTTGCTCACAACGTCGACACCTGGCCATTGCCGACCCACCCCAGAGGGCATGTGGAGTTCTTCGTTGAGCAACTCGTGCACAATTCCGGCCGGTGAGCCTGTCGGGATGAAACGCAAAACCCCGGAGCGGGTCTCCGGGGTTTCCATGTTCTCTCTATTCCTTGGTCGAATAGGGAGAAGGAGGGGGGGTCACAGCTTGTAGCCGATCTGCCGTAACAAGTTCTTGCGCCACAGGATGTCTTCGTCGCCTTCGACGCCATTGGCGCAGAAGCCATCCACAACGCCCAGGACCGCTCGTCCCTGTTCCGTCTGCGCGAGTATCACTTCGGTTGGATTGGCGGTTGCACAAAAAATACGGCACACCTCTGGCACCATTTTGACGGTGTTCAACACGTTCAGCGGATAGAAGCCGTCGCCGAGGAAAATGATGAAGCTATGGCCTGCTGCAATGGCTAGCGCATTTTTCCGGGCAAGCTCGATCATGGCGGTATGGGTGCCAGACCATCGCACCAGGCATTTACCGGAGGCTTCACAAAAGGCCACGCCAAACTGAATGCCGGGCACGGCATTGACCAATGCTTCGTGAATGTCCTCGACGGACTTGATGAAGTGCGTCTGACCAAAAATGAAGTTCGTCGCTTCCGGCTTATCGATTTTCAACGTGATGAGTTGCATTTCAAACGCCTCCTTTCACGATGTTGCGGACCAGCGTCTGGCCTCTATTCAAGCCGGGACGGTGTCATGCTCCTCTGATGGAGCTTCTGGGTGGACGCGAGTATCCCCCAGCTTCCTTATCGTTGACTTGGGCAAGGTCGGGGCATCAAGAAGGATCGAATCAATGCGCTTGCGGATGTCCAAAACGATTGGGCCCAGGATCGCCTCGTCCTTGCCGCTGGCGATCTCGTCCTGAATCTCACGAGATATCGCACCGAGTTTCTCGGCGGTGTCTTTGTGCCCGGCAGCCCGGGTGTCAAAGTTCAGGAAGGTCTGAACCGAGCTCAACACCAGGGTCAGAAGCGAAAGGATACCCGCTGCATACTGGAGCCAGGGGGGCGATGAGTCACTGATTGAACCAAAGACGCTGGCGCTGACAATCGCTGACAGCACCACGCAGGGGATGCCCAGTTTCCAGCTGAATTTCTCGAAATCCCGGGCACTGATTTCGTGTTCGATCTGCAACCGCACGATCATGCGATTCCATTTGGTGAGTAGCTCAAGCCGGCTCATGGTTGCAGTCCTTTGCAGGAGGGTTCAGGTGAATATTAGCTCCTATTTGGCCCCCAGTCAGGGCGCCGGAATTCGACGCGACGTTTACGCCGTGGCACCCACCATCGTCCGCCGCCACACGATACGAGCCAACGTAATCGACCCGTTGCACAAAGCGATAACCAGAACAAACGACAAGCGCTATCCCTGTGGGAGCGAGCTCGCGAAAGCGGTGTGCCAGGCAACATTAATGTCGACTGACACTCCCTCTTCGCGAGCAAGCCCGCATACAGGTTTCGCACCTCACGTATTCCGCTCAGGAATACGCCCATGAAAAACATGAATTTTCTTTATAACTCTGGATCTCGTAGCGTGTTTTGCTTCTGCATATGGAGATGACCCCGTGAACAATTCCCGCCTGCGCCTGTACGTTGACGCTCAATTCACCAGCCCCTATGCCATGTCGGCCTTCGTCGCACTTCGCGAAAAGGGCATCGAATTTGAACTGAGCCCGCTCAACCTCGAAACATCCGAAAACCAGACACCAGACTATGCCAGCCTCTCGCTGACCCAGCGTGTTCCGACACTCGTGCAGGGCGACTTCGCCTTGTCTGAATCGTCGGCGATCACTGAATACCTGGAAGACGTTTTCCCCCAGACGCCGGTTTATCCACGAGATCTGAAACAGCGTGCGAGGGCACGACAAGTTCAAGCATGGCTGCGCAGCGATTTGCTGCCCATTCGGCAGGAGCGATCCACGCTGGTGGTGTTTTATGGCCTCAAATCAGGGCCCTTGTCGCCAGCGGCCGAGTCGGCAACGCGCAAGCTGTTCGATGCCGCACAAACGCTGCTGGCTGACAGCCCCGAGTACCTGTTCGGCCAATGGTCGATCGCCGATGTGGACCTGGCCTTGATGCTCAACCGGCTGATACTCAATGGCGACTCCGTACCACCCGCACTGGTGGAATACGCGCAGCGCCAATGGCAGCGACCGACGGTACAGGAGTGGGTCAACCTGCAACGTCCTGCGATGTAATCTCAAGCAGTGGGCGAGCGGCAATCATCTGGAAGAGGGAGATTGCAGTGGTCTAATTTCCCCGGACACCTCGATAGGTGGAGAATGCATCTATCGAGGATTCTTTCATGACTGGCAAACGCAGAACATTCGACGACAGCTTCAAACTGCAAGTGGTAAAGATGATCAAG
>NZ_CAXAQH010000058.1:0-9997 GCF_963970905.1 Pseudomonas sp. EL_65y_Pfl2_R96 | reverse complement strand
CGCCGGTATCGCGTAGTTAAACGCGCTATCCATCTTGCTGGCTGGTAGGGTTTACGGTGAGCTTAAAGAATACGAGCGGAGCAACGATCATGGAATACGACGATAAACTGATTGAAGAAGCCGTGCTGGCCCTGTTGGCAACCTTCAGTTTTGATAACGGTAATGCTTGGAAAGGGTTCGACTTCGAGACCATGAGCCGATTACATGAACATGGTTTCATCAGTAATCCGGTGAACAAGAACAAATCGATTTGGTTAACGGCTGAAGGGTTGGAGCGAGGTCGGCAGATAGCCGACCGGTTGTTTGGGGTAGGAACCCAAGGGGAGCATGTATCCGAGTCGGATACCTGACTTCATACCACGGCCATCTGGTAGGTGGGGTTTATGGATCGCATACACTCCATCCTTCCGATTACACGGAATAAACCTTAGAAATCTTCATCCCGTTCCTACAAGCGAGGGCGCCTTGTCGTCTTTCGCCAACCAGCATCCAGCGTTTACTGTTAGGCATCGCTGCAAAATCAGCGAACAGGTTTGGTCACCTGAGAACAGTGCACATATGTGTGCCATGATTCGCCTTGCGGACATCTATGTCCTTATGGCGCATTGTTGTGGCGGCTGTGTGCAGGACGCCTTCGGGCGAGCTGAGTTACTGTTCTCGGTTGACCAAGCCTGTACACAGTCTGCCTCCCATCGTTTGGTCACGGTGCTGGCGGTTACTTCAAAACAGATGAGTAGCTTACTATGCCAACGATAAATCCTTTCCCCGAACGCTACCGTTCAATCAAAAGCAGCGTTACCGATTCAAATCCCTTGGTGATCGATACAGAAGCCAATCCCCAAGACATCCTCGAATCCGCGTTGCAGCGCATCCGAGCCTCCAGCCAGTTACTTGAAACACTCCACTGCCTATGCTTCAAGCACGGCGATGTTCGGGACATTCCGCACATTACTCATGCGCTTTATCTGCTGACCCAGGATGGTTGCGATCTGCTGCAGGTTGCGCAGCAGCGGATGATGGGCTGGAAAGCGCCGGTCTGACGTCACAGCATTACAAACAAGCCAGTCTCCTGTGGACGCTGGCTTGTTTGCGGGGCGCTGGAGAATTTCTTTTCTGAAAATAAGCCTTTCTCAACTCACTGCTATTCGTTAAAAAATCATCGTGATCTTGGCATTCTTTTTTTTCGCTATCCAGCGATCCATTTTGACTTTATGTTTCGGCGCCTGGATGGCGGAGCCGTAAACGTCTTGAAATGTCAGATCAAGAAACTTCTTTATATGGTGTGATTTGGATAAATAGAACAGGTGTGTCATTTGTTATCGAACGTGATTCAAACCGACAGTCCACGCTCACGCTCAAGATCTATGAGGCGCGTCGTAGGTCCATCAGATTTTAATCTCTCGGTAACAATTTCGGGCCAGAGATTTCGCGTTTTACGCTTTGCATAGTCGTATGTAAAATCTTGTATCGCATTGGTTGGGTAAAAAATAAGATGCCCAATAAACATGAAGGCGTCTGATGCGCTAAGGAAATTGCTGCCTTCAGACTGAAGTTTTTTGTCCGTGATTGTTTTTTTCCAATAAGCCAGGAAGTCTGATTTCCTGATGTTGCTCGACAACTGACTTCTAACGAATTCGTCCGAATCGGTATGTTTTCCGTTTTTATCGAACCACGGGCCGTTGTTCATGTAACTGCGGATATACTCCCAAAAGCTTTTTTGCATGTTTAGCGTTTTCCCCATGGGAGAACCTAAACTTACCATGGCTAAATATTCCGGTTCTCCCAACCGTTTTACTAAGATTTCTAGGGATGCATTGTTTATGCTTCCGGTGTAAATTCCGGTCATTTGAAATTCGCAAGCAATTGCCTGGATATCATCCCAAGGGGTATGAAAAAGCTCGCCAGCCTTGTCAAAATAGACTTCTCGAGTTCGGCGGTTAAAAAGTATGGGCAAGGGTAACGGCTTTCTTGTTTCCAAAAAAAACGGAACAAAAAACATCGCAGCCCCTAAAAAAAAGCATAGCCCAACTAAATCCCAGCGCCCTTTTAACATCATCATCAAGGCAAGAACCAGACTGGCCAATGAGCCAACACCTGCTGCCATTCCGGTTATACCTCCCCGATCAGCATCTCCTGCCACTTGTAGAGTTAAGTAATTGGTAGTGTGTTCATCTGTAATAAATAGTTCAAGCGGCAGTTGCCCTGTGCTTTCGTTGGGTTGCAGAGTGATGTTAGATGTTTTTCCATACTTTGACACTGCCTGTGCTATGAGGTCTTTCAGAGCCATGCTAGTTCCTTGATTTCGATAGGGAGTAGGGCTGCTTTTTCGTTCCATTGACGATAGCCCTCCATATCATTTTTTTTTGCCGAGAATTACGACGTACTCTCTCATCCCCTTTGGATAGCCTCCTTCCGCAGATGCCTTAAACCATTTCTCAACTGACTCTGGCGCTGCCAAGGAAGAAAAAAACCTTCTCCTTGCTTCTCCGTTATTCCCATCCAATACTGTGCTATAGGGTGCCCAGCATCTGCTGCTCTCTTCAGCCAGTTTTTTTCGACTGTTAGCTCATACATTATGTACATTGACTCAGTATCACCATTTTCTGCTTTCGGTTTGGCAATGTTTTGTGCTTGTTTCAACCATTCAATAGGAGCTTTTTGTTCCGTTGCACAGTTCTCCAGTTTCTTACACAGGTCGTCAGTGTTACGACCTAACTGAATCATTGCGTACAGATCTCCTTGCTCAGCAGCGACTTCATACCACTTCTGAGATTCAGGATTCATGTAATGATTTTTCTTCCTTATCAATTCACCCAAATAATATTGCGCTTCAGCGTCGCCAGCCTCTGCGGCAATTGTTAGATGAGGTAGCGATGAAGTGATCTTGAGTTGATTGTAAAGTGCTGTGCCTAGTGTTTTATCTGCTTGCTGTTGCGGTGTTAGTTGAGTTTGCGCGCCAACTGAAAATGTTAGCGCTAATAGCCCCCATAAAAATGAAATTTTCACCGCGTTTAACGACTCAGCTTGTCAGGGAAAAATGAAAGTGGAGGATGAGTGATCTTCCATTTCTGAGCGAACTCTTTAGCTTCAATTATCTGTTCGGGTGTCATTTTTTCTGCAATTTTTGGGAGTTTGCTTTCTACTCTGGCCTGTATTCCGCCACCGCCGTCTAGTTCCCTCAAAGAGTATACAAGTGCATAGCCTTTAATTATATCGAATGGGGAACCATATTTGTCCGGCTCATGAGCGAGATCGGATCCATAGCCATAAACTGTAGATGCGTAACCTGCTAATGCTGCTTGTTCATTCCAATGGCGAAAGCCATCCATATCTCCCTTTTCGTACAAGATCGCCGCATATTCCATCATCGATTTTGGATATCCGCCTTCTGCCGATGCTTTGAACCATTTTTCAATTGCTTCCGTGCGCTTACATGGTAGAAAAAATTCATCACCTTGTTTGTAGCCCACGGCCATCCAATATTGTGCGAGTGCAAAACCGGCAGAGGCTGATTTTTCAAGCCAGTTTTTTTCTAACGTAAGCTCGTACATGACGTACATAGTCTCGGCGTCTCCGGCGTCTGCTTTGGGTTTTGCTAAATCTCGGGCTTCATTTAACCACTCAACCGGTTTCTTTTGATCTTTGGGGCAATCATTTTTCAGGTCGCAAATATCATTTTTGCTGCGGCCGAGTTGGATCATGGCATACAGGTCACCTTGAGTGGCAGCCGCCTCATACCACTTATGTGCTTCAGCACTCATATAGTGATTTTTCTTTCTGAAAGATTCTCCCAAAAAGTACTGTGCTTCGTGATCTCCGGCTTCAGCAGCAACGGTAAGGAAGGGGATTGCTGAAACAGCTTTGAGTTGGTTGTGCAAGATCAGCCCTTCATGTTTTGCTGAAATCTGATCTCTTGTAAGTTGAGCATAGGCATTGACTGAAATTGTCCAAATTAACAGTCCACTGAAAAGGGAGGCTTTCATTGGATTAACGGCTAAGCTTTTCTGGGAAAAATGATACTGGAGGATGGGTTGCTTTCCATGTCTCAGCAAATTTTTCTGCCTCAATGATTTGTTTAGAAGTGATTTTTGAGGAGGTTTTGTGAAGTTGATCCTTCACGTCCGCCTGCATTCCTCCTCCACCATCTAATTCCTTCAGCAGGTAAATCAGCGCATATCCTTTTACAATATCGAGAGGATAACCATATAGGTCTGGCTCGTGAGCTAAATCCGAACCATACTCAAATATTGAGGATGCATAACCAGTTAGAGCTGCTTTTTCGTTCCATTGACGATAGCCCTCCATATCTTTTTTTTCGCCAAGAATTACTGCGTACTCTCTCATCCCTTTTGGATAGCCTCCTTCAGCAGATGCCTTAAACCATTTTTCAATTGACTCTTGGCGCTGCCAAGGAAGAAAAAAGCCTTCCCCTTGCATCTCCGTTATCCCCATCCAATATTGTGCTATTGGGTGCCCAGCATCTGCCGCTCTCTTTAGCCAGTTTTTATCGACTGTTAGCTCATACATTATGTACATTGACTCTGCATCACCATTTTCTGCTTTAGGTTTGGCGATGCTTTGTGCTTGTTTCAACCATTCAATAGGAGCTTTTTGTTCAGTTGCACAGTTTTCCAGTTTTTTACACAGGTCGTCAGTGTTACGACCTAACTGAATCATTGCGTACAAATCTCCTTGCTCAGCAGCGGCTTCATACCATTTCTGAGACTCAGGATTCATGTAATGATTTTTTTTTCGCAACGACTCAGCCAAAAAATATTGTGCCTCCTGATCTCCGGCTTCTGCTGCGATAGCCAAGAAAGGTGTGGCAGAGACTGACTTTAGTTGATTATAAAAAATCAATCCTTGGTCTTTTGCGGACTTCTGCTCTGGTGAGAGTTGCGCTAGTGCAATGCTTGAAAATAAGAAAAATAATGTCGCGGTTGAGAGTAGCTCTTTTAATTTCATATTTATCTCGGAAATATTTTTACTGATTGGGGCCGTTGTAGGTCGCTTTGCCCGATACGATATAAGTTCTTCCAAAATATTGGCTTCGCTGGCAGAAACCATCAAAATTACCGCCCAATAATTTCACGTGGGATTTGTAGCGCTCTCGCATCAAGTCCCCTCTGCGCTGTTCAAGACGTATTACGCCTTCAGCCATAAAGTTGTCTAGCAGCAACCGATTATCGCAATATTCCTGGCCGCCGGTCTCAGGTTTAACACCGAAGCGGTTCATGCGCATACATGCTTCTTCGAACTGGCGTTGGGCTTTATCCATAGAGTTTTGTTTTTGAGCACTTTCCACTATCCAGCCTAGAACTCGCTCTATCGCTTGTTGCTGGATGAAATATGCTTGTGATTCATCATATGCCCGCTCATTTTTTTCTGTGCTAACGGATGAGTCGACAGTCGCGACCTTAAATGCTGTTGGTGGGCTAATCAATGTTTTTAGTAACGGGCCCAACGCCCCTGGAATGGCATTCACGCACCACTCTTCAAGTTCTGCCTGATTCTCATAGTTAACAATAGTATCTGCAATCGGCCCACCTTTGCCCGCGGCAGTCAACGATTCATAGATCGACATAACCATGTCAATACCAAGCAAATACACCATGCCCACATCAAAACCGCAGAGAGCCAAAGTGTTTAAATTGGACATCAAAGTAATTGCTTTTTCATCCACCATAATAAACGGATTCTGCTTGTTTTTATAAAGCTCTCGCCGAAACAGGTTGATCAACTCTGTCACCGCGTCGTAACCCACTTCGAACTTGAAAGCCCCACCCACGCCTGGCCCCGCTACCAACGAAGCCTTCAGCACCAGAATTAAGCGGCCATCATACAGCGAGATACTTGCTTCGCCCTTGGCACCCAAACCCGCCGCCACGTTTAGTTCAGCGGTCAAACGGGCGAGGCTGAACCACTCGTTGGTCTTCATCGAGTCTTTAGACCCGCGTGTGGGTGCCCTTTGCAGCAGTGCGACTTCGGAAGGAGGAGCCCAGTTCAAGGCGCCGGTAACCATGATTCCTGATTGCAAGCCTGCGAATAAATTGAATGCCGCTTTGCCTCCATTCTGCACTTGCAGGTTGGTGGGGGCTCCCTTGATTTGGTTGCTGGTTTGCGTCTGAGCGAAATCGCGCTTGTCTCCGGTACGGACCACGGGTTCAGGTGGGGCCAAATGGAATCCGGCGTTGCCAACATCCAGTGCTATCTCGGAGGAAAGCAGCAGAGAAGCACCGGCATAACCCCAAGCCTTGGCGCCGAGATACAACGAAAACCGGCCCAGATTGAGGGTTTGTTGGACGCTATGAGCGTCCAGATAGGTGAATGTGATTTCTTTGGCTTTGCTGCGTTCCGGTAGATCGACTTTGAACAGTTCGACCTCGCCACGGGCAAGGTCGACGCCGAATGACGCTTTGGCCGAAGCTTTAAATCCTTCCGCTACAGTAAAAGCGGGGCCTTCGACTTTGGTTGATCCGTGAATGATGTCCTTGGATGACGAAGTCAGGCAGCGAACCAGTTGCGCTTGTGGGCTGATATCGAATATGCGGAAAGTCTTGCGCACATTGTCTTTGAACAGAACTTGCTGCAAGCGTACGCCCCATTCTTTACGGGAGCCCGCACTTTCAAGACCGCTGACTTCGTACTTTTTGTCTTGCAGGAAGCTGTAAAACTTTTCAATCTCGAACCAGCCTTCAGCAGAAAACCAGTCACTTTCCTGGTCCTTGATTCGCAGTGCGCCTTCCTGTTCTAGCCACTGGCCGAACAAATTCAGTTCACTGTCGGTGGAAGCTTTTCCAGTGCTGTTGCCTGGACGCTTTTGGAGGTCTTTGACCTTGGCGCGGACCTTTTTCCAATCGTCTTTGAGTGTTTTTTGAAGTCTTGGAAGCGAATACATACTGAGGTAAGTCAGCGGTTTCTTCAGATCGTCCAGCATGCTCATTTCATGCAGCGGAAAACCATCCTTGACGAGCCGATCAATTGGCTTGGCCTGGAATTGCTCCGGCTCCCATAAAAGATGGCGTCGAACAGGCGCGGCTTCCATGTTCTTCTCGGCCTGTAGCCGCAACTTTTCTTTATCTGCCTGCAAACGGTCCCATTCGGCGCGCTCGATGGAAACAAGGTTTGCCGGAGCTTTGGCTTGCCGTCCGCTTGCTTCGATCCAGCCTTTGTATTTTTTGCTGAGACGTTCGTTGACTTCTGTTTGCTTCTTCTCAAGCGCCAGGTATTGCTTGAATAAGTCGACACCACCTTCGACCGAAGCGCCAGTAGCAGGAGTCAGGGCGAATTCGGGTAGCGCGATTCCGTATTGAGCAACATGGGTAATGGAATCAAGGTAAGCAACATAGATCGCTTTTCTTTTTAAGCGCTGTGTTTCCTGATCGCGCACGTAAGTACACAGAGGGAGTTGGTTATTCGTTCCGCAAGTCGCGACATCGTCTAGCCGCTTTTTGTCTGCAGCCAACAATGGCGCAAGTTCAGCCGAGCCTAAAGTGGCCAGGTCTTTTTCTTTGAGTAAGGTTTCTCGAGCTTTGAGGTATTTCTGCACGCCCTCACGAGCCGCAATGGCTTCGGGCGAGTAGAGATTTCCACTTTCGTAGGCGTAGCCCTTTTCTTTGGCTGCGGCGATGGCGACGCGCTTCAACGTTTGCCATTCACTATGAATTCCACGCACCCGCGTTGCGTCTTGTTGCGCTGCCATCCACTCGGACTTTTTGATGTCATCTTGTTCAAGTCGGGTGAGCTGTGTCGAGGGAGTCGGGACAGGCGCCATTGCAGCCTTTCTCTGCTGCTGCGCCACTAGCAAGGTAGCATCGAGATCACTGATGCTAGGGTATTGCGCCTCAATCTCGAGCATTCGCGCTTGCTGCTCGCCCGCGAGAAAGTTACCCAACTTGGGTTCGAGGAAGTATTCAAGCAAACCGGTGCTGTAAAGGCCTTTTTTACGTTCCTCGGGTGATTTGCTCGTGCTGACCTTTTGATCCAAATCATTAGCCGCTTCTTTGAGCGCCGAGGTTGTGCGATCTGGAAGCAGCCAGAATGACTCGTTCTCAGTGTCATAAATCGCGCTGCCGTAGGTTGTTGAACACGGCGTTTTTACTTTGTCATACGAGCCTGGCGTTTCATCCGGAACGTCGGGCTGCTCGCCGATGTCCCGTGGTGTCTTCGCACAGGTTTCTTCTGCTGCTGGTGCAGCAGGTGCCGTTGAGGTGACGGCATCGGTCGATGGCTGTGCGGCAGGTGTCGAGAAATCAACCTTGGGTGCTTCAGCGATATTGGATTCCATAAATGCTTCCATTCATTCGTTACGCGGACGGGTTCATCAGGCGGCGCTGGTGGCGAGTTGCTTCAGCTGTTCAACCTTGATGAACGACTCTTCCCTGGATTGCAGGATGGACATGGCTTGGGGCTGCGTTTCGAGCAGCGGGCCGTTGGCGATGTCGGTCAGTTTGAGCAAATGCCGGCCTTCGTAGATGTTGTGAGCGACCAATACATCAAGGTTTGCCGCGATGTTGGGCAGCTCTTCGTCAGTCGGTTCGCCGAATGCGGTGTATTGCTCATCGACCCAGTAGACCCAGCCCAGTCGCTCTTGGATCTTCGGCGCATCTTCCGGCAGGTTGAACGCTGAGACGTCGCCCAGCCATTTGAGTTCCGAGACTGGGCGCCAGCTCAACCAGTTGCCGTTGCGGGCTCCGAAATGGGTTGGGGCAGGGGTGTAGACGTGTTGCCACGGGCCGAAGAGCTGGTGGGCGGTTTCGCCGGCGGAGTAGGCCAGTGCAGCCCATAGGCTCGGTTTGTGATAGCTCAGCAGGCTTTGGCCACCGGAACCGTCATTGGCGCGCAACAGCCAGCGTGCATGGGCCAAGGCCTTGACCGGGTCGTCAGTGGTCAGGGCGATGCCGGCAAAGTTTTCTGCGCAAAGCGCTGCGGCTTCGGCGGCCAGTCGACTGCCCCAGGGGGCGGTGAGCCACAAGGGGCCGTCAGCGGCGATCTCGGCGAAATCGGTGCCGATGAACAACCCTTGAGAGTGCATCGGCTCGCCGACACGGTAGAGGCGACTCATGGCCTCAGGCTGGCGAGTGCGGTCGATGATGAAACACAGCGCTTGGCTGGATGATTCTCTTGGTAGTTGCTCGAACGAATGACGGGGTTCGGCGAGGAGGGCGTTCAACGCTTTTACATGCATGTGCAATCCTTACGGCTGCAAGCGCCGTTGCTCTGTTTGCCGCACAACGGGGTGATGCCGGACTCATTCAGGCGTTTGGGCAGCGGGATCGGGACTTTGCCCGCAGCATCAGCATCCGCCACCTTCATCAGCCCCGGCAACAACGGCGCAGCAGGCGTACCCGCACCCGGCCCGCCACCCGAATTCACCTTCACCTCAGCCCCACTAATCGTCACGCCACCCGCATCAATCTTCACAAAGCTCCCACCAGCCTTGGCCGTCAGCTCCATGCCACCCTCAACCACCACCTTCTCCCCAGCGTGGTAGTGAATCTCTTGCCCCGCCTCGACAAACTGCGCCGTCCCGATCTTCACATGCTGAGTCACGCCGACGGTGAGGTGATCGTCCGCCCGCGCTTCGGTCTTGCGATCCAGATGGGTAATCCGATGCTCTTCGACCTTGAACTCGCTGAACACGTTGGCCTCGACCGTGTCATGCCGTTCATTGCCGACGCGAATTTTCTGGTCGTGCTCGATGTTTTCATCCCAGTCGCGTTGGGCGTGCAGGTAGATCTGTTCCGCGCCTTTTTTGTCTTCGATGCGAAACTCGTTGTAGCCCTTACCACCCGGCGAACTCAGGGTTTTGAAGGTGCTGCGGGTTTTGTTCGCCGGCAGGTCGTAGGGGACGACGTGTTCCTTGTGGTACAGGCAGCCGGTGATCAGCGGCTGGTCCGGGTCGCCTTCGAGGAAGGTGACGAGTACTTCCATGCCAATGCGCGGGATGGCGATGCCGCCGTAGGCGTTGCCGGCCCAGCCGGTGGCGACGCGCAGC
>NZ_CAXAQH010000057.1:0-11152 GCF_963970905.1 Pseudomonas sp. EL_65y_Pfl2_R96 | reverse complement strand
GGCGAGCCATGGCCTGGCGAAAGGCAATGGCCTCGTCGATGGACTCATCGGTAAGGTAGCCCCCTGCGTCATCCATCATTTTCGACGAAACATCAATCGAAGCGATGATGCTGTACTGCGGTGACGTGGAGGTGTGCATCATGAAGGCTTCGTTGAACAGAGCCGGCTTGACCTCAACCTTGCCCGAGCGGACATGGATCATCGAGGCCTGTGAAAGCGCAGCCAGTAACTTGTGGGTGGAGTGGGTGACGGTGACGGTGGCGTCGTCCGGATGGCGTTCGCCACGGTGCATGCCATAGCGGCCTTCGTAGAGCGGGTTGAAGCGCGCATAGGCATACCAGGCTTCGTCGTAGTGGATGCGGTCGACGCTCTGGCTCAGCTCGCGGGTGGTGGTTTGCACGTTGTAGCAAAGGCCATCGTAGGTCGAGTTCGTTAGCACCGCGAGTACCGGGCGGGCCTGTTTATTGGTGGCCAATGGGCTGTCAGCGAGTTTGCCGGCAACGGCAGCCGGGGTCAGTTCCGAAAGGGGCACCGGCCCGATCAGGCCCCGCGCATTGCGCCTTGGGCGTAAGTACAACGGCACCGCACCCGACATATTCAACGCATAGTTCAACGACTTGTGGCAGTTGCGATCGACCAACACGGCATCGCCGTCGGTCACCGCTGAATGCAGGACGATCTGATTGCTCGCCGAACTGCCGCCGACCGAGAAAAAGGTGAAGTCGGCACCGAAGACCCGAGCCGCGAATTTTTCAGCGTCATTCACCGGGCCCGAGTGGTCATTTAACGAACCCAATTCGCCGACTGAAACACTGAGGTCGGAGCGCAGCATCTGCTCGCCATAGAAATCGAGGAACGTACGCCCGACGGCGGTCTTCATAAATGCCGTGCCGCCGGTATGGCCAGGGGTGTGCCAGGAATACTCGTGTGTATCGGCGAAGTTGACCAGTGCACCGAAGAACGGCGGCAGGATGGTATCCAGATAGCGGCGGG
Organism: Pseudomonas sp. EL_65y_Pfl2_R96; assembly: GCF_963970905.1. Lineage (NCBI taxonomy): Bacteria > Pseudomonadati > Pseudomonadota > Gammaproteobacteria > Pseudomonadales > Pseudomonadaceae > Pseudomonas > Pseudomonas sp. EL_65y_Pfl2_R96. Next base: position 10,159 of record NZ_CAXAQH010000057.1, on the reverse strand, counting down.
CGGCTGCTTCTATGCGCCCGGCAATGAATTCGGCGCTGTCTTCGGGCTGCCAGATAAACCCGTCAATGCACTCGATGAATGCCAATGGAACCCGGCTCTGATGAGCCTGGCTCATGCCGATCATGATCGGTAGCTGGGCCGTTCGCCGGCGCATCAGCCGGATAAGTTGCAGGGCCTGATCAGGCGCATCCTCACACAGGCCCCATCCAATGATCGCGCAGCAGTAGGTCGAGTTGGCTTTGATGGCGATTTCGGCTTCATCAAGGGACCGCACCCATTCAACTTCCACTTCATGCTCATGCAGCACGCTGGCGATGGACTGGACACTGCGTACCAGGATGTTGTCGTCGGTTTCCAGGGCATTGGCCACGATCAACACAGGATAGCGCTGCGCCAGATCGGCGGGTAACTGCGTTTGCGAGCGACTCATGGGAGTCTCCTTTAGAACGTGGCGGGAGATACCTCAGGTTTTGAGGGCATAGCAAAAGGCACCGGTGCGTCCACCTTCCTGCTTGAGATAAACGCCTTGCAGTTCCGGGGTGAAGCCGGGCACACGGTTGATGTCTTCGCCTGGATCAGGACGCCTTGGTGAGCAGACTTGTGGTTATTACGGTCGAACAGGCCCAGATCACCCGGGATGAGCAAGGCGTTGGCTGCCTCGGAGTACTGTTTCAGCGTATTAAAGAAGGGCGGGAGGAGGGTGCCTTCATAAGACTTCGCCGCGGTCTCGAGTGGGTAGCCATCGTATTCGGCGTTGTTGCGCGGGAGGTCGAAAACGCCATTTACCGGCAACAAAACGTCTTGCAGTTGCTTGTAGATGTCGGCTTTATCGAGAGCAACAATCGCTCTGGAGGTGCGAAAGCAATCATGAGCCGAGTTGCTGGCGGCGATCTTTAAGTAGTGCACAACATTACCTCCAGCTGGCGCGCGAGCACCTGCTTTTAAGGGGGGGTAAATATGCGGGTTACTTTAAAAAACCCTGATTAAAATAACTGGCAATGTTGGGTATAGACCATCTTGATCAGTCGGTATTTTTTTTCTCAATTACCCTGATAATCCTTGTGTATCAAGCGTGAGAAGGCGTCTTTGCCGAGCCAGATACAGCGTGCTGATCGAGCGGCTGATTATTAGAAAACAGAGAATTATTCCCAGTTGCTCCCAGCGAATGAGGTGCATTAATTCTTGAACTCAATCGCTCAACAAATGACTCAGCTCCAGACAGGCTGCGGAAACTTGCAACCCACCGATCCATGTGAACCCGCCAGAGATTCTGTACAGGATCTTTCTCAATATAAATGTTCATTTACGGCGCTCGGCGATGCAGGGTTTCAATCATCCTGACCTGTGCGGAGTCATCCTTTGTTCTCTAAGTACGATGACGGTAGCCATTCGTGCTGTTGATCTTGCTGTTTTTTAGTCTGTACTCGAATAACCGGCAAGCTGTTGATAAAAATCAACCCTTCTGGACTGCTTACCAATAGCCCCAATACCGCGTGTCGGATTCCAGCACGTGTGCCACCTCCATTGAATATTGGCGGGCGGCATTCTGATCATGGTCTTTTTTCGTTGACGGTTGCCGTCAGCTTGTCCGCTTCGGTCACCCAACCGCCACCTGTCGCCTTGTAAACATCGATCATGGCGGTGAACACCGAACCCCGGGTCTGGGTGTAATTCAACTCGGCATCGAACAAGCTCCGTTCGGCATCCAGGACTTCTATGTAGCTGGTGTATCCATTGTCGTAGCGCAGCCGTGCAAACCTGGTGTAAGTACGCAACGCCTCGACCTGACTGGCTTGGGAAGCCATTTGCTCGCGGGATTTGCTCGCCGCCACCAACGCGTTTTCAACATCCCTGAAGGCTGATTGAATCGACTGCTGATAGACCAGCAAGGTTTGTTGTTGAAAGGCCTCGGTCTGTTGGACCTGACCGGCGATCCCGCCAGCGGTAAAAATGGGCATGCTCGCGCCGACACCATAGGACCAGGTGGCGGCCGGCCCGGTGAACAAATTCGAGAGTTGGTTACTGACTGAGCCCAACAGCCCGGTCAGGGATATCGTCGGGAAGTACAGCGCCTTGGCGGCACCGATACGGGCATTGGCGGAGATCAGGTCCAGTTCGGCCTGACGTAGATCGGGGCGTCGCTCCAGCAAGTCCGACGGCAACCCGGCGGGGACCGATGGCAGGGTCAGTTGCGTCAGATCACGGCCTCTGATGATCGGTCCCGGATTGCGTCCAAGAAGCACCGCCAAATTGTTTTCCTGTTGCGCCACCTGGGACTCGAATTGCGATACAGAAGCTTGGGTGCGCTGGAATTCGGAGAGGTTTTGCGCCAGTTCCATTTCGGAAATGGTGCCGGCGCCAAAGCGCAGCTTAAAAATTCCGTAGGAGTCGCCACGGGCCTTGGCGGTGGTGCGGGCGATTTCCAGCTGCCGGTCAAGATCGCGTAGCGCTATGTAGCTGGATGCCACCGACGATACCAGGCTCAGAATAACCGTACGCCGACCTTCCTCCGAGGCCAGCAAGTCAGCACGCGCCGACTCATTGAGACGCCGTAAACGACCCCAGACGTCCAACTCCCAGCTCACATTGAGGGTCGTCTGGTAGTTTTTGTAAATCGGGTCGACGCCGGAATCCAATGGCACCGGGCCGTTGTCGCGCGGTGCCCTGGCGCGACTGCCTTGCGCGGCGGCGCCGATTTGCGGAAACATCTGCGAGCGCACCACACCGTAACGACCCTGGAATTCCTCGACCCGGGCGGCGGCAATCTTGATGTCTTTATTCTCGACCAGCGCACTGCGGATCAAGTCATTCAGGACCGGATCCTTGAACTGTTCCCACCACAGGGTGTTGGACAGATTGTTGGCCTCCTGCTCCGCATAGCGATAGGCAGCAGGGGCGTCTGTGGCCGGGCGCTGGTAATCCGGACCGAGCATACAGCCCGTCAAGCCCAGGCAAATCAACAACGGGAGATGGCGTGTGCGCATCTCAATCCCCCTCATGTTTGTGCAGGGGGGCGCCGCCGGGAATCTCACCGGGCGACGATAGCGAGGGCGGCGGGGTTGTCTGTTTGACCGCGCCTTTTTTCTCAGTCATACGTTCAACGAGGTAGTAGAAGAGAGGGATAAAGAAGATGGCGATGACGGTCGCCGCCAGCATCCCGCCGATCACACCGGTACCAATGGAGTGTCGACTGTTTTCGGATGCCCCGACGGCAATGGCCAGCGGAACGCAACCCAAAATGAACGCCAGGGACGTCATCACGATAGGCCGCAAACGTTCCCTGGCGGCCGTCATTGCCGCATCATAGGCGGACATGCCGTTTTCGCGGTTCAGTACCGCGAACTCGAAAATGAGAATGGCGTTCTTGGCAGCCAGGGCGATCAGCATGGTCAAGCCGATCTGGAAGTAAACGTCATTGCTTAACCCCCGGATCAGAACGGCCAGCAGTGCACCGAACAATGCAAAGGGTACAGCCAGCAATACGCCGACGGGCAGGGACCATTTCTCGTACTGAGCCGCCAGGATCAGGAACACCATGATCAGGCCGAAGATGAACACCTGAGAGGAGGCTCCCCCGCTTTTTTTCTCCTCGAAGGCTTCGCCACTCAAGGCCAGGGCGTAGTCGTTGGTCATGATTTCAGCGCTGATTTCTTCCAGGGCCTTGAGCGCTTGGCCGGAACTGTAGCCGGGTGCCGCGTTGGCGGTGAGTTTGACCGCCGGGAAGTTGTTGAAGCGGGTCAGCAGGTCGGGACCGGTGACGTAGCGGGTGGTCAGCAGGGCTTTGAGTGGCACCATCCCAAGGTTTTTGCTGCGCACATAAATTTGCTGAAGGTCTTCGGCCTTGAGTCGATAGCTCGGTTCAGCCTGCAGAATCACCTGCCACAGGCGGCTGAATTTATTGAATTGAGACACATAGAGAGAGCCGAACATGGTTTGCATGGTGCTGTAGACGTCCTCCACCGGCACCCCCAGCGTCTCTGCCTTTTCTCGGTCTACGTCGACCAGCAATTGCCGGGAAAACACGTTGAAGGTGGAGGTAATGGCGCCGAGTTCCGGGCGCTGTTTGGCTTTTGCGACAAGGGTGCCGACCATCTCAGCCAATTGGTCGACGGTGGCGTCCCCCTTGCTTTGAACCCATACCTCCATGCCTCCTGTAGTGCCCAGGCCGGGAATGGATGGCGGATTGACCGGAAGAATGATCCCGCCCTGTACCGTGGAAAAAGCACGGGCAGCTTTCTGAATCACCGCAGGGGCACTTTGTTCCTTGATTGTTTGCGAGTCCTTGTAGCGCTCCTCGAAATCCTTGAACCCGACGAAAAAGGCGCCGGCATTGTTCTTGTTCTGGCCGTCGAGCAGGCTGTAGCCGTTAACGATGGCGACGCCCTCGACGGCCTCATCGTTCATGAAGAAGTCACTGGCGACTTTGCCCACCTCGCCGGTGCGATCCAGACTCGCGGCATCGGGCATGATTACGGCCCCCAGCAGATAACCCTGGTCTTCCGGTGGAAGGAAGGCACTGGGAATACGCTGCGCCATCAGCAGAATCAGAGCGATCATGCCGGCAAAGAGTAACAACGCCAGGACAAAGCGCTTGATCATAAACGCCACCGAGCGTGAGTAGCCCTCGGTCATGCGTTCGAAGCTGCGCTCGAACCAGCGGAAAAAAGCGTTTTTTTCGCCGTGTTGGGGCTTGAGCAGTAGGGCCGCCAAGGCCGGCGAAAGTGTCAAGGCCACGAGGCCGGAGATCACCACGGAGATGGCGATGGTAATCGCAAACTGTTTGTAGAGTTGGCCAGTGATTCCCCCCATGAATGCCACCGGGATGAACACCGCGCACAGCACCAGCACGATGGCCACCACGGGACCGGCCACTTCATCCATGGCGCGTTTGGCCGCCTCCTTGGGGTTCATCTTGTGCACGTGCATATTGCGTTCGACGTTTTCAATCACCACGATGGCGTCGTCCACCACGATGCCGATGGCCAGCACCATGCCAAACAGCGTCAGCATGTTCACCGAAAACCCAAGGGCCGACATGCCGATAAAGGTGCCAACAATGGACACCGGCACGGCGAGCACCGGGATCAGCGTGGCGCGCAGGCTCTGCAGGAAGATGAAAACAACCACGACCACCAACACCAACGCTTCGAAAAAGGTGTGTATCACCTCGGAAATCGACGCGCGGGTAAACGCGGTGGTGTCCATCACGATTTTGTATTCGATCCCTTCGGGAAAGGTCGTCTTCATTTGCGCCAGGGTTGACGTCACGGCTGCCGAGACGTCGAGCGCGTTTGCCCCCGGTTGTTGATACACCGCGATCAATGTGGCGGGACGTCCTTGATAGGTGCTGCGCAGGGAGTAGTCTTTTTGCCCGAGCTCGGCTCGACCAATATCCTTCAGACGAACAATGGCAGCCCCGTCATTGCTCGCGCGCAAGATGATGTTCTCGAACTCCGCAGGTTCAGTCAGGCGTCCCTTGGTGGTCACGGCAAAAGACTGTTCCACGGCCTGGCCCGTCGGGGATTGACCCACACGGCCTACGGCGAATTGCTGGTTCTGGTTGGTGACCGCTTTCTGCACGTCAGCGGCAGTAATCCCCAACTGGGCCATTCGATCGGGTTTGAGCCAGATCCGCATGGCGTAGTCCGGTGTGCCAAAAATACTGGCTTGGTTGGCGCCCGGAATACGCTTGATCGCATCCAGAATGTAGAGGTTGGTGTAGTTGGCGACATAGGTGCTGTCATAGCGGTCGCCGGCAGAATACACGGCAAGAACCATCATGAACGCCGAGGATTTTTTCTGTACCTGAATACCCTGGCTCTGAACCGCGGAGGGCAATTGCGGCAGGGCCAGATTGACCCGGTTTTGCACGTCCACTTGGGCAAGAGAAGGGTCGGTGCCAATCTCGAAGAAGACGTTGAGGGTCATGTTGCCCGTCGCGGAGCTCGACGAGTTCATGTAGATCATGTTGTCGGCGCCGTTGACCTGCTGCTCGATAGGCGCTGCCACATTATTGGCCACGACCTGTGCATCGGCACCCGGGTAGGTCGCTGAAACCGTAATTTGCGGTGGCGTAATATCCGGGTACTGGGCGACCGGCAATTTAGCCATCGCCACTGCGCCAGCCAAGGTGATGATGATCGAGATCACCGACGCGAAGATGGGGCGATCAATGCAATAGTGCGAAATGCTCATGGGCTGCGCCCAGTGTCTTGCGCCGATTTGGCAGCTGTCGGTTTCGCCGTTGTCTCGCCTGCCTGCGCGGGGGGAGGGGGGGATATGATATTCAGCGGCCCTCCGGGCGTCACTCTGATCGCACCGTCGACCACTATGCGTTCGCCCGCTTGCAAGCCTTGGGTAATGAACCAGTCATCGCCATGCCAGTCACCCACTTCGACAACGCGTTGCTCGGGCTTGCCCTCGGCATTGATCACCCAGACGAAGTGGCTCTTGGCACCCTCCAGCACGGCCTTCTGCGGCACCACAATGGCGTTCGGCCTGGAAGCTCCGATTGCCCGCGCCCGTACGAATTGGCCGGGACGCAGTTGGCCGTTCGGGTTGGCCACCACGGCGCGGACCAGAAAGGTGCCAGTGTCCTGGCTATAAGAGGGCGCGGCAAAATTCAGGCGACCACGGTCAGGTACCACTGACCCGTCGGCCAGCACCACTTCTACGACAAACTCACTGCGCAGAGGGAATATGAGGTGCCCGGAGGCAATCTCGTCGCGGTACTTGAGCGTCTCGTTTTCCGAAAGACTGAAGTTGACGTAGATCGGGTCCATCTGTGAGACGGTGGTCAGCAGCCCGGATTCACCTGGCGTGACGTAACTGCCTTCCTGTTTTTTGGCAAAACTTGAAAGGCCGGTGAGGGGGGAGGCGATGGTGGTGTAACTGAGGTTCAACTGCTCGGTTCGAACCGTGCCCTCGGCGGCAAGCACGGCGGCCCGGGTCTGACGCTCATCGCCGACGGCATTGTCCAGATCCATCTTGCTGACCGCATTCTGCGCCGCCAAGGGACGGACACGGGCCAGTGTGGCCTTGGCCACTTCCCAGCGTGCCTGTTGTTGAGCCAATTGGCCCTGCGCCGACAGCAACGAGGCTTCAAAAGGTTTACGGTCCATCTGGAACAGCGTTTGCCCGCTTTTCACCAAATCGCCTTCGGTGTACAGCCGCTTTTCCAGGAAGCCGGCAACCCGGGCGCGGATCTCCACCTCGCGGGAACTCTGTGTCTGGGCAACGAATTCGAACGTCACCGGGGTATCGCGCGCGGTGACCGTCATGACCGTTACATTGGGGGCTTGACGGGCCAGGGTAGTAGGCTCTTTGCCGCAACCGGCAACAAGGCTTAAGACCCCTATCATAATAGCGATGGGCAAACAGACGAGCTGTCTGACAACGTTCATGTTTGCGCCCATGCCCATGCTCCGTAAAGGTCACTCGTACAGAAGCGTAGCCACTATGTCTTCACAATGCGAACCAACAAAAGGTGGCAAATTTGACTGAAATCAATGATTACGACGAGCCAGTCGAGCAACCCATGGATTGGCACTCAGACCATGTAATAGCACGCTGAGTAAAACGGTACAGACAGCGGTAGCCACCAAGGTACGACTGGCTTGTAGAGGGTAGTCCAATATCATCACGGCAAAGACGATGCTTGCCAGACCTCGCGGGCCAAACCAACTGATAAACAGGCGGGTTTCGAAATCGAAGCGAGTCCCTGCCAGGCTGATGAGCACAGGCAGTATGCGAATCACGGTCAGGCTGAGCACTGAGTAGAGCCAGATGTTCAGGGTAAGACTGCTCCAGGCTCGAGGGATGACCAGCGCGCCAAATACGACCCAGGTAATGACCGATAACAGGCTGGCGAATTCTTCGCTGGCCTTGAGCAGGTGATGTTTTTGCTCGGTAAACAAATAGCTTGCGAACAACCCGCCGACGAACGCGGCGATAAACCCGCTACCGCCTAATGCTTGCGCTGTGGCGAAGCAAAGAATGGCTAACCCGGGCAGTGTCAGTTGTGACCACATGGGGGTTTGCCAATGGTGTTTTTCGGAGTGACGCTGCAACAGCCAGGCGATAAGCGTAAGGGCGATACCAATGACTGCACCGATGCCCAACTCCTCGACAACCAACTCCACTGCCCGCGAGAGGGGGGACTGCGTCTGCTCTTCGACCAGCAGGGCCAGGAACATCAACAGTACTGGAACGCAGATGCCATCATTCAACCCGCTCTCCACGTTTAACCCTTCACGCACGGACGCCGAAACCTCGGGATTGCTCACAACGGCCTTACCCAACGCAGCATCGGTGGGAGCCAGAAGGGTCGCCAGTATTGCCAATTCCACCGGGGGTACCTGCGGGAACAGCCAAATGCCGACCAACCAACCACTTAGCATGGTCAGTGGTAGCCCTATCATCAACAAGCGCAGCGGCAATCCTTGGTGCGCTCTTAGAACCTTGAGGTCGGCGTTGACTGCATCGCTGAAGAGAACAATCGCCAATGTCAGTTCTGCCAGGATCTTGAGGCCGTCCTTGTCAATCCGAGGTTGGAGAATCCCCAGAAACGCCGGGCCGAGAATCAGACCGGCAAGCATGAACATGAGCGGACCATTGAGCAGACGTGACTCGAAACGCCCCGCAAATATGCTGTAGGTCAGGAGGAAAGCGGCAAGCAGGGCTAAGTTCTGATACATCGATGACCTGCTTGTCTAGGTTGATGCTACGGCAATGGCATCATTGCCATTCTGACTCGGCGCTTAAAACGCAGAAAAGTCAGGTTATTCCAGATGCTCGGGTTTGACCGGGTCACCCGACTTCATATCCAGCTGTACCCTGACATCTTCGAACATCACATCGTAGTTTTTGTGCATTGAACCGATGGCGCTGTACATCTTGGGTATGCCGTACTTCTCTGCAATTTGCGTGACGTTGCTACCAAAATTGTAGGCTTGGTCCTTGGGCAGGAAGAATTTTTCTTCCATCTCCCTGCCCTGGATATTGCCGTGCATCGTGAACAGCATGCCTTTACCTTCCTTGGGATCCTGGTGGACTTCATAGTCGATGCATATGTTGTAACTGACATCGTCCTTGTTCAGCGCGTGGCGCTCGATGTGCAGATGACCGGCTTCAAAGGTAGCCATTGTTGTGTCTCCTTCAAAAAGACATTGAGTCAGGGCTGGCCTCAGCGTTCTTTTATTGGTAGCTGATGCCAGGTTTCGCCGTGCTGATACGAGTGCCCGCCGTGCCCTGAACAATGGCCTCGATGTCCGAGAGTGAGCCGATCACCGCGACTTTGCCGGTATGGCGGGCGAACTCGCAGGCGGCCTGAACTTTCGGTCCCATGGAGCCTGCTGCGAAGCCGAGTTTTTCCATTTCGTCGGGGTGTGCCTGAACGATGGCCTTCTGGGTCGGTTTGCCGAAGTCGATGAACGCCGCGTTGACGTCGGTGGCAATCACCAATAGATCGCTTTCAAGCTGTTCGGCCAGCAGCGCCGAGCACAGATCTTTGTCGATCACCGCTTCCACACCTTGCAGCTTGCCGCTGGCGCCGTACATCGTCGGAATGCCGCCACCGCCTGCGCAAATCACGATGCTGCCTTTGTCCAGCAGCCACTTGATCGGGCGGATTTCGAAGATGCGTTTGGGTTTCGGGCTGGCCACCACGCGCCGGAATTTGTCGCCATCCGGGGCGATCGCCCAGCCTTTTTCGGCGGCGAGTTTCTCCGCTTCGGCTTTGGAGTAGACGGGGCCGATCGGTTTGCTGGGGCTCTGGAACGCCGGGTCGTTGGCGTCGACTTCGACCTGGGTCAGCAGGGTGGCGAACGGCACTTCGAAGTCCAGCAGGTTGCCCAGTTCCTGTTCGATGATGTAGCCGATCATGCCTTCGGTTTCGGCACCGAGCACGTCCAGCGGGTAAGCGGAAACCTGGGTGTAGGCCGCCGCCTGCAACGACAGCAGCCCGACCTGCGGACCATTGCCGTGAGCGATCACCAGTTGGTTGCCGGGATGGACCTTGGCGATCTGTTCGGCGGCGACGCGGATGTTGGCGCGCTGGTTGTCCGCGGTCATGGGTTCACCCCGGCGGAGCAGGGCGTTACCGCCCAGAGCAACGACGATACGCATAATGCAGTCCTTTCAAGAGTTCAGTGATCCCCGT
>NZ_CAXAQH010000056.1:0-11602 GCF_963970905.1 Pseudomonas sp. EL_65y_Pfl2_R96 | reverse complement strand
CGGCAATAGGGACTTCAGACTAACAATGCGAACCTGCGTCGCTGCGCTCCGACTGCTTGTCCGAATGAGCGTGGAACAGGTGTCCGGATGTTGGTGGGCTGAGTGTCCGGATGGCGTGGAATCCGCACCCAATCGGATCCGGCGTCTTAAACCGCCCCACATCCGGATCATAAAACCTGAACGTATTGAAGTGCAGTCCCGTCTCCCGGTCCAGGTACTGCCCCTGAAACCTCAGGTTCTGCTCTTCAATGTAGTACGGCTCGCGCACCTCTTCTAACGTGTTGCCCCACACCCGATACGTTGCTTGCCAGACGTTGTGGCCGTCGGCTTCGGTGAGTTGCTCGGGCAGGCCGTCCTAGGTCAAACGGGTTTCGCCGAGTGGGTAGCCGTGGGGGGCGTGCTCGGTTTTTCAATGCGCCGGCCCAGTGGGTCGTAGGTCATCCTGAGCACGCTGCCGTTTCCACTGCGCACCTCAATCAACCGGCTCTCAGCGTCGTAACCGAAGTGCTGCAAGTCCCGTTTAGCGCTGCGTTCGATCAGTCGGCCGGCGCCAGCGGGTGGTGGGCCGTCCAGCAGGTTGGCGGCGGCGTCGTAGGTGAGGGTTTCGCTCTGGCCGTGCAGGTTATCCTGGCTAGTGATGATTCGGCCATTAGCATCATCGGATTCGTGGGGGCGTCATGTTTATGAACCTGACTCTCTTTTTATAAGTTTTCCGCTAGTGATTTCCAGAAAATCTTTAATGCTCCCATGAGCTACTTCTATATATTGGTTGACAGTAACTTTATCAACAATGCCGCATAGGTAGCTCCAGTGTCTGCCAGTTTCACTGTGAAAATAAATTACCCCCCACTCGCAGGGCAAGATATGCTGTTTAGAGTCGATAGATATTATGTTCCAGATTATCCCGCCGAGGTTTGATATTTCTTCTCGGGTGGCTTCGGTAAAAACAATTATTCCGTCGTCGAGCCGTCCTTGTGAGGTGTTGCAATCAGGGCATCTATTAAGTTTAGGGTCGTAATTTGCATAGCAATTCTCGCATGCTTTGTATTTCATGACGGCCTCAACTATTTTATTGGGATGCTGGATGTTATGACCCTTGGTCCTGTTCCTCGATGTTGCCTAGGGCGAGGAAGGCGGCACAGAAACCGCTCCACTTTTCTACTGTGTTATCCCTGGATCCGGAGCGGGAATGACCACACTCGCCCAACTGGCTGTACGTTTGCGTTGTGTCAGAGCACGCAATGCTGATGCGTCAGGCTCGCCCTTTTTCGTGAATTTGACAGGTACCAAAACATAAAGCGTTACCTTTTCATCGTCGGGGATCATCTCTTTTTCAGTTCTCGTATCCCAGGCTTTATCCACGGCCACGAAAGCATCCACTTCGTCTGGCCAAGCCAGGTTGGCATACATGGCCTCGGAACGACGAATCAAGAAGCCTTCCGACAAGGGGCCATCATCGACCGTGTGGCGAGCGAGCAGAGACAGCAACTCAACCGGAAAAACCCAAGGACTGTGGGGGGTAAAACCTTGCTGCGTGAGAGGCCAGTCGCCAGGCAAGCATACGAATAATTCGGTATGAGGACTTTTGGCAAAAAGTCCGATGGTGAAGAGTAACTTGAACTTGTTTTTGCCATCAATACAGCTGATACGCAGCTCCAGACCCTCTTCATTAGTGAAGGGACTCTGTTGTGCGGGTAAAACCCAGCCAGCGGTGTTGTGCACGAAAGTGACTATAGAACCACCAAATTCCTCGGGCCGGCTTTCAACAATGTCCATGATACTGACCGCCCCCGATTTTCTTAAGGTGGACGCAATCCCTGTAAATCCCCAGGTATTGGCGATGTCCAATGGCGCGGTATTCAGCCTGGTGTGCAGTCGATTGATGTTGGCATGGTGTTCTATAAGAAGATTGACGACGTCCTGATGCCCAAAGGTAATCGCGTCAATCAGCGGGGTGGTTATGCTGTTAGGCCATCCATCCACCAAAGCACCGGCCTCAAGAAACCATTGGCATGTTTGTAGATGTCCATTTCCAGCGGCTGCGGCAAGTGGCGTGCTATTGCCGGAGCTGACGGCAGGCTGGTCCAGCGCGATACCTAAAGACACCAATAAGCGGCAAATTTCGGTTTGACCCCGTTCGGCAGCCATGTGCAGCAGGGTCTCATGACCAATAAGGCCATACATGGGCAGGTGCAATAGAACGGAATTTTTCTCTAGGCGCTTTTTTAGTGAGGCTGCATTTCCCGACGCGATGTCTGCGTGAATGGCTAATAAAGTTTTGATGTTCTTTTCATAAATTTCTTCTGGGTTGTTCATTTAAAAAATCCATTTTTCTCTTTTCTGGTAGCGCGAGCCTGAATCACTCCTCGACGAAGTCGGGCGGGCTGATAAGCGTAGAGAGGATCAGGTCAAGGAACGACGTGAAATCAGGCGCCAGGAAAAACAGATTTCCACAGCCGTCGCGCTCAGCGATATCAAAATCATTTTTGTCGTCACTTTCGTGCAAGTGAGTCCTGTCCCAGTAGTATAGGCCTTCCTTGCCAGCTTCTACGACCCATACAAATGGATTTCCGCCACCGTCTTCACCGATAGCGATGCTGTTGTCCAGGAAGGAAAGCTCGTCGATAAACTCTTCGTTGAACGCCAGCAGATCATTGCTTTCTTCGTCGGGTATAAGGCCGAAAAGGCGGTCGAAGGCGATGCTGCCTTCATCGACCTTATCGAGTGCCAGACTTACATAATCGGGAGCTGTTGCATAAAAGCCGTTTCTTTTTTTCAGGAAATCCTTGTAATCCGAAGGCAGTTTTTTTTGCAAACGCTGCTCAAATCCCTGTATGTCCGCATCTGACAGGCCGGGTTTATATAAAAAAGGCATGGTTGCACTCCTTGTTAAAGGCAGGATAGTTGGACGGATCGAGCCACCCGACAGGATTTGGCTCATAGCTGTAAAGGTTCAGCCCTCCCGCCAGACCGATTGGGTCAGGGGGGTATAGCGCCCGATATCCGGGCCGTAGAAGCGAAAGGTGTTGTAATGCAGACCGGTTTCCCGATCCAGGTACTGGCCCTGAAACCTCAGATTCTGCTGCTCAATGTAGTACGGCTCGCGCACCTCTTCTAACGTGTTACCCCACACCCGGTAAGTTGCCTGCCAGACGTTGTGGCCGTCCGCCTCGGTGAGCCGTAGCGGTAACGCTTGTCCTGGTAGGTCAGCAGCATGTTGTGCACCACCAGTCCGGCGCCTTGTTGCGGACCGTTAAGGAGATTGGCGGCGTCGTCTGAAGTTCGATGATCTGGACGAGCAGGTCGTCAGCGTGCTTCACGATGTGGTCGAAGACAGTGACGTCACCCTCGACGATCTGAGGGCGTTGGGCATCTCCGAGCGTGCGATAAAGGCGATCGACTGCCTCTCGAAATGTCCCGGCGAGGCATATGAGGATTTCATCGCCCGAATCCATCCGGATGAGTTGGCGAGAAAGGTCAAGATAGAGAACATCAAGGGCAACCTTGATCTAACCCGGCTGGCACGCTTCAGGAAAAAGATCTGGTGCGAGTGGCGAAGTACCACAAGTCGTTACGCTATCTGTCTGGCGACTTGGACAAGGCCCGGGGCATCACGAGTAAAAATCCAGTAACTCTTCGACAGAAGATTTTATGATTTTTTTCCTGAAGGAGCTTCTAATCAAATGAATGTTTGGCAGTATCGCATTACTTAGTTCAATGGTGACCAGCGCCATGTCGTCATTCAGCTCTTCAACCCTATTGTCCGACATTATTTCAAAAAAAAGCTTCATCAAACTGTACTCGTCGTCATCAGCTGGGCAGGATGAGTCGATCGAATCATTTGTATTGTCAGTCAGGTAGTTTAGAGGGTTGCTCAATACATAACCAACATAATGGCTGTCTGCCAGAATTATGTTGATATCATCCTTGAGTTTTATGAATGAATATTTATGCTCGTTTGTGAATTGCTTATTGATACAGGTAAGTGTTCTATTGCGGGGGTCGAATGCTCTAGTGATTGTAGGTTCTACTGTGTGCAATTTGTTGTGAAGTTTGAGTTTGCCAAACATTGTAACTGGGGCTTCAATGGCTAGCTCGTTGTTTCTGCCTGGAACTGACAGACCTAAATAAGTGAGCTTCCCTTCATCGTTGAACGAAAAAAAGTCCGAGGGCTCTGTGATCCAGGGTTCAGAGTTTGTGTTTCTTTTGTTGTTGATGGTCAATGAAATAAGCGATGAGTTACCACCAAAAGACCAAGTGATAGAAGCGTCCTGATACTGCATTTCTGCTGTTTCTATCAATTCGACATTGTGAAGAATAAACATCTTAGAATCCCTCTAGTCTTGTTGCGGGAGGTATAAAGCCTCCATTGGGTCTAGGGATGCTTCCGTTAGAGATCATGTCGGGCGTAATGGGTAATCCAGGGTTGCTCAGCTTTCCACCATAAATAGCAGCGCCGCTTTCACCCCGAGGGCCGCTATGTCCGTAACTTGTGATGACATTGCCTTGTGCTCCACCTTTGCCATGAGTGACCACTATATTGCCCTCTTTATGGAATATTAAGTTTCCATTTTTTGCCTGATAAACCCCCTGAGGGCTACTGAGTATCCACTGTTCCATGTCGTTGCCCAACCGCCCGTGATAGTCCTTTCCTCTTCGGACTTTTCCATTTTTTGCATTGCTGATGATTTTAGAGGTCGGGCAACCCGCAAGCCCTAGTGGATCTATCCATGTGAGCGGGTTTTTAGCGTAGGCGTAAAGGTTTAATCCACCCGCCAACTCAATCGGATCCGGCGTCGTAAACCGCCCCACATCCGGATCATAAAACCTGAACGTATTGAAGTGCAGCCCCGTCTCCCGATCCAGATACTGCCCCTGAAACCGCAGGTTCTGCTCTTCGATGTAATACGGCTCGCGCACCTCTTCTAACGTGTTGCCCCACACCCGATAAGTCGCCTGCCAGACGCTATGTCCGTCGTCCTCTGTGAGCTGTTCCGGCAGGCCGTTGAGGTCGTTGTGGTAATAGCGGGTTTTTTGTAGCGGGCCGGTGCCGTCGACGCGGGCGAGGGGGTCATAACCTTGGTCTTCGTAGAGGTAGGGGCTGGTTTGCTGATGGCGATGTTCCTGCAACAGGCGCAGGCCATCCCAGGTGAAGCGGGTTTCGCGCAGCGGGTAGCCGTTGGTGTCGTGCCAGGTCTTGCCGATACGCCGCCCCAACGGATCGTAGGTTATGCGCACAGCCGTTTCCCGTGCACCGTTTTCGTTGCGCACTTCAATCAATCGGCTTTCGGCGTCGTAGGCAAAGCGTTGCAAGCCCCGTTTAGCGCTGCGTTTTTCGATCATCCGGCCAAACGCGCCGTAGCGGTAACGCTTGTTCTGGTAGGTCAGCAGTTTGTTGTGCACCACCAGCCCGGCGCCATGCTTCGGGCTGCCCTGCAGTTCGTGGCGAGGGAGTTTGCTCCCGCTCGGCGGCGCAGCCCAGCAGCTTTTTCACCCTGCCAAGGACCGTCCGACAGGTACCGTCGATCTCGGTGAACAGTCCTTTGGGGGCCTACTTATTACCTACCCCCAGAATTTTATTTGCCAAAGCCAAATCAAACTGTTTGTTTCCGAATATTGATTTGGTTGCGAGGACTTTTTTGAAGACGTCTGAGTCCAGGCTCAGGTCATTTTTTTGTGCTGCAAATAATGCGGTTAGAAAGGGGTACGCATAGTTGTCAGGTTCGGTCAATACGTCTTCAATTAATGAGGGCGTGCCAAGGATGCAGTCCTCTGCCTTAGACAAGTAAAATTTTATCAGTCGTTCGTTTATTTTTTTGCCTGTTGCGCTTATTTCATCAGGCGATGGGGTTCTAATAATACCGCCCAGCTCGTCACCAAACTGTTTTGTTTCTTCCGATAATGAACTTTTCGACAAAAAAGATGAGTTCAACAGTCGGCTCTGATAGGGCGGTGATTGGTTTATGCAGAAGCTAAATGCCTCGCATGTATAAACCTCCAGGCCCGCATAGTAGCCATCGGCCTTGGTCAAGTGTTGTATATAAATTTCCCCAAGCTTTTCCTTGGAGATAAGTAGGCCAAGTTTGTTTTTGCTTGCTTTCAGGTCCAAGTGGGATGACGTTGTCTTCTTTAGCGCCGCCAGTAATTCCGCTTCCAAACTTTTACGAATTTCTATGCTCATTATATTCACTTGTAGATTAAAAGATTGAAGGTTGCATTGTGCTGTGCGCCTTTCCCACCCAGCGGCACCCCCGGCTTTCCTTTGGTATCAACCTTGAATGTACCCTGCGTGCCGGCTGAAGGTTTTATCGTACCCCCTCCCAGATGTTGTGAGGTGTTGGCCGGCTTAGTCATGTCGAAGACTTTGGAGTCGGTTTGGTTGGGGGGCAACTTCCCGGTGCCAGGGGCGTCTCGGGGACGACGGCCAGGCCGCTGCCATAAGGCGCCGGAACAGCCGTGACCGCCGAGACGTTATCCAACAGGTCATAGGCGTAGCGCTTGGCGCTGTCTTCAGATCCTGTTGAGAGTGTCGTCAATTTTGCAGAGGTGAAGTCAGAGCGACGCTCTTCCAGCTTGCCTTACGTTTTTTCTCCAAGAGCGAGGCTAAGGCATCGCCTTCAGGGGGGCCCTTTTTTGTCAGTTTTAGAGGAGTCAGAACGTAGAGTTTTACCGAATCCTCATGATCTTCAATTTCTGCATCGCCGGTAGTGTTCCAAATTTTATCTACGACAATGAGCGCCTCAATATCTGCTGGCCAGCCCAACTGACTAAAGGCTTTATCCGTTCGTAAAATCACCTGACCCTCGGTTAACGGCGAGTCTTTGAGGGTGTTTTCAGACAACACAGTCAGTACCGCCTGAGGGAACATCCAGGGGCTATCGATGGCAAAGCCTTTTTTGGGTAGGCGCCAGCTTCCGGGAAGACAGATAAAAAGTTCTGCGCTTGGTTTTTCAACAAAAAGACCGACTGTAAACAAGAGTTTAAAGTCGTTTTTGTTCGCGATGCAGCTGACTCTGAAATTTACTTCCAATGATCCGGATTGAGGGATTAGTTCTTTAGGTAATACCCAGCCAGCGGTCCTACACACAAAATCGATAATCCCTGCTCCAGGCAGAGTTTCTTCATCAGGCGCCTTTTCAACGGCCGAGATAGCGCCTTGTGCTTTCAAGCAGTTGAAAATTTCAGGGAAGCTCCAGCTCTGAGCTAAATCGAGGGCCGTTCGATTGAGCTTGGCATGTAACCTATTGACGTCCGGATGGTACTTGAGCAGAAATTCGACTGTTTCTTTTTGCCCGAAAGTGACGGCGGTTATCAGCGGAGATGCAACCGAGAGAGGAGAGCCATTAACATCAGCTCCTGCCTCCAGAAGCCAGCGCACTGTTTCTAAATGTCCATTTTTTGCTGCCAGTGCAAGCGCCGTAGTATTGCCTGAGCCAGCAGTGGGTTGGTCGAGGTCAATGCCCAAATCAACTAGCAATGTACACACTGCAACCTGGTTTCTCTCTGCGGCATGATGCAGAAGTCCTGGATAGCTCAAAAGATCGTAACGAGGGGGGACCAGCAGCTCTGGATGAGCGTCTAGCTGGGCACGTAAAAACTCAACATTCCCCGTCTCTATATGAGCATAAAGTTCTCGGACAAGAGGGGCATTTGTTCCGTATGTTTTTTCCAGGCTAGTCATCTAAGAACTCACCATTTCTCATTTTCTCGCCCATCGCATTCAGTGCCTCAATCACTTTGCTTTTTCCGCCTTTTCGGGCCTCTGCAAGTGTTCGTGACACTTTGCGGGCGCTAGCGATTGTGTGATTCCCACTGCCATTGGGTGCCCATACGAAGTTATGAGGGCTGTCATTCAAGCCGATACCAAATCTCTTCAGGACACCCTGTACATGGGCCGCATATCGACGATTGCTGTCTGTCCAATTCTTGGGTTCCTTTTTTGCGCACAGTATGATGGCGATGCGGGCTCGTCATGACGTCAGTAGTGGGTTTGTCCCCATTGCTTTTTTATCTGCTTTAGACAGTCTGCATGTTTCCCAGCCCAATGGATCGGTCCATCCGATGGGGTTTGGTGATTACTGATAAAAATTTATTCCCCCGGCCAACCCAATCGGATCCGGCGTAGTAAACCGCCCCACATCCGGATCATAAAACCTGAACGTATTGAAATGCAGCCCCGTCTCCCGGTCCAGGTACTGCCCCTGGAACCGCAAATTCTGCTCCTCGATGTAATACGGCTCGCGCACTTCCTCCAGCGTGTTACCCCACACCCGATACGTGGCCTGCCAAACGTTGCGCCCGTCGACTTCGGTGAGTTGTTCCGGCAGGCCGTTGAGGTCGTTGTGGTAGTAGCGGATCTTTTGCAGTGGGCCGCTGCCGTCGCGCGGGCCAGGGTCTTCATAGAGGTACAGGCTGGTTTGCTGGTGGCGGTGTTCCTGCAACAGGCGCAGGCCGTCCCAGGTGAAGCGGGTTTCTCCCAGTGGATAACCCTTGCTGTCGTGTTCGGTCTTGGCGATGCGCCGACCCAGCGGGTCGTAGGTCATCCTGACCACACTGCCGTTTGCGTTGTGCACTTCAATCAATCGGCTTTCGGCGTCATAGGCGAAGCGTTGCAGCCCCCGTTTAGCGCTGCGCTTTTCGATCATCCGGCCAAACGCGTCATAGCGGTAGTGCTTGTCCTGATAGGTCAGCAGTTTGTTGTGCACCACCAGCCCGGCGCCGGGTTGCGGACCGTCCAGCAGGTTGGCGGCGGCGTCGTAGGCGAAGGTCTCGCGCTGGCCGTGCAGGTTGTCCTGGCTGGCGATGATGCGGCCGGTGGCGTCGTAGTGCAGCAGTTGGCGGTGTTGCGTGGCGGGTTGCTGGTCGAGTTTGCCGATGAGGTTGTCGGCGGGGTCGTACTCGAAGTGCTTTTGCACGGCCGCCGGCATCAGCGATGGCTGGCTGCTGTGGCGGCGTTGGCGTGAGCGTAAACGCCCGCTGCGGTCGTATTCTCTGCGAGTGCTGATCTGGCCCTGGGTGCGCAGCACTTCGCGGTGCAGGCGGTCGCGTTCGAAGTCGCTGATGACCTGGCCGTCGAGGTTGATCTGGTGCAGGTGGCCGCTGCCGTAGTACAGGCGGTTGACCCAGCGGCCATCGGGCAGTTGGCTCTGGATCAGGTTGCCGAGTTCGTCGTAGTGGTGTTGCAGGCTGCCGGCGGCGCTGTTTTCGGCGAGCAACTGGCCGGTGGCATCGTAGGCGAAGCTCAGGGGCTGGGCGTTGCCTTGCAGGTCGGTGAAGGCGGGTTACATGCCTGCTTTTGAGGTGTAGGCGATCCGTGGGAGGGAGCTTGCTCCCGCTCGGGGGCGCAGCCGTCGTAAGCCGGCTGATGCGGTTTATCTGGAGAATGCGTCAGCCTGTTTTGGGGCGGCTTCGCCGCCCAGCGGGAGCAAGCTCCCTCGCCACGGGATTTGTGTTTCTTCGCTCCCAATGCTCGATTTTCCAACGAGCACCTCGGCCGGCATCTTTTTGATGGCTGTGGGTTCGTAACGTCCTCGTGAACTCCCATACTCAACGTAGGCCTGAGCGAGCCTCGTGAGGCAATCGCTTCACGGGCTCGTGGGTAAGAACTTCCAGGACATTAGCCTGACCAATGGGGAGTCTGAAACGTCGCGAGCGCTATTCAGAGCCCTTGAGAAAGGAGATAAAAAGCGATGAAAACTCCAAGCCTTCATAGCTTTCCAGATTTTTGATATTGAAGAGGGCCCCTCGTTGTGTTGTGAGCTTTTGCAAGCGTCGCTTCAGTAGCTTATTGATCGGGCTGTCTGGTTGAGACGATAGGTGATCGAGCGCCTTTTGCGCACGTGCTGACACGTCCTTGAAGAAAATGTGTTGGGCATCAGTAGGTGGGACGATGCTCTCAAGGTCGCAGTTTTGAAAGGTGACGTAATCCAGTTTGCAAAGCTCAAAATCGACAAGCAGTGGGGTGTTCGGCTGGTCGGATATGAAGCTCACTTCTTGGAGCTTTCCAGCGAACTTAACATGGGTCATTTTTTTTGCGTTGAGCGAGTTGTCAATGATTTTGCATTGGCTGAATGTGCAGTTGCTGAAGTGGCAATCGACCAGTGCGGTTTGTCGAAAATCGCACTTCAGGAAGGTGCAGTTTTCAAATCTGCTGTCACTTAGACCTGTTGCCCGAAAGTCGACATTGCTGAATGTGCATTGGACTACGGTTGTTGTGTTGAAAAATCTTGAGTTGGAGAAGTCGGTTTTCTCGAATTCGCAATTTTCCAAAAGACAGCTGTCAAAAATCGGGTAGGAAAGTGTTGAGTTCTTTAATTTGGTGGCACCAATGAACTCATTTTTGAAAAGCGTTTTCTCAGGCAGGACGAGGCCGTCCTGCTCAATGCCAGATAATGTTTTTGATGGGATTCTGTCACTCACCACAATACTCCTTCATAACCATTGCCCCAATCGCCATAACGCCGTTGATGGGTGCCTTTTTTCCAATCAGCCTTCGTCGTCAGGTCCCACCAGGACTTGCTTTTCGGATCATACACATCGGGCAGGCGTTGTCCTGATTTCGCGACATTCAGATGTGCAAGCGACGGATCTGCCAACACCCTACGTTTGAATTCGGCATCGATCCTTTGACCTACATAGCGACGGTAGCGAGAGCGTGCCTGTCCGAAGTCGCCTCTGTCATAGGCGCGTTTGACCGCCGCTCGTTGTTTTAAAGTCAATGAGCGTTGAGGGTTACGGTACACGGCTTTTTTCGCTGCGTTGGCGTGAGCCTGTAGCTTTTTAGTCGTTGAGCCGCATGGTGCCCATCCCCATGGATCGATCCATCCCAATGGGTTAGGGGCATATTGATAGAGGTTCGCTCCCCCCGCCAACCCAATCGGATCCGGCGTAGTAAACCGCCCCACATCCGGATCATAAAACCTGAACGTATTGAAGTGCAGCCCCGTCTCCCGATCCAGATACTGCCCCTGAAACCGCAGGTTCTGCTCTTCAATGTAATACGGCTCGCGCACCTCTTCTAACGTGTTGCCCCACACCCGATACGTTGCTTGCCAGACGTTGTGGCCGTCCGCCTCGGTGAGTTGCTCGGGCAGGCCGTTGAGGTCGTTGTGGTAATAGCGGATTTTTTGTAGCGGGCCGGTGCCGTCGACGCGGGCCAGGGGTTCGTAACCTTCGTCTTCGTAGAGGTAGAGGCTGGTCTGCTGATGGCGATGTTCCTGCAACAGGCGCAGGCCGTCCCAGGTGAAGCGGGTTTCTCCCAGTGGATAACCCTTGCTGTCGTGTTCGGTCTTGGCGATGCGCCGACCCAGCGGGTCGTAGGTCATCCTGAGCACGCTGCCGTTTTCACTGCGCACTTCAACTAACCGGCTTTCGGCGTCGTAACCGAAGCGTTGCAGGCCCCGTTTAGCGCTGCGTTTTTCGATCATCCGACCAAACGCGTCATAGCGGTAACGCTTGTCCTGGTAGGTCAGCAGCTTGTTGTGCACCACCAGCCCGGCGCCGGGTTGTGGGCCGTCCAACAGGTTGGCGGCGGCGTCGTAGGCGAAGGTTTCGCGCTGGCCGTGCAGGCTGTCCTGGCTGGCGATGATGCGGCCGGTGGCGT
>NZ_CAXAQH010000055.1:0-12515 GCF_963970905.1 Pseudomonas sp. EL_65y_Pfl2_R96 | reverse complement strand
GTGGTCGAAATCCAGCAGCAGGTTAGCGAGCTGCCCAGCTATGGCTACCGTCGGGTCTGGGGATTATTGCGTCGCGCCCGTGAAACCCAGTTGCTGCCGGCGATCAACGTGAAGCGGGTTTACCGGGGCATGCGTGATCACAACTTACTGCTGGAGCGGCGCATCAAACAGCCCGGGGTGCCGCGTCGGCACGAAGGCCGTATTGCGGTGCAAACCAGTGATACACGTTGGTGCTCGGACGGCTTTGAGTTCCGCTGCGAGGACGGCGCCAAACTGAGCGTGACCTTCGCCCTGGATTGTTGTGATCGCGAAGCCATCGGTTGGGTCGCGAGCCCGACCGGGTACAGCGGCGATGATATCCGCGACTTGATGCTGGAAAGCGTGGAGAAGCGTTTTGGTGATCAACTACCCACCACGCCAGTTCAATGGCTAAGCGACAACGGCTCGGCGTACACCGCCGAACAGACACGCCTGTTTGCTCGACAGATCGGTTTGCAACCAGTGACCACCCCAGTACGCAGCCCGCAGAGCAACGGCATGGCCGAGAGCTTCGTGAAGACAATCAAGCGTGACTACGTGGCACACATGCCCAAGCCGGATCGAGAAACGGCGTTGCGTAACCTGGCAATTGCCTTCGAGCATTACAACGAGCAGCATCCGCACAGCGCCTTGAACTATCGCTCGCCGAGGGAGTTCAGGCGCTTGGCGGCAGCATCAATTTAACGGGGAGTTGGTGTCCGGTTTGGTAGGGGCAAGTCCAATCCGCAGGCCCCTGGATCAGGAACCCGTGCGCAGCAAACGTCTCGATAACTTGTTGCGTGAGTACGCAGGCACGCACTATGACTACGACAAGCGCGGAAATCAGGTCAAGCGTTGGAGTAATGGCAGTGTGTGCGAGATGCGATGGGATCTGTTCGATCGCCTGGTGCATTTCGAAGATGACCGTCTGGCAGTGGATTATGCCTACGACCCACTCGGTCGCCGCCTGCACAAAAACTCCCGAGCGCACTATAAGCATCGTCCAGAGGCCGGATCTCTGTGGAATCGCAATGAACATGCACGCAAACAACGTGAGTATGGTTGCGGCTTCACGATGTTCGGTTGGGACGGTGACAATCTGGCGTGGGAGAGCAGTCCCGCTCAGCTGGATGGTGATACCGGACGCACTGTTCATTACGTATTTGAGCCCGGTACATTCAATCCAGTGGTACAGGCGCTAAGTCACCAGCCCATTCGTTTAGTACCTCAACCCATTTATGGTGATGTTTACACACCGGACGAGGATCCGCTGTGGAATCACGCGCCTGTTCCTCAACCGTTTGATGCGATTGCGTGGTATCAGTGCGATCACCTCGGCACGCCACAAGAACTTACCGACCAGCAGGGTGAAATGGCATGGAGCGCGCAGTACAGGGTGTGGGGACAAGCGATTGAACAACGCTCATCCTCGGCCCAGCGACAAGGGTTGAATAACCCGATCCGCTTCCAGGGCCAGTATCACGATCATGAGACTGGACTGCATTACAACCGCCATCGGTACTACGACCCTGGCGTCGGTCGCTTTGTGTCTCGCGATCCAATCGGATACGCCGGCGGTATCAACTTCTATCAGTATGTGATCAGCCCGACCCAGTGGATCGATCCGAATGGGCTGTGCAGTAGCACGCTCAATCGGGCATTGGGTGGCAAAGCCCATGACAAAATGCAGAAAACCAAGCGTGTTTTTTACCATTGTGGGTCGCATGGTAAGGTCTATACGCCAATGGTTGAAAATATGGTTGAAAAAGTTCGTGATGACTATGATTCTGGCGATATCGATAAGGCACAGGCTCGCACCTAGATTTCAGCAATCCAATCCAGACTAAGAACGAGTTTGTCTGTGCCTGGAACAAAACAACGTCGAGTTCGATGAATAGGGAGTTGTACGTCATGAATTATTATGTACTTTCTCAAAAGGAAGACTCTGGCTGTCCTATAGGGATTATCTATGCCGATCTTTTCGATAAATTTTATCCCAATACAAAGGGCGTTGAGTTTGGGTTTTTTTCATGGTATGCGCAAAAAGGGAAGCCCGGGCCACGTACACCTTTCCCCGAAGGCATGGTTTTGATCTCCAAGGATAAGTACTATGATTTTGATATTCGTAGTGTTTCCCGGTTTTTTTATGTAGTAAGTGATGAGTTTTTGGCTGCTTGTAATAGCCTTAATGTAAAAATGGTTGACAGTGTTGCAATTGAGGTTGTTTCCGAGGCGGGCAAGCGTATCTCTTCAAAAAATTACAACGCTGTATTGTTCGATGAGATGGATGTTCGGACAAATTGCGATCCGGCCTCTACGTTTGTCGAGGAAAATGGTAGGCCCATCAGATTCAAGAAATTAATTCTCCCTGATGATTGGAAGTTGGATGTTTTCAAATACAGGAGACTTGTTTCAGGGAGTGATAGCCTGATCTGCTCTCAGTCGTTCAAGGATTTGGCGACCGATTTCAAGGGCATTGAATTTACCCCTTTGGAAACAGTTGTCTGGTCTGGGATTCGACGAATTTGAAAGGTACAAATCTGGGTTTTCAAGTGGACGAAAAAATCAATTCTGTTAAATGTTGATAAAGAAACCGCCCAACAGGCGCTGATGTGTTTTTTTGCGCATGAGGCAGCTGATAAAAGTTTGACGTGGGATATTAAAGGCTGAGGCTACTGAGCCATCAACCATTATTGACGGTTGTGAGCGGAATGGAATATTACGTACTTTCTCAAAAGGAAGAACCTGGTTGCCCGGCTGGCTTCTTACAGGCAGATCTTTATGATAAATTTTACTCAAATACCAAAGGTGTCGAGTATGGATTTTTTCCGTGGTATGCAGAGAAGATTCATAACAAAACGCACACGCCCTATCCAGAAGGTATGGTGCTTATTTCTAAAGATAAGTTCTATGATTTCGATATACGCAGTGTGGCGCGTTTCTACATAGTCAGTGATGATTTTATGTCTGTTTGTAGCGAGCTGGACGTAGGTGTTACTGACGCTGTGCCTATTCAGGTGGTTTCCAAAGGTGGGGAAACTATTTCATCCAAAAGCTACAATGCCGTACTTTTTGAAGAGCTGGATGCGCGCTCGGAGACCGACCCTGCTTCTACTTTCATAGAAGAGGATGGGTTGATTTTTAGGTTCAAGAAATTGGTATTACCTCCCGAATTCAAGCGTGACTTGTTCAAATTCAAGGGGTTGATTTCAGGAAGTAATACGCTTATTTGCTCAGGCGCATTCAAAGAGCTTGCGAAAGGGATCAAAGGGGTGGAATTTACTCCTTTGGAAAGCGTGCTCTGGTCGGCTATCAGGCCAATTTGACGAATTTGAAAGGCACGAACCTGGAGTTCCGAATGGACGAGAAGGTCATCCCTGTTCTGATTCAGGTATTTGCAGGCGACAGCGATGGTTCTGTATTCGAGGAACTTCCGGCTCGTCAGGTGGGGGCGGTAACCTATGAACTGCTGTCCTCACCTGGCCTGGCGCTGAATATGGCCCGTGGAGATGTCATCTCTATCGAAAACAGAAACACCCATGCGGTGGTTATTGAGCGAGGTGGCAACTTCTGCATCCATATCTATGCCGACTATATCCCTGCTGAGGATATCGCCGGGCTTGAGAGCTATGTCGGTTGTGAGTTGGGTGGAACGCTGGATGGTGTGTTCAAGGGCAATCTCTCGCTCGCCGTTCCTGCGAGTAATGGGATGGACAAGATCAACGCGTTTTTTAATCGGTTCTGCGATAGAACCGGGATTCAATGGTACTACGCGAACATCTATCAAAATCTGGATGACGATGATGACGAGGCGCTTTTGAATTGGTGGCTCGAAGACTGAAGCAACTGAACCATCAATCGAATTGGTATCCAGGGAGCTGTTCTGAACGAAGGTGATTTGGTTTTTCCGGATGCGATGGAAAAGATCATCTGTGAAAAATATGGGATGCCTGTGCTTCCCCCAGAGAAAATAGGCGCCATTGCGGTACAGACGCTTGGTCAAGCTCCAATCTACGGCAGCAGAGTCGAGCTGCCGGAAGGGGGAAATGTCAGCTGGTTCAGACACCACATATTTGAAAGCCCCACACAGAGTGATCTGGTGGGGCTTTTTTGTGGCTGTCCATCGGTGAATAACTGACTAAAAGTTTTCAGCCCCACCTTCGGCCTTGCCAATCGATGTGCTCACTTGTGCGATATGTCGACGTCCGTTGACCGAATAACTGCGCTCCTGGTCTTCAGATCCCGGTTTGCGCAACGTCAGTAGTGCAAACAGTCCGTCCTTGTCGCCGTAGCTCCCGTACCAATTGATCAGTCTTGCGATGAAGCACTCATTCCCGATGACCACCGGCATATCGGCGACGGGTTCGACCGCGTAGTAACTCGCCCCGAAGCTGTAATAGTCATCACTGTCTTGTACTGAAGAGGGGATGGGGCAGATCGGAGTTTTCTGCCGGGCAGTCTCCAAAGCTTCACCTGCATTCACTTTGTTCAAGGCTTTCGCGAGTACCTTTTGCAGGGCAGGCTCCAGTTCGAAAGCGGTGGTGCCGTCCTCCAGATATTGAGTGTGGGGCACTGTCAGTTGATAGCCGTAGCGAACGGTCAGTGTAGGCACTTTGTTATTGATCTTCAGGGGATTGAGAAGAAAGACCTGGTCAACGCCGTAGCTACCGTTTCGGTAGGCGACGTACATTTTTCCGCGAGCCTTGATCCAGTTCACGGATTGGTTGGCGCCGCGTTCATTGGTATAGAAAAGTGGGCCGGATTCATGGGCAGGCCCCGATGTCCTGCTGATGAACCGGCCTTCACTGCGACGGTAGGTTTGCGTGTAACTGAACATCCCGGTGCCGCCGGAATAGGTTTCTACGATAAGGTCACGCTGTCCGTCGCCATCCATATCCATCAGCGTGTATGAGGTGTTCCCGGATTCAGCGGCGTCGTCGATGCCGGACGCTTTCAGCGCCTTCCACTCGTCCTCCGTGACATCTTGGGGAATACTCTTGGGAAAGAGGGATTGCTCATCTTCACCCGGGTCGCCAGGGAATGACGTTGTGCCGCTGTCGAACGCCATAGAGTTGAGTGCCCGCTCCAGCGCAAACTCCGGATTATCCTTGCTCAGGTCCTGGATGCGTTGTTGCAAATCCTCCATCACCTGTTTGTCGACGTCGTCGGGTTGATAGGCAACGGAGTCGACCCATTGCACGTGCAGTGCCTGCAAGCGTTCGCGATAGTGTTGGTCCAGGCAGGCGACGTCTTCGACGCATTCATTGCGCACTTTCAACCACTGGCGCTGAGATCTCTTCAGTTCAACCTGCGCCTGCGAAGCGGCGCTCATCAGCGTTCGATAGGTCGAACCCATTTGCGTATCCAGCTCATACAGCCCTTTGTTTGCGCAAATTGTATTTTCGACAGCGTTTGCCGCTTTTGTGCAGTCCATTCCGGTCGCCAGTGCGTGCTGGAAAAACAGCAGTGCGCAGGCAGATACGATGTAGCGTCCTTTGATGTACACGATGAAATCCTTTTCCAGGGTAGTGCACATTAAACTACGCAGCCCAGAGGTTCATCTAACGCGTTACATCCGCCGGTGAATCAACCAGTCAGGGGTCATGCAGCGTGAGCGAAGGAGTTGAGTAGCCAGATAATGGTTCGACCTGCCCTGGTCTCCACAATCATCAACTGCTCAACTCCAGCCCAATATCACGCCGTCAGCGCATGCTCGGCATCCCCGAACCAGGTGCGCACCAGATCGGGCCCAGGCGTACCCGTGTGGTCAAGCACCGCCACATCGACGAAGTTCTTGCCACTACTTGCACCATCGGTATCCACCTTCACGGTGAGGTCGCTGCCGGTCTGCACCACTTGGACAAAGTCCGACACCTGGCTGGTGCCACTGACAAAGTTGGCCTTGAGCAGTGCGGAGAGGTCGATTGTGTCCCCTTCGGCGAAGTTGTAGTCGAGGATATGGTCGCCGCCTTCATTCACGTTGAGGTAGGCGAACACATCGGCTCCCGCGCCACCGCTGAGGGTGTCTTCGCCGCCACGACCCACGATGATGTCGTTGCCGTCGCCGCCACTGATCGTGTCCGCGAGCATGCTGCCCACCAGCGTGCCGCTGGATTCACCGTGGTAACTGACCTGGGTGCCGGCCTGGCCGCCGTCGGTGACCTGGAAGTCTTCCACCGTGTAGTGCCCCAGCAGGTTAACCTCGGCTCGATGCGCACCGTCGTCCACTGTCAGCAGGCCGCCGGCGCCAGAGGCGTTGGCGTTGTAGCTGAGTTGGGTGTTGGCGCCGAAAGCGAGATCGCCGAACATCAGCAAGTCATTGCTTTCCAGACCGAGGATGCCGACCAGCGAGCCCGCCGTTTCGGCCTGTGCGATCACCAGCGTGCCCGCGCCTTCGCCGTGGAAGGCAACAGACCCGTGTGCGGCACCGGAGAAGGTCAGGGTCGCGTCGCCGTCGATGGTGGCGCTGCCGTCACCGGTCACGTCTGCCAGCAGGCGCAGGTCGCCACCGTTGGCCCACAAGTGGCCGGTGTTTTCGACCGTACTGGCAACCGTCATGCCGCCTGGGCCTGTGGACTCCAGCACCCCGCTGTTGGTGATGGTGTGGGTACCGGTGTCGAGCACCAGGCTGTTCAGCCCGCTGGCCATGATCAGCCCCGCATTGATCAGCACCATCTGCCCGGCGCCCAACTGGCCGGCGCCGGAAATGCGGTTGTCGATGTTGGTCAGCACGGTGTCCGCACTGCCGCCGAAAATCACGTTTTGTGAGTTGTCGGATAGCAGCACCTGGCCGCCACCGCTCAAGGTCGCGCCACGGAACAGAATCTCAAGGCTGGTCGTGCTGCCGGCGGAGCCGAGCTCGATGGTGCCGCTGTTATGGATGCTGCCACCGAACGGCATGATCGCGCCGTCGGCAATGGTGAGGGTACCGGCGTTGTTGGTGAGCGGGTCCACATCGAACTGGAAGTTCGCTTCGCTCAAGTTCGCTGCATCGACACCTTTCAGGGTGATCGTCTGGCCGGTGCCTATGCTGACCAGTGCATTGCCGTTTGCGTCGTTAGTGATGCTCAAGTCAGCAAAGCCGGTGACGCCGGTGAAGCCGATCAGGTCGATCTTGTCCGCTGCGGCATCGAAGTTATAGATCTGGTTGTTACCGATCGGCTGGGCGAAGACGAAGGTGTCGGCACCGGACGAGCCGGTCAGGTTGTCGTTGAGGGACAAGGCGAAGATTGGTGAGCCTGGGGCGTAGGCCTCTACGTTGTTCGAGACGATGGCGCTTCCTGTCGTTCCGTCTGTATTGGTCCAGGTCTCCGTTACGAGCAACACCATGGCGCCGACGTAGCCTGCCGTCGTAGTGACGGTGAGTACCGAGGGATCGATAGTGGTGACCGACCAGCTGCCGTCGCCGAGATGCGTGGCGCCGTTCACTATCCAGTCCGCTGGAACTCCGGTGATCGTTACCGTGACAGGAAGACTGTGATCCGCCGACGGGTTGGCCAGAGCCAAGTTGATCGGCTCGCCGGCGATGCCTGCCGGGTGGGTGACCGACCATATAACGCTGGTCGTGCTGAACGCGCTGGTACCCCCGCCTGAGCCAGGGTCGACCTTCGTCGCAAACGTGCCCGACGTCTGATCCCACGCCTTGTAGGTTAGATTACCCGCGTTTCCGTTACCGGTCATGCGTACTAAGTCGCCGCTACGCAGCAGCAGCGCCGAGCTCGTACTTACCGTGCCGACATCTGTCCACGTCGATCCACTGTCTGTTGAGTACTGCCACTTGCCATTAGAGCCATTTGTGCGGGTCGCAGCGGTGATCGCGATGCCCTTCAGTGCACCACTGTCCACATCCGTGGAACTCAGGAACGAACTCACCAACACCCCGCTGCTGACGTTGACCGACGTCGGAACTGTCCCGGACAGTACCGGCGCGTCATTGACCGCGGTGATGTTGATGTTGATCGTGTCGCTGTCGCTCAGTGCTCCACCAGTGCCCGTGTTGCCACCGTCATTGGTCAACATGGTCAGGGTGACCGTACCGTTGGCATTGGCAGCCGGGGTGTAGGTCGGCTGGTTGGCGACCGTGGCCAGGTAAGTGTTGATGTTGGCGAGGGTACCCGTGAGCATGATGCTGCTGGTGCCCGAGCCGCTGACCGAGACACTGCCTGCTGTAGCGGCCGTTAAGGAGCCGCTGCCGACCGTGAGCGTGACCGAGATGCTGCCAGTGCCTGCGTCGACGTCAGCCACCGACAGACCGCTGAGCTTGAATGCGGTGTCTTCATTCGTCGTGTAGCTTGCCGGCAACGTGTTCACCGGTGTGTCGTTGAGCGCGGTGATGTTGATGTTGATCGTGTCGCTGTCGCTCAGTGCTCCACCAGTGCCCGTGTTGCCACCGTCATTGGTCAGCATGGTCAGGGTGACCGTACCGTTGGCATTGGCAGCCGGGGTGTAGGTCGGCTGGTTGGCGACCGTGGCCAGGTAAGTGTTGATGTTGGCGAGGGTACCCGTGAGCACGATGCTGCCGGTGCCCGAGCCGCTGACCGAGACACTGCCTGCTGTCGCGGCCGTTAAGGAGCCGCTGCCGACCGTGAGCGTGACCGAGATGCTGCCAGCGCCAGCGTCGACGTCAGCCACCGACAAACCGCTGAGCTTGAATGCGGTGTCTTCATTCGTCGTGTAGCTTGCCGGCAGCGTGTTCACCGGTGTGTCGTTGAGCGCGGTGATGCCGATGGTGACGCTGTGCGAGATACTGCTGTCGATGCCGTCGCTGACCAGAACGTTCACCGTCCGATCAGAAGTGGTCGGCGTATCGCTGGAGTTGTTGTAGAGGATACCGTCCAGAATCGTCTGGTAGGTGGTCTTGGTGGCCGAACCGGTGATCGACAATACGCCGGTGCCGGTGGTGTAGCTGACCGTCAGGCCGGCCGCTGCCGTAGTGGCGCTCGCGTTAAGCGATAGCGACTCGGTGGCGTTGCCGTCGGGGCGCACCGTCAGCGTCGCCGTCATCGAGGTCAGGTTGGCCGAGTCGATGTCGGTGATGGTCGCCGACGGGGCGATCAGCACGGAGGTCTGTTCGGTGAAGGCCGCGGTTGCGTCGTTGCCGGCGCCTCCACCGTTCAGGTCGGTTACCGGTGCATCATTAGTGCCGTTGATGGTGACGCTGACCGAGGTCTCGGTGCCATCAGCACTGAATACCGCGAAGGTGTCGGTCAGGCTGTCACCGACATTGAGTGCGTCGAAGGCCGAATTGGCGGTATAGCTCCAGTTACCCGTGGTATCGATGGCGAAGATCCCGTTTGCGCTGGTGGTGCCAGACTGCGCCTGGAAGCTTTCCGGGCTGTCGATATCGCTGACGGTCAGGCTGCCACCGGTGGTCAGCGGAGCATTGGTTTCGGTCAGCGTGACGCTGGCCGAGGATAGCACTGCGGCGTCGTTGCTGCCGGTGACGGTGACGGTGACCAGTTGGGTGTCGACGCCGCCGAGGCCATCGCTGACCTGTACGCTGAACACTTCGTCATGACTCTCGCCGGCCTTCAGTGATTGCACGGCACTGGCGATACCATCGCTGCCGTTGGCCAGGGTGTAGGTCCACTGGCCGCTGCTGTCCACGGTGATCGAGCCGTAGGTTCCAGTTGGCGAGCCATTGATGGACCAGCTGGCGGTGGCATCATGATCGATATCGGTCGAGTTGAACTGGCCGCTGATGCTGAGGCTGGTGTCTTCCTGCACGTTGCCGGCATCATTGCCGGTGGCGAAACTGAGCACCGGCGCGTCGTTGCTACCGGTGACGGTGATGGTCACCAGATGGGTATCCACGCCGCCGAGGCCGTCGCTGACCTGGACGCTGAACACTTCGTCGTGACTCTCGCCCGCCTTCAGTGACTGCACGGCACTGGCGATGCCATCGCTGCCATTGGCCAGGGTGTAAGTCCACTGGCCGCCGCTGTCGACGGCGATCGAGCCGTAGCTGCCGGTTGCCGAGCCATTGATGGACCAGCTGGCCGTGGCGTCGTGGTCGATGTCGGCCGAACTGAACTGGCTGCTGACGCTGAGCGTACTGTCCTCCTGCACCGCACCCACATCATTGCCGGTCGCGAAGCTGAGCACCGGCGCGTCGTTGCTGCCGGTGACGGTGATGGTCACCAGATGGGTATCCACGCCGCCGAGGCCGTCGCTGACCTGGACGCTGAACACTTCGTCGTGACTCTCGCCAGCTTTCAGCGACTGCACGGCACTGGCAACGCCATCGGTGCCATTGGCCAAGGTGTAGGTCCATTGGCCGCTGCTGTCGACGGCGATCGAGCCGTAACTGCCGGTATTGGACCCGGCAATGCTCCAAGTGGCGGTGGCATCGTGGTCGATATCGGTCGAACTGAACTGGCCGCTGACGCTGAGGCTGGTGTCTTCCTGCACCGCGCCGACATCATTACCCGACACGAAGCTGAGCACCGGTGCATCGTTGCTGCCGGTGACGGTGACGGTCACCAGTTGGGTGTCGACGCCGCCGAGGCCATCGCTGACCTGCACGCTGAATACTTCATCATGACTTTCGCCGGCCTTCAGTGATTGCACGGCACTGGCAACGCCATCGGTGCCATTGGCCAAGGTGTAGGTCCACTGGCCAGTGCTGTCGACGGCGATCGAGCCGTAGCTGCCGGTTGCCGAGCCATTGATGGACCAGCTGGCGGTGGCAGCATGATCGATGTCGGCTGAACTGAACTGGCCACTGACGCTGAGCGTGGTGTCTTCCTGCACGTTGCCAGCATCGTTGCCGGTGGCGAAGCTGAGCACGGGCGCGTCGTTGCTACCAGTTATGGTGATGGTGACAGTCTGCGTCGCCGAAGCAGCGTTAGCCGCGCCACTGTCGTCAGTAGCAACCACCGTGTACGAGAAGGTGATGGTTTCACCCGTGCCGAGGAAGTCGAGGTTCTGGCTGGTGCTGTAATCCCAGCTGTCCTGATCGACCGAAAAACCGGCGGCCAGTGCCGAAGCCACGCCAGCATTGAGCGTGCCACCGCTCCAGGTGATGTCGTTGTTGGCGGTGTGCGACACGGTCACCGTGTCGGTGCTGTCTAGATCGGTAAAGCTCAGGACGCCGCTGTCGCTCAGCATCACCGCGCCATCGCCTTCGTTCATCGCCCCGGTAGAGTCGGCGATCGTCAGCGTTGGTTGGTCGTTGGTGCCGGTGAGGGTGATGGTCACGGTCTGAGTCGCCGAAGCAGCATTAGCCGCGCCGCTGTCGTCGGTGGCGACCACCGTGTACGAGAAGGTGATGGTTTCACCGGCGCCGAGGAAGTCGAGGTTCTGGCTGGTGCTGTAATTCCAGCTGTCCTGATCAACCGAGAAGCCGGCCACCAGTGCTGAAGCCACGCCCAAATTGAGCGTACCGCCGCTCCAGGCGATGTCGTTGTTGGCGGTCTGCGACACGGTCACCGCGTCGGTGTTGTCCACATCGGCAAAGCTCAGGGCGCCGCTGTCGCTCAATGTGGCGGTGCCATCGCCTTCATTCATCGCGCCGGTGGTGTCGGCAATGGTCAGGGTTGGCTGGTCGTTGCTGCCGGTGACGGTGACGGTGACCAGTTGGGTATCGACGCCGCCCAGGCCATCGCTGACCTGGACGCTGAACACCTCGTTGTGACTCTCGCCGGCCTTCAGTGATTGCACGGCACTGGCGATACCATCGCTGCCGTTGGCCAGGGTGTAGGTCCATTGGCCGCTGCTGTCGACGGCGATCGAGCCATAAGTGCCGGTATTGGACCCGGCAATGCTCCAGGTGGCGGTGGCCGCGTGATCGATGTCGGCCGAACTGAACTGGCCGCTGACGCTGAGGCTGCTGTCTTCCTGCACTGCACCGGTATCGTTGCCGGTGGCGAAGCTGAGCACGGGGGCGTCGTTGCTGCCGCTGACGGTGATGGTGACCAGCTGAGTATCCACGCCGCCGAGGCCATCGCTGACCTGCACGCTGAACACCTCGTCGTGACTCTCGCCAGCCTTCAGCGATTGCACCGCACTGGCGATGCCATCGCTGCCGTTGGCCAGGGTGTAGGTCCATTGGCCAGTGCTGTCGACGGCGATCGAGCCATAAGTGCCGGTATTGGACCCGGCAATGCTCCAGCTGGCGGTGGCATCGTGATCGATGTCGGCCGAACTGAACTGGCCACTGACGCTGAGCGTGGTGTCTTCCTGCACGTTGCCGGCATCGTTGCCGGTGGCGAAGCTGAGCACCGGTGCATCGTTGCTGCCGCTGACGGTGACGGTGACCAGCTGGGTATCCACACCGCCGAGGCCATCGCTGACCTGCACGCTGAACACTTCATCATGACTTTCGCCGGCTTTCAGCGATTGCACGGCACTGGCAACGCCATCGCTGCCGTTGGCCAGGGTGTAGGTCCATTGGCCAGTGCTGTCCACGGCGATCGAGCCGTAGATTCCAGTTGGCGAGCCATTGATGGACCAGCTGGCGGTGGCATCGTGGTCGATGTCGGTCGAGCTGAATTGGC
>NZ_CAXAQH010000054.1:0-14035 GCF_963970905.1 Pseudomonas sp. EL_65y_Pfl2_R96 | reverse complement strand
GAGCATTGGAACCACCTGATCCCATCCCGAACTCAGCAGTGAAACGATGCATCGCCGATGGTAGTGTGGGGTTTCCCCATGTGAGAGTAGGTCATCGTCAAGATTAAATTCCGAAACCCCTATCTGCATACGCAGGTAGGGGTTTTGTTTTGCCCGCAGGAAAGCGCCTTGGCAACAAAGGGATACCCCGATAGCTATCGCTGGTAACAGCCGCATCGTTAATGAAACTTCGGCAGAGCACGCTAAGTGACCGCGCCTTTTTTGGTATGGTGCAGCTCGTTTTTAACGGACTGATTTCAAGCCTACGGATCGGCACCCCTCTACAGTCAAAGAGCTGCTGCAGAAATGCCCGAAGCGATACCGATCAAGGACCACGAAAAAGAGAAGCGCCTGGTCAATAAAAGACTGATGGCTTGCGCCTTGTTCGTCGTCGCTATTACCTGCGCGCTGGTGGTGCGCCTGTATGTCCTGCAAGTGGTCGAGTACGACTACCACTCGACGATCTCCGAAAATAACCGTGTACACGTATTGCCGATCGCCCCTACCCGCGGGTTGATCTATGACCGCAATGGCGTAGTTCTGGCGGACAACCGACCCAGCTTCAACCTGACCATCACCCGCGAGCGTGCCTCCGACGTCAAAGAAGAGCTGGATGAGCTGGTCAACCTCCTGCACCTGCCTGCCGAAGACCGCACGGTCTTCGATAAGGCAATGAAGCAAGCTAGACATCCCTTCGTACCAGTCACTTTGTTCTACGAACTCAGCGAAGAGCAGATCGCCGTGTTGGCGGTCAACGAGTTCCGTCTGCCAGGGATCGACGTGGAGCCGCAATTCGTTCGCCACTACCCGATGGGCGAGCACTTCGCTCATTCGATTGGCTACGTCGGCCGCATCAACGAAAAAGAATCCAAGGCCCTGGATACGGTGGAATACCGTGGCACTCAATCCATCGGCAAGACCGGCATCGAGAAATTCTACGAGCCCGAGTTGCACGGCCACGTCGGTTACGAAGAAGTCGAAACCAATGCGCAAGGCCGCGTTCTGCGAGTGCTCAAGCACACCGATCCGATCCCCGGCAAAAACATCGTACTGAGCCTCGACGTCAAACTTCAGGAAGCCGCGGAAGCTGCATTAGGCGATCGCCGTGGCTCGGTGGTCGCTCTCGATCCGTCAACTGGGGAAGTGCTGGCCATGGTCAGCAAGCCCAGCTTTGACCCGAACCTGTTCGTCACCGGGATCAGCTTCAAGGAGTACGCGGCGCTGCACGACTCCATCGATCGGCCGCTGTTCAACCGCGTACTGCGGGGGCTCTACGCGCCGGGTTCGACCATCAAGCCGGAGGTGGCGATTGCCGGCCTCGACGCCGGGGTCGTCACCCCTCAGACCCGTGTCTTCGATCCAGGTTATTACCAACTCCCGGACTTCGATCATAAGTACCGTAACTGGAACCACAGCGGCGATGGCTGGGTGGACATGGACGCGGCGATCATGCGCTCCAACGACACCTACTTCTACGACCTGGCCCACAAGTTGGGCATCGACCGTCTGCACGATTACATGGCGATGTTCGGCCTCGGCGAGAAGGTCTCGCTGGACATGTTCGAAGAGTCTCCGGGGTTGATGCCATCCCAGGCCTGGAAGCGCGCCACGCGCCGTCAACCGTGGTTCCCCGGCGAGACAGTGATCCTCGGGATCGGCCAGGGCTACATGCAGGTCACCCCTCTGCAACTCGCCCAGGCTACCGCACTGATCGCCAACAAAGGTGTATGGAACCGACCGCACCTGGCCAAGAGTGTGGATGGCGTAGCGCCGGTGGATGAGCATCCGATGCCGAATATCCTGCTCAAGGACCCGCGTGACTGGGAGCAGGTCAACCATGGCATGCAGATGGTCATGCACGATGCTCGCGGGATTGCCCGAGCGGCAGCGGAGGGCGCGCAGTACCGCATTGCCGGCAAAAGTGGGACCGCGCAAGTGGTGGCGATCAAGCAGGGTGAGCGCTACAACCGGGCGAAAACCCTTGAGCGTAACCGCGACAACGCCTTGTTCGTCGGTTTCGCTCCGGCCGAACATCCGAAGATTGTCATCTCGGTGATGATCGAAAACGGCGAGGCCGGAGGTCGCGTCGCCGGTCCCGTGGTGCGGCAGATCATGGACGCCTGGCTGCTCGATCAGGAGGGCCACCTGAAGCCGCAATACGCCGCGCCGAGCAAAGCGCCGGGCGACCCTCACGTCTAAACAATCAAGGCTTCGCAGCACAGGCTCACGAATATTGAGCATGTGCTGGAAGCTTTCCAGAAACACGGTTTCGGCCTGACTCATCTTCTGCTCGCGATTCCACAGCAGCTGGATATCGAAATTCACCGCCCCGTCTTCGCTCGCGGCACCAGCCTGCTGACCACCAAGCTGCATGGCCGTGGCGACAGTCAGATCAATCAGTCAATCCACAGTGCCCGCGTCACGGTGAGTCCCGGCGATTTGGTGCTGGCGGACGACAACGGTGTGCTGTTTCTCGACTGGCGAACGGTGGCCGCTGTCATCGATCAGGCCTTGGCTTCGGGTCGCGCCGAACCGCGCTTGTTGGAGCGGCTGCGCGCCGGTGAGCCGGTGGCGCAGGTTTTGAGCGTGGATGCCTTGTACGGCGTGGCGCGGATGATTCAGGCGATCGAAGGCCTGGCCACCGATTTCGCCCAGACGTGCGTCAGGGCACCGATGTGTTGCTCAATGCTGTGCTGAGCCACCAACGTCGAATAAACGCAATCCACGTGGGAGCGAGCTTGCTCGCGATGAGGTCCTCAAAGACACCACGGCATCAAACCCCAGGCACCGGACAACTCATATCGCCTTCCTCACACGTTAGGTAGCGTTTGAAGGTTTCGACGCGCGCCTTGGTCAGGTTGGTGGTGCACAGACTGTAGATTAGCGGATACACACTGCCCCCCGACACCGTAGAGGTCGAAAACTCACACTCAGCATCACGAAACGCCACCCAGTTGCGTTGTGCGCTGACCAGCAGCTTCTTGGCATCGGGATTGTCTTTCAATCGTTTGGTGATTTGTTGGTAAAGCGTGTTCAGCTCTTTATCAGCCGCTTTGTATTGCTCGGCGGCACACTGATTCATGGTGCCCTGGTCGTTCGCATTGGCACAGTCCACGGCGTGCGCCACGGTGGTGAACAGCAGCGGTGTCAACGCCAGGAGAAAACGTGGGGGCATGGGGGGCTCGCTGTGGTGATGGAAAGTTGGGGTGCAGTGTAGCGAAGATGGCGGTTTCAGCTCGTAGCAAGAGCGCCTGAAGCCGCGAAGGCGGCAGCATTCTCGCAAGCTAGCCCCAGCAGGGTTTCGCCTGCTGACTTCCCCTTTCAACCCAGAACTTATGGCCAGAACCGAGGCCGAATATTTCATGCATGCTTGATGGCGGCGCCCGTTTGATACAACTTTTAGGGTGGTCTTATGGTCTTTACAGGCCTACTGTTCAATACAGGAGGTGACTTATGAACCCAGCATCAGATCGCATCGAAAGGAAGATCCTGCTCAAGGTGCCGCGCTCGCAGGTCTGGCGCGTGCTGGCCAATGCCGAAGCCTTTGGGCAGTGGTTTGGCGTGGCGCTCGAAGGTAAGCGCTTTGTCGCTGGCGAGTGGACCCAGGGGCAGATTACTTATCCTGGTTATGAGCACTTGTTGTGGAATGTACTGGTGGAGCGAGTCGAACCGGAGCGGGTGTTTTCGTTCCGCTGGCACCCCTATGCGGTGGAACCGGAAGTCGATTACTCCCAGGAACCCACCACGCTGGTGAAGTTCGAGCTCCAGGATATGGACGAAGGCACGTTGTTGACGGTCGTCGAATCCGGTTTCGATCACATCCCTCAATCGCGCAGGCTCAAGGCGTTCCGCATGGACAGCCGTGGATGGGATGAGCAGATGAACAATATCGAAGAATTTCTGAGAACAAATACCAAGACCCATTAGAGCCAGCGAGGTTGATGGCTGCAGGCCATGAAATTCGTGGCCTCAGCGCGTGATGGCTGACACGTCTAAGGGGGTTCGGAAAGGTGACTATGGCGAATGTCTTACACGCGATAGTAGCTATGTCGTCTATTGCAGATTGGATCCGAAGCGTAATCTAGCCTCATCAACTGAAGCACAGGAAGTGCTTCAGGGTCACGGATGATCGACCATAAGCAAGGATTGCTGCCGACAGGGAGTCGATATGGTCTTGGGAAAAACCCGCTTCGGCGGGTTTTTTTTCGGCTTCGAAAAACTGCAACCTGGTTTCCCGTAGCAACCTTCGGCAGCTGCTACAAGGGCGGTTTCAGGAGCTGAGTGGTCAATGGCTTACACGAAGCCGCTGGTATGTCGTCTTTTGAGACTTCACCGATGGGTTTAATCTGGATCCATCAACTGAAGCACAGGACGTGCTCAGGATCACGGATGATCGACCATACGCCAGGATGGCTGCCGACAGGATGTCGCAATGGTCTTGAGAAACCCGCTTAGGCGGGTTTTTTTTCGTCTGCAGAACACTGAATCCAGATCTCCTGTAGCTGCAGCCGAAGGCTGCGCAGCAGTCGTAGACCCCACAAGCACGGTATGCCTGAAACACCGCGGCATCTGAGAGTGACTGGCTGCGGGGACCTTGGTTCCCGCAGCCATTTCTTTCACCGGCAGTCGAGTTTCGCCGCTGCACGTTCGGTGATTTCCGAGCGCAATTTCAGCGACGCGGCAACGCGTTTGCGGGCTTCCTCCAGCACGCTGACTGGCGCTGTCTCAGGGCTGCCCGAAGCAAACGGCGGTGCCGGGGCGTATTCCAGCTGCAGTTGCACCAGTTGCGCCGTGTCTTCATCGAACAGTTCAGCCGCCAGGGTCAGGGCGAAATCGATCCCCGCCGTGATCCCGCCGCCGGTCAGCAGATTGCCGTCGCGCACCACTCGATCCTTCACCGGAATCGCCCCCAAACGCCCGAGCAATTCGTGATACGCCCAGTGCGTGGTGGCGCGTTTGCCCTTGAGCAACCCTGCTGCGCCAAGCACCAGCGCGCCGGTGCAGACCGAGGTGACATACCGCGCCGTGGCAGCTTGAGTCTTGATGAAGGCCAGGGTTTGGTCATCCTCCATCAATGGCCCGACGCCGGTGCCGCCGGGAATGCAGATCACATCCAGCGGCGGGCAGTCGTCGAAGCTGATGGTCGGTTTCAACACCAGCCCGGTACTCGCGGTGACTGGCACCAGATTCTTCCAGATCAGATGCACCTTCACATCCGGCAACGAGGCCAGCACGTCATAAGGGCCGGTCAGGTCCAGTTGTTGGAGCTGTGGAAACAACAAAAATCCGATCTGCAACGTCATGGCGTTTTTCTCCTGATTGGGGTGGACGGCTTCACTGTAGGCTCGTAGGATCTGGCGTATAGGCCAATAACCCCACGAATTACGCCAAATATGCCGAACAACCCGAAAACCATTCATGTGCTGGCCTTTGCCAACGTGCAACTGCTCGACGTTACCGGGCCGTTGCAGGTGTTTGCCTCGGCCAACGACATTGCCCGCCAGCAAGGTTTGCCGCCGCCCTATGCGCCGTCGGTGATTGCCAGTGGTGGCGGGGCAGTGATGTCGTCGGCGGGGTTGGCGCTGTTGGCGGAGCCGCTGCCGGATCGGGGCAGCGACACCTTGATCATTGCCGGTGGCTGGGGCGTTTACGCGGCGGCGCAGGATGAGTCGCTGGTGGCGTGGGTGCGTGAGCATGCGATGGAGTGCCGACGGGTGGCGTCGGTGTGCACCGGGGCGTTTTTGCTGGCGGCCAGCGGCTGGCTCGACGGTCGGCGGGTGGTGACGCACTGGACCCGTTGCGAGCAATTGGCGCAGCAGCATCCCAAACTCCAGGTCGAACCCAATCCGATCTTCATCAACGACGGCCCGGTCTGGACCTCGGCTGGGGTCACCGCCGGCATTGACCTGGCCCTGGCCATGGTCGAAGAAGACCTTGGCCGAACCATGGCCCTGGACGTCGCCCGGCAATTGGTGGTGTTTCTCAAGCGTCCGGGTGGCCAGTCGCAGTTCAGCGTGACCTTGTCTTTGCAGAAAGAAGGTAATCGTTTCGACGAACTTCACGCCTGGATCAGCGAAAACCTCACCAAGGACCTCGGCATCCCGACCTTGGCCTTGCAGGCCGGCATGAGCGAACGCAGCTTCGTCCGTCATTACCGCGCCGACACCGGCCAGACCCCGGCCCGGGCCATCGAGCTTATTCGGGTCGAGACCGCGCGACGGCTGCTCAGCGACACCGGTGTACCGATCAAACGGGTCGCGGTGCAATGCGGGTTTGGCAGTGAAGAGACCTTGCGCCGCAGTTTTCTGCGGGCGATGGGGGTGACGCCGCAGGCGTATCGAGAGCGTTTTTCCGTCAGCGCTCCAGCAGATCCAGTATTGC
The DNA here is from genome assembly GCF_963970905.1 of Pseudomonas sp. EL_65y_Pfl2_R96. Classification (NCBI taxonomy): domain Bacteria; kingdom Pseudomonadati; phylum Pseudomonadota; class Gammaproteobacteria; order Pseudomonadales; family Pseudomonadaceae; genus Pseudomonas; species Pseudomonas sp. EL_65y_Pfl2_R96. The sequence goes on along the minus strand of NZ_CAXAQH010000054.1, from coordinate 7,615 downwards.
CTTGAGGGTCTTGTTCATTCGACCCTCCATAGGGGCTGTAATGGGTTATCCGAACAGCACCTTTTGCCAATACTCTTCACTGATGATTGCTATCGGCATACCACTTTCTCTCAGTTCGACCGCTCTTTTGATCTTGGTCCCGTAAGTGCTATGCAGCCATTGATCATTGCCGATGCTGCCTACCACTAAATAGTGGATCTTCTTGCTGACGGATCCGCCGATAAGCCCGCCACGTTCAATAATCAGTGATTCGCACTCCTTGCGCGGACCGTAAGCCATGATCCCGGTAAACAGGAACACTCGGTCAGCCCAACTTAAAGAGGGCGCCGGGTTGTCGAGAGGAAGGCTGGTCGGCGCAGTGAACGTTTGGGCAGAACCAATCGGCAGGCCTGCGAACTGGTGAAGCATCTCCAGTAGTTCGCCAGACTCCTCGGCATCAAGCACGCCGTCGCTCAGCATGCCGGCGAGGCGTTTGTAGAGGATATTCACCACCGGGTCGCCGAGATGGATCAAATGGGTTTCGATCCAGGTCTTTAGAAACTCGGCTTCCTGCTGGTTGATCGTACCGTCGGCAGCGAGCCCGGCGGCGATTCCCACCAGTGCGTCAGCCGAGCGTCGATCAATCCGGGCTTCGTGGAAGAAACCGCTGTTTTGAAATTCCTGATGTAGGTCGACCAAGCGTCCTGCTCCTTAAGCTTCCACGTCTGCCACCTGATTGAAGTACTTCGACCGATCCGGCGTAAACGTCACCACCATTTTGGTCCTGGAACAGGTCAACGCCCGTTCTGCGCTCAGATCAATATCCAGATCTTCCCCGCGCAACCCCTGCCATTGGGCGAGGTATTTGAGGGATCCGTATTTTTCGAGTTTCTTCAGGCTGCGGCTGACGCCACCTTTCCAGCCCAGCACCGGGAGTTCGCCGGTCAGGCATTGGTGGGCGAGGTCGGGGAAGCGGGCGGCGCGTTGGCGGCCGATTTCCCAGCATTTGATCAGGCCTTTGTCGTGGCCCTCCCACAGTTCAGTCCGGTTCAGGCCTGATCGGAGTGGGGTATCGATGCTGCGATGGATGCGCTGGGTCATTCTGGTTCCTTGAATTCGGGTTTTGTTGGACAGCTCCGCTGTACCCGTTGAGCGTGGATGGTAGGGATGGATGTAGGCGCTGGCAACAAGGTATTTCCGGATGTAGGAATGAGTGACTGCGTGTTGATCGGGCGGGTTTGTTTGGTGTTTGTAGGGAGTTGGCCTACGTAATCCTATGGTGAGGGAGCTTGCCCTGTTCGGCTGCGTAGCAGTCGTAAAGCCAGCAAATGCGGTGCTTCTGGAGGAATGTGGTTGCAGATTTCAGGGCCGCTGCGCGCCCCAACGGGGGCAAGCCCCCTCGCCACGGGAGGCCAATTGGGTCAGAGGGAGCGCGCTTTTGTTTATTACGGGCAAGCCTTGTTCCTACAAAAATTGCGGTGAAAGCGGACATTTCCGACGGGGTTTGGCGGCAGTAAGCCTTGTGTTGGGGTTGATGTCCCTTTCGCGAGCAAGCCCGCTCCCACATGGGAACTGTGTTGAACTCGGTCCAGTGTGGGAGCGGGCTTGCTCGCGAAGCAGGCGCCTCGGTCTCAAGGCTGCCAGAAGTTCTTCTCCCCACTCAACTTCCGATCCAGGAAACTCGCCGCGCTGATCAGCGCCAGATGCGTCAGTGCCTGGGGTGTGTTGCCCAGGTGCCGGGCATGGCTGTCGAACTCTTCGGCGTACAGCCCCAGCGGGTTGGCGTACCGCAGCAATTGCTCGAACTCCAGCTGCGCTTTTTCCACCTGGCCGGCCCGGGCCAGGCATTCGACGTACCAGAACGAGCAGGCGGCGAAGGCGCCTTCGGTGCCGGGCAAGCCGTCGATCTGGCTGTCGTCGTTGCGGTAGCGGTAGACCATGCCCGCGCGCACCAGGCTTTTCTCGATGGCTTCGAGGGTCGCGATCCAGCGCGGATCCTTGGCGCTGACGAAGCGCACCAATGGCATCAGCAGCATCGAGCCGTCGAGGCCGGTGCCGCCGATGTGCTGGATGAAATGCCCGCGTTCTTCATTCCAGAAGTTGCTCCAGATGTCGGCGTAGATCGCTTGACGGGTCTGGTCCCAACGGGCGAACGGGGCGGGCAGCGAGCGTTTGGAGGCCAACCGGATGGCCCGATCCAGTGCCACCCAGCACATCAGTCGCGAGTGCAGGAAGTGATACTGCTCGCCGCGCATTTCCCAGATGCCAACGTCCTTTTGCTGCCAGGTTTCGCAGACCTGATCGACCACTTCCACGGTGTGTTTCCAGCCCTCATGGGAGACGGCCTCACCGTACTTGTTGACCAGGTACACCGCGTCCATCAGCTCGCCGAAGATGTCGAGCTGGATTTGCTCGTACGCCTGATTGCCGATGCGCACCGGCGTTGCGCGGCCATGGCCGGACAGGTGCGAGAGTTCGGTTTCCGGCAGCTCCTGGCGGCCGTCGATGGCATAGAGAATGTTGAGTTTCATCGGCTTGCCGCGGCAATCGCTGACTCTGCAGCGCAGCCAGCGCATGTAGGCGTTGGCTTCGTCGACGAAACCCAGGCGCATGAAGGCATAGACGGTGAACGAAGCGTCGCGGATCCAGGTGTAGCGATAGTCCCAGTTGCGTTCGCCGCCAGGCGTTTCCGGCAGGCCGAAGGTAGCGGCAGCGAGAATGGCACCGTGTTTGCGCGAGGTCAGCAGCTTCAGCGCCAGGGCCGAGCGATTGACCATTTCCCGCCAGCGCCCCCGGTAATTGGACTGGCCGATCCAGTCGCGCCAGAACTTCAGGGTGCGCTCCAGGCACAGTGCGGCGGCGCCTTCCTTGAAGCGCGGATCGTCAACGCCGCCGAGTAGAAACTCAGCGCTCTGGCCCTGTTCGAGGGTGAATTCGGCAACCGCTGCATTGCCCTCGACACGCAAGGGCTGATCCGAGCAAAGCTGCATGGGCGGCTGGCCGGAGGCCTCGAAATACACACTCCGACCACGTGCCCGGGCCTTGGTGTGAGCCCGGGCATAGTCATGACGCAGGTTGCAGAACATCTGTATCGTCGCTTGACCGCTGACCACGCGCACCCGGCGCATCAACATCGGCAAATCATCCTCGCTGTCGCCGATGGGTAGCAGGTCGATGACTTCGACTACCGCGAGATCGCTGAGCCAGCGGGTTTGCAGAACGTTGGTGTCGGGCAGATAGATCTGCTCGCGACGGGCGTCGGGCAGGTCCGGGGCCAGTTGGAAGATGCCGGCTTCGGGGCTGTCCAGCAGCGAGCAGAAAATCGACGGGCTATCGAATTCTGGCCAGCAGAAAAAGTCCACACTGCCCTTGTCGTTGACCAGCGCCGCGCTGCGCATGTCACCAATGATGCCGTGGGCTTCGATCGCGCTTTGTTGTTCGCAGTGATCAGCCATTGCCGCAGAACTCCGGGAACCGAGGGCCTAACCAGCTGACCGGTTTAAGCCACAGAGAGTTCATTTGGCGGCGAACCGGCGTTCACGCTTTGAAATAGCCCGGTGCTCCCACAGGGGTTATGTGTCGGGCACAAATAACCGGGGCGATGCAGATCCAGAGTGCAAGCAGGCTTGCTCCCATAAGGGATTACCAGCCTCTTCCCGAATTCACCCAGAAATTCACCGACAACGACGTCGAGACCGACTCCACCTGATGGAACCAGCCTTCGGGTAGAAACAGCAGGTCGCCGGCCTCCAGGGTCACCCGCAGAAACGTCACGTCTTGCGCGCCGGGGAAGCGCTGATAATCCGGCGCATCCGGGTTGAAATCACAACCGTCGAGCCCGCCCTGGGGGGCCGTCGACCAGGTGCCGAGGGCTTCGCGGTGATGGGGCGCGGCGAGGGTGAAGGTTTTCTGGCCCCAGACTTGAGCGAACAGGTTGTCGGTATCGTCGCGATGCAGCGGTGTCAGCGTGCCTTTGGGGCCGATCCAGATGCGTGGCGGGATGAACAGCGCTTGATCGAAATAGGGCGGGTACTTGATCTGCTCCATCAACTGCGCGGGCAGGATGTTGTTGCCCATGTAAGCCGGTGGTTCGCCATCGGCGCTTTTAACCGCCGGGGTGTCCAGGGAGGCGATGAACTCGGCCATGGAGGTGGAGCGGAAATCCCGTTCAGTAGAGAAGGTTTTCTTCACGTAATCGCCGTGGCGGGTGATGCCTTGCAGTTCGGCGAAATGCACCAGTGACTCTTCGCGGCCGAGCTTGAACAGGGGCCAGTCTTGCAGGGCATCGCTGATCACCAGCGGAATGCCGTGGGGCAGATAGCGCGTCTCGAACTCCAGCACCGACAGCTCGCTGCGTGGCCGGCGCTCCACCGCGCGTTGGGGCGGCAGGCTCGCAGAGACCTTTTCGCTGAAACGCGGCGGGGTCGGGTAGCGCTTGTTCATGTCGACCTTTTCCACCACGCCGCCACCATGGCGGGCGTGATCGATGATCTGCGGCAGCATCGTCGCCAGGCCCATGTTGCCGCCGATTTTCAAGCGGCCGCTGGCGAACAGCTCCTCGACGTTGGCGATGCCGCCCATGATCCCGAGAAAATCCTTTTCCGTGACTTCGATGGTCACGTCGGGGCTGGCATGTCGGCCGGCTGCGGTGCGGCTGCTGGCCTTGACCTCGGACCAGTACGCCTGGTGCGGGCCGAACACGAATTGAAAAACCCCTTCGATGCCGACGGCACCGGCATTGGCAAACAGTTTGCCCAGGATGGTCTGCAGGTCCACGGCGATGCCCCTTGTTGGTCGGTCTGAGCTATTTTTAGTCTGAACAAGGGACGAGCACCTGCAACGGAAATTTAACCGGCGCTGACTAATTTTCGCCGCTTGCGGGCCGTCCTCCCTTACAGACGACTTTTTGAGGTAAACGTGGTGACCAAGCTGACCCTGCTGTGCCTGCCGTATTCTGGCGCCAGTGCCATGGTCTACAGCCGCTGGCGGCGCAAATTGCCGCAGTGGTTGCAGTTGCAGCTGGTAGAGCTGCCGGGGCGGGGCGCACGGTTCGGCGAACCGCTGCACACCGACATGCGCGCACTGGCGATGCAATTGGCCAGGGAGCTGAGTTCGACGCTCAAGGCGCCCTACGCCTTGTTTGGTCATAGCCTGGGGGCCTTGCTGGCATGCGAGATGGCCCACGCCTTTCGTGAGCTGGGCTGCCCGGAACCGGTGGCCCTGTTTGCCTCGGGAACGGCGGCGCCCACGATGCGGGCCGACTACGACCGTGGCTTTGCCGAACCGAAAACCGATGCGCAGTTGATCGAGCAGCTGCGAACGCTCAATGGCACCCGCGAAGAGGTGCTGGCCAATGAAGAGCTGATGAGCCTGACACTGCCGATTCTGCGCGCGGACTTTCTGCTGTGCGGACGTTTTCAGCCGGTGCAGCGGCCATTGCTCAAGTGCCCGGTGCACGTGCTGGGTGGCAAGTCCGACAAGGCCACCACCGAGCAGTTGATCGGCTGGAGCAAGGAAACCCATGGCAGCTTTTCGGTGGACATGCTGGCCGGCGGGCACTTCTTCATTCATGAGCATGAAGCCAAGGTGCTGCGGGTGATCAAGGATCAGCTGGAGGTTCATCATCGGCGGCATGCCTTGGCGGCTGTCGGTTAACACGATGCTTCAGTTTGGTGATCTCTGTGGGAGGGAGCTTGCTCCCGCTCGGCTGCGCAGCAGTCGTAAACCAGCGAATGCGGTAATCCTGATACAGCGAGGTCGCAGGTTTTAGGGTCGCTTCGCAACCCAGCGGGAGCAAGCTCCCTCGCCACAGGTCTGTGTCCGGCCTTCATTCCTTCGCTACACCGCCGATTCCAGCCGCTTCGACCTCCCTTCCTGATACTTGTTCTCAAACGCTAATTTTTCCGGTCTGCATTCGTTTTATAGGGACGACGTGCCTTTGTGCTTCCTGCCTACTGATCCGGATGCTAAGAAATGAATGCTGAAGACTCCTTGAAACTTGCTCGCCGGTTTATCGGGTTGCCCCTGGAAAAGCGCCAGATGTTCCTTGCGGCCTTGCACAAGGAGGGCGTGGACTTCGCCCGTTTTCCGATTCCGCAAGGGGTCGAGGCCCAGGACCGGCAAGCGCTGTCCTACGCCCAGCAACGCATGTGGTTTCTCTGGCAGCTGGACCCGCACAGCGGCGCCTACAACTTGCCGGGCGCGGTACGCCTGACCGGGCGGTTGAACCTGCCGGCCCTGGAGCAGGCGTTCGCCAGCCTGGTGGCGCGTCATGAAACCCTGCGCACGGTGTTCCAGCGTCAGGCCGACGAGACTCTGCAACAAGCGCCGACCCGTGCGCCGCTGGTGATCGAGCAGGTCGATTTCAGCGCGCTGCCAGCCCTTGAGCGCGAGCAGGCCGTGGCCGAGGCCGCCCAGCAGCAATCGTTGCTGCCGTTCGACCTGGCCGTCGGGCCGCTGCTGCGGGTCAAGCTGCTCAAGCTCGCCGAGCAGGAGCACGTGCTGCTGCTGACCCTGCACCACATCGTTTCCGATGGCTGGTCGATGAACGTGTTGATCGATGAGTTCATCCGCTGCTACGACGCCCATGATGCAGGCGCGCAACCGCAGCTCGCACCACTGCCGATTCAGTACAGCGACTATGCCTTGTGGCAACGCCGCTGGCTGGAAGCCGGGGAGCAGGCGCGGCAACTGGAATACTGGCAAGCCCAATTGGGCGACGAGCACCCGGTGCTGGAGTTGCCCACCGATCGCCCGCGCCCGGCGATGCCCAGCTATCGCGGCACGCGTTATGAGTTCGGCGTTGATGGCCAACTGGCCGAGCAACTGCGAGCCACCGCGCAGAAGCACAACATCACCTTGTTCATGCTGTTGCTTGGCGCTTTCAACGCCTTGCTGCACCGTTACACCGGGCAGACCGACATCCGCGTCGGCGTGCCGATCGCCAACCGTAATCGCGGCGAAATCGAAGGCTTGATCGGTTTCTTCGTCAACACCCAAGTGCTGCGCACCCGGCTCGACGGCCAGACCCGCGTGGTGGATTTGCTCAGTGACATCAAGGAAACCGCCCTCGGCGCCCAGGCCCATCAGGACTTGCCGTTCGAGCGGCTGGTGGAAGCGTTGAAGCTGGAGCGCAGCCTCAGCCACACGCCGTTGTTCCAGGTGATGTACAACCATCAGCCACAGGTGGCGGACATTTCCACGGTGACCACCGCCTCGGGCCTGGAATTGGGCGTGATCGAATGGGAAGGGCGCACCACCCAGTTCGACCTGACCCTGGACACCTATGAAAAGGCCGGCACACTGCACGCCGCGCTGACCTATGCCAATGACTTGTTCGACGCGCCGACCATCGCCCGTATGGCTCGGCACTGGACCCATCTGCTGCACGGTATGGTCAACGACAGCCAGCAGCGCATCAGCGATTTGCCGCTGCTTGAAGCTGCGCAATACCAGCGCATCGTCCATGACTGGAACCGCGCGGACCCAGGCTTCGCCGATGATCTGTGTATTCATCAGTTGATCGACCGCCAAGTCGCCGCCCAACCGGACGCGCTGGCGGTCACCTTCGCCAGCCAACAGCTGACTTACGCCGAACTCGATAGCCGCGCCAACCGTCTCGCCCACAAGCTGATCG
>NZ_CAXAQH010000053.1:0-15523 GCF_963970905.1 Pseudomonas sp. EL_65y_Pfl2_R96 | reverse complement strand
ACATCGTTGGGTTTTACAACAACGAGCGGCTGCACTCGAAACTGGGATATCTGCCACCGACCGTTTACGAACGGGCAATGGCGTCTAAACCTCCTATCGAGGTGTCCGGAATTAGTTGACCACTACAATGGATTGGTATCTGAGTAATCTTCAAGACTTACGTTACAGTGAGTCCTACAAAATAATCACGCTTGTATATTTTGCACTCGCTAGGAGTTCAAGGCTTAAGCGACGGCGATTGATAGGCACGCGGAGTAGCCCTGGATTACGCAACCAATTTTCTAAAAACTTTGATGGTAAATGGGGAGAAACGCTACCAGGAGGTGAATTCAAAGCCTTGGGTAAACAATTCACCTTGATTTTTGAAAGATATCTGAGGCATTTGGGGCTGGATCCTGAAATGCCGATACCTCCACACAGGCTGTTTGCGACATCACCTGACGGGAAATTTGCGAGGAAATGCAGAGAAGAACTGATCAGAATGGCCCTCAAGTCTGAGGATCTCCAGATCAAAGAGGCTGCAGAAAAATTCCAATACCTCACATTTTCTACCTTGCGAAGATCCTCAATCTTCTAACCAAACTCGTATTCCATGCAGTGGATATCGTTGATGGAGAAGAAATACGTGCCCTCCTCCTCTTTCTTTCCTAGCATGAGCGTTAGGCGCGCCACCACGCCCCCATGAGCTGTAATTACGAAGTTGGAGGCAACGTGCGTGGTGCGCTGGACACGATCAGAAAAATGAGGAGTTCATCAACATGACGCTAGCTGTGTTGATGGTACCGAATTGACCTTGCTTCCGTAGGTGGTAGAAACAGTAGACAGTCACACCACTGGCGGTTTCTGGCCCAGAGTGTGTAAAAACACAATCGCAGCTCGCCCTTCACAGGCTAGGTGCCAGTCGCTCGGTCATACGTTCTCATTATCCGATCGGATAAACGAATACCGATCGATATCAGACCTAAGCTGCCAACCTTGACTGTGCCAATAGTTAGCAGCTGTTACATTGTTCTTGAAAACGTCAAGATGACATTTAAGTATTCCGTATTTCTCAAGACTCGAAAGACAGCGCTCTACCAACGCATTTGCTATGCCTTGCCGCCGATACCGAGGAAGGACAACCAAATGTTGCAAATATCCTCTGCGGCCGTCGTGCCCACACATGATGCAACCGCAAAGAACGGCTCCGACTTCAGCAACGAAGCTCATCCCGGGATTTCGCTCTAAGTATTTCGAGGTTGACTCACGAGAGTCGGCATCACGGAAGGAAACGCCTGGGGTACGCCTCATTAGATCGATGACCGCATCGTAATCGTCTATGGTCATGACACGGATGTTGAACATTGATTGAGCCTGGCTTTGTTAACTGTCTGGCCCAGCAGACTAGCAGAAGCAGCTTTGATGTTGCTGCGCTGATTCGCGGTATTGAGGCTTAGAATAGTCAGCATTTACACAGGGATCGTCCATGAAACGCTTCATCCGTAAGCGTCTGGCAAAGCCATCTGGTCATCCCTGCGAAACCAGGACATAGGGTTTGACTCCGGTGGTAGGGCCAATGATGGTGCAGTAAGTGGCCCTCATGCGACACTCCCCGCCCTACAAATCAGGGAGAGTGTTGACATGGTGCGTTTGCTTGCAGTTTCAGGGAGTCTTCGCGAGGCCTCCTCCAACTCAGTGCTATTGCGTGCAGCTGAGGTTCTCTGTCCCAAAGGGCTGTCGATAGCGCATTATCACGAGGTTGGCCAGTTACCTCATTTCAACCCGGACTTCACGGAAACTCCTCCTGAATCCATCATGGGCTTACGCTTCAGTATCGCCCACGCGGACGGCGTTCTGATCTCTTGCCCTGAGTACGCTCGCGGAATTCCCGGCTCATTCAAGAATATGCTGGACTGGCTCGTTAGCTCTGAGGAGTTCCCAGGCAAACCCGTTGCTCTTTTCAACGCTTCACCTCGGGCTTCGCACGCGCAGGCGGCACTGCGGTTGGTTCTGGAAACAATGTCGGCTTGTATCGTGGAGGAAGCATCAATATCCGTAAATTTGCTTTCCACGGAATTGAGTGCAGAGACCATCGCAAATGATCCAACGATCCGCCCACTGATTGTTTCCGCACTTGAAGCATTCAAGCAGCAAATCGATGGCAAAAAAAGCGGGCTATCTTCACAGAGATTCCGCTAGTTAAGTCGATAGTAAGCGTTTGGGCGGCGGTGGGTGGGTGACGGTGCCCAGTTATGTGGCAACAATTCAGCGATTTCACTAGCCCGCTGCGTCGGCAGTGAGATTACCGAACTGCTGCCGCATAAATGGGGACTTTTAAGTTGAAACGGCCTGATTCAATCCAGACGGCGACATAAATAAGCGTGGGTCTGATAAGGGAACTCAATGGTCTCACGCCCGCGCAGAGCCGGATGGGTCTGAATCAAAGTCATCAGTTGATCGGCCACCACCTCTTTCTCTTCGGATGGTAGAGCCGCGATGAAGCTCACTGACAGGAAGCGATCCAAGATGACAGACTTGGCGCTGCCTGAATGGATGTAATTAAAGCAGGTCAATTCGGGCTCCGAGAAGTAGCCTCTCTTGAACGGTAGTCGCCAGTCTCCAGTATGAAAGCGTGGGGTATCGCCTTCGTAGGGAGTGATGATTTTAGTGATGGCAGCCACCCAGTCCACTGACTCATCACGCACATTCCAGATTAGTCCGAGCCGGCCGTCCGGTTTGAGCACTCGGTGAATCTCACCGAGCGCTGTTTCATTCGCGAACCAGTGGAAGGCCTGGGCGCATATGAGCGCCTGCGCCGCTCCAGCCTCGAGGGGAATAGATTCGGCCGTTCCCTCCAGAATCTTAGCGTCCGGTAGATGCTTGGCAAACTCGATTCGCATAGCCTTGACCGGCTCGACGGCAATGACATCAATTTCCATTGAATCCAGCAGTCGAGTGAGCTTGCCGGTACCGGCTCCTAAATCAATAACCGTCGATCCAGGGCTGATGTCCAACGCATCTCTAAACCATATACGTATTTCGCTTGGATAGTCCGGGCGCCCTGCGTATAGGTACTGGCTTCTGTTGAGAAACCTACCTGAGCAGCCTTATGAACAATTGTCATTTCCAGCGACCCTCTATGTGAATGAGCGATACACACATTATGCGGCGTGTTTAGATCATCACCCACATACGTCGTCACTGTCAGCAATCACACTGCATATCTTTGTCAGGCAACACGTGATTGGCGGACGCTTACAAAGCACCGTATCAGGACGCCGTAAAGGTATTTTCCATCGGCCAGCGCATTTCCAAATGTTCAGTCAAATAATTCATAAAAGCTTTGACCTTGGGTGTGATGGCGGCGCGCTCCTGGACGCATACATAAATATCGAGCGGTTCAGCGTAGGCATAAGTTGAAGCGTGGCGATGTTCAAACAGAGGAACGAGTTGGCCACTTTCGATATAGGGCGCCGCCACGAACTCCGCCAAACGGGTTATTCCCGCGCCGCGGATGGCCATTTGGGCTAGAGCGTCAATATCGTCGCTGATTGCGGTCGCATTGAGAGTAGCGTCGTAACGTTGCCCATCCCGGATAAAACCCCAGCGTAGAAAGCGTCCGTCTAGCGGGTAGCGAAACGCTAGACAGGCATGGTGTTGGAGCTCTTCAGGATCGCGTGGCCAGCCGACTCGTTCCAAATAGATGGGTGACGCGCAGATGATAAAAGGGACTGAAACAATCTTGCGAGCGACGATCCCCTCTTCTAGTTGTGGTTTTATCCGCAGGCTCAGATCAATGCCTTCTTGAATATGATTAATTTTGCGATCTGTGGTTGAGAGTTCAAGTGTCAGGCGTGGGTAACGTGCAGCGAAGCCGGCGATTAGTGATGCCAACACATGCCGCCCGAAAGCGGAGGTAGAAGCGATGCACAGTCGCCCTTGGAATTGAGTCTGCGCGCTGGTGATCGCGCTTTGCGCCGATTCGAGATCACGCGCTATGCGTTTCACTTTTTCGTAGTACACCACGCCGTTTTCGGTTAACGCCATGCTACGCGTGGTGCGCTGGAGAAGGCGCGTACCTAGGTGGGTTTCCAAGCGATTTATGGTCTGGCTAATGGCTGCCGCACTGACGCCCAGGGTTTTGGCCGCGCCCACGATGGAGCCCGCTTCAACCACCTTGATAAAGCTAGCAATCGCCCCTAACAGGTTCATCTTTGTCCCAGCGAGAAGAGTCATTCATAAGATTTTGTTTATAAAGCAACCACTGCTAGCCGTCTAGTTGCTAATTTTTGATCTTGCTATGGTGTTCATCACCTATCAATCGAAGATCAAAAAGGTCTGATATGAATCCAAAAACATCCTCTAAAGCTCTATTTTTCAACCAGCGTAAGCTCTCGGTTCGCGCTACGCCTTATGTTTTCGCACTGTATATGGCCACAATCATGGCACTCTTGATGTCATTCGTGATCACTGCGGCAAATTCCGGTATTGAGATTGATTACCTAAGTAATGCGCTGCACGCCTATAAATTGGCCATGCCAGTGGCATTCCTGTGCATACTCGTCGTTCGCCCCATTGTGCTCAAACTGGTGTCTTTGACTGTACACCCACATCGTTAAGGGCGGCCGCTTGCGGCCCAATTGATGGGGCGTTGTGGACAACCCTATTGGGTCGACTGTTGCCGGCCGTCACAGGTCGGAATCGACCCAAAGCTGCCCTTCATGGAGGGCAGCAGTCGGCCAAGAGCAGACTGTGGACAGGTAGCCGGTGATGTCTCTACGCTGGGCGATCTAGTGACAGCACAGCGCTAAAAAGGAGTAGTCATGTTGGAAGTTGCCATTGATCGAGATAGCGTTCATGCAGGAGACGATCTGGGAAGCCATGCGACGTCGATCACACTCGATCCATCAGCAACGCTGCGTGCCTTAATCGAAGAGATACAAGATGCGGGCTACTTACCTGGTATCAATGGAGGCAAGGCTACTTGGATTATTTGTTCGTCTGACAAACCAATAGGTGTTTTAGCGCAGCAATGGCCAGAACCTAAATTGACCGTGCCGCCCGAGAGCATCGTGGATCAATATTTCGGAAATACCGAACCTCGCCTTCTGTTCAGATATTGGTGCCAGGCAGATCCAGATCAGGTTTTTTCGCATATCAAGGCCGGAAAAGAGCCACCATCACGATTTTAGGATTGGCGGCGGACATTTCTGTCGATCAATGCGGTACAGATGACTGCCATGGGTCGATGACTGCCTGTCACCACCGGCAGCAATGGGCAGCTCTCTGCCGATCATGTTGACTAAGCGTGCTGGTAAAATCCGATGGAATCGGTGGTCAGATCCAATGCAAACGCCTGGTCAAGTGCAATGCAAACGAGTGGTCAGTACCGATGCAATCAGGTGGCCAAGTGGAGTGCAATTTCGCAAACAGATTCCTAGCAAATGTAAGCGTTGTGTCTAGCAGCAGCTTTGGCTGTAAGCGATGGAGGGCTCAGCGCTGCCGGGATTGAAATAAAGCTGTTCATCACGCGACCCAAAGTGTGGCTTAGGCGGACTAGCTTTAAGTAGTGGACGCGGGTCATGCGAGCTTGATGGCTCCGCCTTGGATATCGTCGCGCGCCATTCGCAAGTCATTGGCGTCTTGGTTGAGGCGGTGAATCATATTGAGCAACCGCTGACGTAGCACTTCGTCTTGGAGCTGCTCAGCAGCACGCATCACATCAAGCGCCGCTGCCTCATTGTGGGTGGCAACGGCGTCGAGCAGTTTGCGCATGCTTCTTGATGGTCGATTCATCTCCAACTCCCTGGATTTCAGTGACGCGAATCATATGGCCAGAATGTTTCGTCAGTATTTCAGCTGCACGAACTGGCTTGAATCACCGGTTCCGGCGTCATTTGATGCTAGCTGGAGGGACAACCTGAGGGGGCGATTACGCTTGTAGCAACGTAAGCGGGTGGCGAATACATCTTTCGACCTTCAGACAAAGACGTTTGTGTCAGCGTAGGTAGATACATGCCATCAGGAAGGCGTATCCGTAAGGATCTTCATATGAGTGGCGTGATCATCATTTAATAGCTGGAAGCCGCAACTTACATAAAATGCGGCTCCGCTTGAGGTATCAGTGGAAAGACGTACAACACGAAATCGTCCAGCGGCGTATTCCAAAAGTTGGTTTACCAAGGATCTTCCAATGTTCTGCCCCCTAGATGACCCTGAGACATAAACCCTCCGTAACCTGCCGATGTCCTCCTGAGCATACGGGTCAATTGAAAGGCCTCCAACTCCCACCAAAGAACCGTCCAGATAGGCGGCCATGAGGCATTCGCCAGGTGCATCGAAGCGATTCTCTCCTGTATTCCATTCGGTGATCAGGCGTGTGAGGAATCTGAATCCCTCCAGGCTCGCCTCTTTTTCCAGCGCCAGAATCTGCTGGGGAAGCGCCATGACTTGCTTGATTTCTACCTGTTGCACTCGATGTCCTTGAATTGAAAGTATGTGGACTGCTAACGCACCTTATACTTACGAACGAAAGCGTTACCCCAAAATTAGTGCCTAATAATGTCCAAGGCTAGCGTGCAGCGGTAGGCTCAAATATTCAAACAGTTGGGTGCCATTGGTGCGGTAGCAGTTGATCGATCTCACTGGCTCGGTGTGTCGGTAGCCGCGTCAGCACATCTTTGAGATAGGCATACGGATCATGCCCATTCAGCCGCGCTGACTGGATCAAGCTCATGATCGCCGCCGCCCGCTTACCGCTGCGTAGCGACCCGGCGAACAACCAGTTCGAGCGTCCAAGTGCCCACGGCCCTGCTGCAGCCCAAATGAGCGAATTTACCCCTTATCTCGGCATAACCCCCAAGAGATCCAGCGGCTTGCCAAACGAAAAGTCAGGCACTAAGGTAGCGCCCTCTAACGACTGGCCCCGGACTTTGGGTGAGCGGTAGCGGCTACAGACAAATAATCAAATGGCAGCGCACCCTCCTTTGGCGAGTACTTCACCGCACAAAGATAGCGCTGTCTCACTATCAAGGTGCCTGAGACTCGATAGAGTTTTCCTTGAAAGTAACAATCACAAGAAAGAGGAAGCCCGTGATGACGAACGCTAGTGCTAGCGCGACTGTCACCAACAGTTTGGCAACACCCCACACCCAACGGATGAGCACCTACGTGTTCGCGCTGTTTTTCATCCTCGGCAGCATCACCAGCCTTAACGATGTCCTGGTGCCAAAACTCAAGCACCTCTTCAGCCTCAGCTATACCGAGGCCATGCTTGTGCAGTCGTCATTCTTTTTTGCCTATTTCATTTTCGCCATACCCGCAGGCCTGCTCATTTCGCGAATCGGCTACATGAGAGCGGCCGTCCTCGGGTTGCTGCTGATGGCTGGTGGATGCCTGCTCTTCATTCCTGCCACCCAGTCCGCATTGTTTCCAGCCTTCCTCGGCGCCCTCTTTGTGCTTGCGATTGGCGTGACAACCGTTCAGGTCGTTGCGAACCCGCTGCTTTCACTACTCGGAACCGCCGCAATGGCCCCTAGCCGCCTCACACTCGGCCATGCGTTCAATTCGCTGGGAACCACGGTCGCACCCTACCTGGGTGCCATACTGATCCTGGGCTCCCTCAATGCGGTAGATACCTCCGCATTGTCGCCAGCAGAACTGACGTCCTTCCTGTCGCAGGAAGCCAGCGTGATCAGCAACACCTATGCAAGCATTACGTTCTTCATCTGCATCGTCGCCTTGATCGTCTGGCTGAAAAGAAATGAGCTGCAACCGTCAACAAGACCTGAACGTCTCAATCCACTCGCTGCGCTCGACCTTCTAAAGCAGCCGCGCTTTGCACTCGGCACCGTTTGCATATTTCTCTATGTCGGAGCCGAAGTCACGATTGGCAGCCTCATCACCGACTACCTCATGCTGCCGACAACCCTGGCCCTTCCCGCCGAAGCCGCAGGCAAGCATGTTGCCTTCTATTGGGGTGGCGCCCTGGTTGGCCGCTTTATCGGCTCGACGCTGATGCGCACTTTCGCGCCCGGGAAACTGCTGGCCTTTGCCGCCACGGCAGTCATTGTGCTGTTGACGATCTCTGCCACCACACAAGGCGTTGTTGCCGGATGGTCGCTGCTGGCCGTCGGGCTGTTCAACTCCATCATGTTTCCGACGATCTTTACCCTTGCGACCGCAGGGCTCGGTCATCGCGCGGCGGAAGGTTCGGGCCTGTTCTGTTGCGCCATTGTTGGCGGGGCATTTATTCCGCCATTGACAGGGTATGCGGCCGACCTCTCGACGCTCGCGCTGGCGTTGAGCGTGCCAGCGACCTGTTATGCCGGCATCGCAATCTACGGTTGGTATGCCCGCGCTCCGAAGCACTAGCATTCCCTGGCGCGCGGCTAGCCCATTGGTCAGTCCCGGTAACGAGATAGGACGCTCAGACCGTGAGCAGGGCTCTCTTCATCCCAGGCCATTGGCTTCCAAGAAGGCGAAGTAGTCGTACAGACGACGTCCGTAGGCTTCCCAAGTCAGTTCTCAGACATCACCTCACGGCTGCGCCTGAAAAGTTGTGGGGTGGATTCAGCTCTTCGGTCGGTATGGCTTTCGACGCAGCGGGTAATCTCTATGTTGCGGAATGGAGCGCCGAACGTGTATCCAAGATCAGTCTGAGCGGCAAGCATTCGATCTTTCCAGAAGGTCTTCTCGAACCCTCTGGCATGGCGTGATGCCCGTGTGTATACAAATAAACAGGTGAGAAATATGATTAATATTCGTGAAGCTACTAAAGCCGACCTAGATGTTCTACGTGAAATCGGCTGTGAGACCTACCAAGAGCATTTTTCGGACATCTGGTCTCTCTCCGGCATGCAGGACTTCCTTAATCAAGACTTTTCCCCTAACTCGCTCGGCAAATCACTCGAATCCTCCGCTTGCCATTTGTGGCTTATAGCCTCAGACGAAAGCGGTAGGGTCGTAGGCTTTTCCAAAGTTAACTGGTCAACGCCTGCGCCTTTAACTGGCGAATTGGGCGCGGAGCTTCAAAAAATTTACTTTCTCAAATCCGAAGCAGGACGAGGATATGGGAAACAACTCCTGCACTTCATTTGCAGCCGAGCGATAGAGCGCGGAGAACGCTTGCTGTGGCTTGACGTACTCAAGACCAACTCAAATGCGCGGCGATTCTATGAGGGTTTCGGTTTCCAAGAAATCGGTGAAATCCCTTTCAAAACTGACCTGGTTGAAATTGGAATGGTAGCAATGGCATGTGAACTTTCCCGATAGGCATATTCGATGACCTCCCTGTCGGTTGGTTGTCATAAACGACAACGCGGAAAAAGCCAGATGACTTTACCGGACACTTACGACGATCGGGGGCTCAGGCAACGATATGCGCCGCTGTTGGTAGTTGGCTTCATGGCTGGCAAAAGCTATTTTCCTGGTAACTGTCCGGCCGACTCAGAAGAAAACTCACCGCGCAGCGCTCTCAGCCTAGGGGCAGGTAGCCAGAGGCCAACCGACGCGCGCTGCACGCAGGAGGCTGGCCTTAACAACCAAGCGGTGAAATGGGGCAATAACGAAGATGTAGGCCCGACCTAGACGGTTGTGGCACTGGACCACGGTTGAAACAACGAGTTGGCGACTGCCTTCTGGCTCTGCCTCTCCAGAACATAGGATCGATATCCGGAAGTCGAGGTGCTTGTCGTCCTCTCCCAACACGATTTCAGTCTGGTTCGTGCTGTAGACCTTGAAGATTCCAATCCGATTAGCAAGTGATGCCAAGTGTTTGGCTGTCTTGAGACCGAAACAGGCAACGATAGTGTCTCGGACTTTCATGAGCCATCCGATCCAGGATGGCTGGTGGGAAAAGATGAATCGAGCCAGCAAATCTGGATTGCTAGATGTGCCCGCAGGGAGCCGAATCGCAAAAGCATCCGCTAGGTTCATCGACTTGTAAAAGTGGGAGATGCCGGACCTCAAGGGGACTGGCACGGACGTAATGAGCTCGAACTCTCTGGGCATCGGGGATCTCTCCTGAGATCTAACTACTAATTAGGCGGCATGCCATGTCACGTTTCTTGTTGCAATGGCTTGTCGTGTAACGCGTCTCGTCGCCCTGTCAGCGCTTGTCTAGTTTAGAAGTGACGGTTACCGACTTTCAAGCCGGACAGGGACAACCGCGCTCACTGCTCATTCTCAAGCACACGAGGTATCTGCATAGTGGAGGATGAGGTCCAGAGCCTCGCTGAGCGAGCATGGATTAACTGGATGTTGTTGAGGCGCCAACTTCTCCTTGTCGGATACTGAGCCCGATCAAGGCATCATAGAGCTCTTGCTGCCCAGCTGGCAGAACAGGGAGCAACGTCGCACGGCGCTTGTCGACATCGAACCAGGATTCAACCAACCATCCCACCAGATAGAGCGCCGAAAGGCATCCGCCAGCGGTTGCAACGTTCCCCTGGCATACAAGCGGCTGGTCCATGGGCTCAAGTCCCAGAGCTTGCAAGCCCGATCGTGCATCCGGGTGTGTAGTTGCCTGGCCGCTGAGCAGCCCAAGCCGTTCGAGAATGAAAGCTCCGGCGCATATGGAGCCGATTCGCTGGCGTCTGGAGTCAAGTTCAAACGACGGCAGGAAATCTGGGTCGGCAAGTGCAGCGGGTACCCCTTCCTTGCCGCTGACGAACAATACCGCGTCGGCACTATTGGCCTCGGAAAGCGGACCGTGCACCGAAACAGGCAGGCCGTGCGCCGATCGCACGATAGAGCTAGAACCCAATATTCGGACGTGCCAGTCCTCAGTGTTGCGGCCTAAAATGTCCCACATCAGGAATAGGTCGATATCAGTGAATTGGTCGAAAGCAACCAGAACGATTTTCTTCAAGGCGAGCTCCATGAAAAGTGCTGGCGTGCAAAACGCAACGGCCATCTTTGCTGGTGTTCGCAGCGTATCAATCGGTTGCGCACCATACACAGTCTGTATGGCGCTAAATATGGAGCGAAATAACGGGTGAGAAAACTAACTCGTAACCATTGGATCGCGGCTGGTTTTGAGGCCCTCGACCAAATAGGGCATATTGGCGTTTCGGCCGAGAGTCTATCGCGCCGATTGAATGTGACCCGCGGATCGTTCTATCACCATTTCCGCAATCGCGAAGACTTTGTCCGCACCTTGCTGGCCGCTTGGGAAGAAGACTACACGGAGCGCATGCTCGCTTATGCGGCGCAGGGTCGTAGCGCGGGCGAAACCTTGAAACGCTACTTGAGTATTGCCGCTGAGAAACAACCTGGGCGGGAAGTTTCCATCCGAGCCTGGTCGCTGCACGATCCGTTGGTAGGCGAGTTCCAGCAGCGTGTTGACGCAAGACGACTGGACTTCGCGATACGGACGTGCCGCCGCTTGGTCCATATGCCAGGTGAAGCAGAAGTGATTGGTCAGGTGGCCCATCTGTGCCTGATTGGTGGTCAACAGGCAGGGCTGCGGCGTGATGCCGCTCGCTTCAACAGTCTCCTGCATCGAGCCTTTTCACTTTTCGAAAGGGCTCTTCCACCGTGGCGGGCCTAAGTCATGTGGAGCACGACCAATCATGGCCTTTTACACTTGTGGATCATGTGGAGCATTTCCTCCGGCTAGCACTACGGGCAAGATCGACGGCTGGTTCAACGGCTACATTCCCGGCGAAGCTGGCTACGACTCCAACGTTACCCTCGACAGCGTCGAGATCAAGGATTGCTCCGGGTACGGTTTCGACCCCCACGAGCAGACCGTCAACATGGTCATCAAGAACAGCGTGTCCCACGGCAACAGCCTGGACGGCTTCGTTGCTGACTTCCTCAGCAACAGCACCTTCGAAAACAACATCGCCTACGACAACGACCGCCACGGTTTCAACGTCGTCACCAGCACCCACGATTTCACCATGACCAATAACGTCGCCTACGACAACGGCGGCAATGGCATCGTGGTGCAACGCGGCAGTGAGGACATCCCCTCCCCCACAAACATCACCATCACCGGTGGCGAGGTGTACAGCAACGGCGCCGAGGGAGTGCTGATCAAACTGTCCAGCGAGGTGACCGTCAGCAGCGTCGACATTCACGACAACGCCAGCGACGGGGTCCGCATCTACGGCAGCAACCACGTCGAGATCATCGACAACACGCTCAACAACAACGCCCTGGGCAACCCCGTACCGGAGATCATCATCCAGTCCTACAACGACACCCTGGGCGTGTCCGGCAAGTACTTCAACGGCAGCGATAACACCATCCAGGGCAACATCATCACCGGCAGCAACCTGTCGACCTACGGCGTCGCCGAACGCAACGAAGACGGCACCGATCGCAACGCCATTATTGGCAACACCATCAGCCACACCAGCAATGGTGCCACGCTGGTCTATGGCGACGGCAGCTACGTCTGCGACACGGTGCCGATGACCACCGTGCAAGGTACGGCAGGCATCGACAAACTCACCGGCGGTACCGGCGCCGATACGTTCCGTTTCGCCATTCAGTCCGACAGTTACCTCAACGCAACCGCAAGCTTCGATGACACCATCACCGACTTCGACGTCACTCAGGACAAGATCGACTTCGCCGGTCTCGGTTTCACCGGCCTGGGCAATGGTCATGGCGGTACCCTGCAGGTCAGCTACAGCGCCAGCAGCAACCGCACCTACATCAAGGACTACGATGCCGACGCCAACGGCAATCGCTTCGAGTTGATGCTCTCGGGCAACCTCGCCAGCACCCTGACCGGCAGCGACTTCGTGTTCGGCGAGAGCACCCAGCAGGGCATCCTCTACCTGCCCTCCCTCGGCCAATCCAATGCGCGCCTGCTGCGCATGACGGAGGACGACAATCAGTCCGGCACCTCGATGCTGGTCACCATGGGCATCATTTGGGGCCAGGGCGAGGAAGCCGCCCAGGAGATCGGCCGCGGCACGGACAAAGCAGCGGCAGCAGCGGCGACCCTGAAGGTGTTTGATTACCTGCATGCCCAGTTCGGCAACTTCACTGTGTACATGATGGAAACCGGTCACTACGAGCAGGACGCGGCGCGTGCCCGTGGTTATTCGGAAGAAAAGATTGCCTCCATCGTCGAGGGGGTTGGCTATGTCCACGCCGCCCAGGAAGCCATCGCCGCCGAGCGCGCCGACGTCAATCTGGCAGTGGACTACACCGACCTTCCCTTGCGCCACGAAGTCGATCCAATGGCGTATCCCGACGACGTCTGGCACCTGCACGAGGAATCGGCGGAGATCGTCGGCCAGCGCCTGGCCGACTACATTGCCAATGACCTTGGCTTCCAGGGCAACCCCAACGACAACAACAGCGTGCAGGACATTTTCGACAACGCTCGGAACCTGATTTCCGGTACCGACCAGGCGGATACCCTGGCGGGCAGTTCGGGCAATGACACACTGGATGGTCACCTGGGCGCCGACACCATGACCGGAGGCGATGGCAACGACACCTACTATGTCGACAACGCCGACGACGCCGTGATCGAGATCAACAGCAATGCGGTGTCTGGTGGGATCGACAGCGTGCACAGCAACCTGGCGGCCTACACCCTCGGCAACAACGTCGAGCGTCTGTATATCGATAGCACTGGCGCCGCCAATGGTACGGGCAACGCGCTGGACAACACGCTGTTCGCCGCAGTCGACGCCTTCACCTTCATCGGCAGCAGCGCCTTCGACCCTGCCAACGCCACCGGCCAACTGCGCTTTGCCGATGGCATTCTCTACGGCAGTGTCGATGCCGACGCCACCCCCGAGTTCGAAATCCAATTGGTGGGCGTCCAGGAGCTGCACACCAGCGATTTCACAGCCTGAGTCAAGCTCGCCCACAGGGGATTTGCAGTGCCCGAAAGATCAAAGACCAACACAGACAAAGTCGGGGTATAGATGTGTCAGGGCGGAACTTGGACCAAAACCACCGCCGCCCTTCCCATCATTTACCCCAAGGAATGAGCAAGAGCGTGATGAACTGCTACACAACTTTCTGGGTGGGGCTATAGATCGTTTGCTGGAAACGGGGCGCAAACGTTATCCAGCCTTACCCTGTAAAGTAGTGGTAGACGTCTGACTGATTTTCTCCTCACACCATAGAGGTAACGCAGCATGAACCGACCGTCTGGCGCCGATACTGGACCAAGCGGTATGGCAAGTTCTGAGCACTGACTTACACTGCGATACACCAATGCGAACAGAATAACTGTTCAACGCATCGATAAATCCCACGGCAATCCGGGCATCACGTAATGATCTGGGTGAAGCCAACATGAAAACGGTCACGGCCCTTTTCACCTGTCTACTCGCTGCCAGCGTATGCGCGGCGGCGAGCACCTGTGTCAAGGCTGCGCCAACCTTCAAGACCAGCTTCGATTGTGCCGAGACAAAGGCGTCCGTCGAAAAGCTGATCTGTCGCGATCCGCAACTGGCGCAGATGGATATCGAACTGACGCGTCTTTATCGCCTCGCGCTCACGGATGAGCATTCAGTGCCGCGTCCAGACAAGGTCATGATCGACCAGCAGTTCTGGATCGATGCCCGCAATCAATGTGCCTCCGAGCCTGCGCCCAAGGCGTGCACGATCCGCAGTTATGCCGAGCGCGCGCACCAGCTGCGCCAAGGCTCGGCCATTGTGAGAACCAAGGACCCAGACAGACTCACCGAAGGCCCATTGGCTTTTCGTTGTACAGGGCTTAACCCGCTGATTGCCGCCACCTTCTTTACCACGCAGCCTGGTGTCGTGTACCTGAAATGGGCAAATACCTCGATCGTCCTGAGCCAGGAACAGAGTGATTCGGGAACCCGATACACCGGCAAGGATTACCAGGGAAACTACAGCTTCTGGCAAGACGGCAACGTGGTCCTTTTCCAGAAGCCAGGCTCAGGGCAAATGAGTTGTACGGCCGAGCCGGTCGGCTGAGTTCTCTGGCTGGACGCTTCAGAACGCCGGCTTACTGCTTTGTCCGCCCCGGAATGGCGATACGACTGGTCGTTTTGACCTCACGCAACGCAAGACTTGATTGGATAGACGCTATACCGAGTTGTCGCCTCAATACGCTCTCGACAAAGTCACTGTAACTCACCTGGTCGACCATCCTGGCGTCCTACATCGCTTATCGCAAAGCAAGACCCGATCTTCATGCACAATCGCGGTACAAAATGCCTGGTGGCGTGCCGATGGCGTGGTTCTCCCTCGCATTCCTTGCATTTGTGCTGTGCCTGCTTGCCCTTCGGCCAGACACCCGCCTTGCACTGTGCGTGATGCCCGCATGGTTCATTTGGTTGGCAATCGCCTACCAATTCTCACATTTCAGGAGCAGGAACCAGGCCAGCCACGCGGCCGAGCAACACAGCTGAAGTCAATGCATGGCCATGGATTGGCCATAGCTCCATTGCCCACCAGAACCCGCACGCAAAAAAAAGGTTCTTCACGGATTACCGGGAAAGACGCTCTTGATCTTCATGAAAAAGAATTCGCTGTCCCGGTAACCGTACGCCATCCGCTTAATGACTTTTATTCGATTGTTTATGCCTTC
>NZ_CAXAQH010000052.1:0-15726 GCF_963970905.1 Pseudomonas sp. EL_65y_Pfl2_R96 | reverse complement strand
AGGTGACAACATCCAGATGACTGTCACTCTGATCAAAACCATCGCGATGGAAGATGGTCTGCGTTTCGCTATCCGTGAAGGCGGTCGTACCGTCGGCGCTGGCGTCGTAGCCAAAGTCATCGAGTAAATAGTTGTAATGTCTTTTTCGGGCCGGCATAATGGTCGGCCTGATTTTGTTTTAGGTCAGTAGCTCAATTGGCAGAGCGACGGTCTCCAAAACCGTAGGTTGGGGGTTCGATTCCCTCCTGACCTGCCAGATTCACTTGGTGTGTCTGGCTTTCTTTTCACAGGATCTTCATAGATGACTCCTAAAGCTGAAGCTCAAGGCTCTCGCTTCGATCTGCTCAAGTGGCTTGTAGTAGTCGCTTTGGTGGTTGTTGGCGTTGTTGGCAATCAGTATTACTCTGCTTCGCCGATCCTGTACCGTGTACTCGCTTTGCTTGTCATTGCTGCTGTAGCTGCCTTTGTAGGCCTGCAAACAGTCAAGGGCAAGTCTTTCTTTGTACTGGTTAAGGAAGCTCGCACCGAGATTCGTAAAGTCGTATGGCCAACTCGCCAAGAAACCACGCAGACCACGTTGATTGTTGTGGCTGTTGTTCTGGTTATGGCGTTGCTGTTGTGGGGACTTGATTCCCTGCTCGGCTGGCTTGTTTCCTTGATTGTCGGCTAAGGGTGTCCCGTGGCTAAGCGTTGGTACGTTGTGCATGCTTACTCGGGTTACGAGAAGCATGTCATGCGTTCGTTGATCGAGCGCGTAAAGCTGGCTGGCATGGAAGATGGCTTCGGCGAAATTCTGGTTCCCACTGAAGAAGTGGTTGAAATGCGTAATGGCCAGAAACGCAAAAGCGAGCGTAAATTCTTCCCTGGTTATGTGCTGGTTCAGATGGACATGAATGAGGGTACTTGGCACTTGGTCAAGGATACTCCTCGGGTGATGGGTTTCATCGGTGGTACTGCCGACAAGCCTGCGCCAATCACAGATAAAGAAGCAGAAGCGATTCTGCGTCGCGTTGCTGATGGTAGCGACAAGCCGAAGCCGAAGACATTGTTCGAGCCGGGCGAGTCGGTGCGTGTCAACGATGGGCCGTTTGCTGATTTTACCGGCACGGTTGAAGAAGTTAACTACGAAAAGAGCCGGATCCAAGTGGCGGTGCTCATTTTCGGTCGCTCTACTCCGGTAGAGTTAGAGTTCAGTCAGGTCGAAAAGGTCTAGCTGAGCAAGCATCCCAACCCCGCAGCCCTAGGCTGTGGGGTTTTGTCGTCACTGGGATAAACGCGCAAGTAACCGGGGAGCCTTTCGAGGCGTTTGAACCCGTAATTGGAGTGCCTCATGGCCAAGAAGATTACCGCTTACATCAAGCTGCAAGTGAAAGCCGCTCAGGCTAACCCAAGCCCACCTGTTGGTCCTGCTCTGGGTCAGCACGGCGTGAACATCATGGAGTTCTGCAAGGCTTTCAACGCCCGTACTCAGGGTCTTGAGCCAGGTCTGCCGACTCCAGTGATCATCACTGTCTACAGCGACCGTAGCTTCACTTTCGAAACCAAATCCACCCCTGCTTCGGTTCTGCTGAAGAAGGCTGCTGGTCTGACTAGCGGTTCCGCTCGTCCGAACACCGTTAAGGTTGGCACCGTAACTCGTGCTCAGCTGGAAGAAATCGCGAAAACCAAAAACGCGGATCTGACTGCAGCTGATATGGAAGCAGCCGTGCGTACTATCGCCGGTTCTGCTCGTAGCATGGGCCTTAACGTGGAGGGTGTGTAATGGCTAAGCTGACCAAGCGTCAAAAGGCTATCGCCGGCAAAATCGAAGCAGGCAAGGCCTACAATTTTGTAGACGCTG
The DNA here is from genome assembly GCF_963970905.1 of Pseudomonas sp. EL_65y_Pfl2_R96. Classification (NCBI taxonomy): domain Bacteria; kingdom Pseudomonadati; phylum Pseudomonadota; class Gammaproteobacteria; order Pseudomonadales; family Pseudomonadaceae; genus Pseudomonas; species Pseudomonas sp. EL_65y_Pfl2_R96. The sequence continues at coordinate 13,886 of NZ_CAXAQH010000052.1, read as the reverse complement.
CTGCTCTGCTGTCCGAGCTGTCGACTGTCAAGTTCAGCGAGTCGTTCGACGTTGCTGTGAATCTGGGTGTTGACCCGCGTAAATCCGACCAGGTCGTTCGTAGTGCTACCGTGCTGCCGCACGGCACTGGCAAGACCGTTCGCGTTGCCGTGTTCACCCAAGGTCCTGCTGCTGAGGCCGCTCTGGCTGCCGGCGCTGACCGTGTAGGCATGGACGACCTGGCTGCCGAAATGAAAGGCGGCGACCTGAACTATGACGTAGTGATCGCATCCCCGGATGCAATGCGCGTTGTAGGTCAGTTGGGTCAGATCCTCGGTCCACGTGGTCTGATGCCTAACCCTAAAGTCGGCACTGTGACTCCAGACGTAGCTACCGCGGTTAAAAACGCCAAGGCTGGTCAGGTTCGTTATCGCACCGACAAAAACGGCATCATCCACACTTCCGTTGGCAAAGTCGGCTTTGATGCCGTCAAGCTGAAGGAAAACGTTGAAGCCCTGATCGCTGATCTGAAGCGTATCAAGCCAGCTTCCTCGAAAGGTATTTACGTCAAGCGCGTTACCCTGAGCACCACCATGGGTCCAGGTCTGGTCATCGACCAAGGCTCGCTCGACGCGTAAGACACCGGTTGGCGCAAGTGATTGCGCCAATTGAAAGATTGGGGTCCCTGCCTGGCGGGGGCTATCCAAGACCGTAGGCGACGCAAGTCTTAAACCTCAAGCCTACGCAGATGGTGCTCCCGGTTCCTTACCGAATCAGACACCAAAACGACATCCGGCCTCGGTTGGATGAAACGGTAACAAGCAGGAGTTAAACCCGTGGCAATTAAACTCGAAGACAAGAAGGCCATCGTCGCTGAAGTCAACGAGGCTGCCAAAGTCGCTCTGTCTGCTGTTGTGGCTGATGCCCGCGGTGTGACAGTAGGCGCAATGACCGGACTCCGTAAAGAGGCTCGTGAAGCTGGCGTTTACGTACGTGTCGTACGTAACACCCTGCTCAAGCGCGCAGTTGCTGACACTGAATACAGTGTCCTCAACGACGTGTTCACCGGCCCGACCTTGATCGCGTTCTCTAACCAACATCCAGGCGCTGCTGCCCGTTTGTTCAAAGAATTCGCCAAAGGTCAGGATAAGTTCGAGATCAAGGCAGCTGCGTTCGAGGGCAAGTTCCTCGCAGCTAATCAGATCGACGTACTGGCAACTCTGCCGACCCGTGACGAAGCAATTTCTCAGCTGATGAGCGTGATTCAAGGCGCTACCAGCAAATTGGCTCGTACTCTGGCGGCTATTCGCGACCAAAAAGAAGCTGTTGCAGCCTGAGGCTGAGCACTTCCTTTCGCGCTTTTTTGTTTATTTCGATGGTCGCGTAGGCCGTCCCCAAATCAGGAATTAGAGTCATGTCTATCTCTCAAGACGATATCCTCAACGCCGTAGCTGAAATGTCGGTTATCCAGGTTGTTGAGCTGATCAAAGCTTTCGAAGAAAAATTCGGCGTTACCGCTGCTGCTGCTTCCGCTGGCCCAGCTGTTGCTGCTGCCGTTGCTGAAGAGCAAACCGAATTCAACGTCATGCTGACCGAAGCTGGCGAGAAGAAAGTTAACGTGATCAAGGCTGTACGTGAACTGACCGGTCTGGGCCTGAAAGAAGCCAAGGCTGTAGTTGACGGCGCTCCTGCCATGGTTCTGGAAGCTGTTGCCAAAGACGCAGCTGACAAAGCCAAAGCAGCTCTGGAAGAAGCAGGCGCTAAAGTCGAGCTGAAGTAAGCATCGACTTTGCGTTTCCAGCCCGAGCGTTAAGCAAAAGGCTGATGGCTGGTGGCTCTTGCCACCGGCCTTTTTCCGTTATTGGCAGCCGACTGGGTCGGTGCTGGTAACGAGCTGTAACCACCCGATGCGGTGGCGCAAACCATGGGGTTTGCACGATTTTCTGGCTGCTCCCGTCGGGAGGGGCCAAACAAGCAGGTGACCAAGCTGGGGAACGCTGATGGCTTACTCATATACTGAGAAAAAACGTATCCGCAAGGACTTTAGCAAGTTGCCGGACGTCATGGATGTGCCGTACCTCCTGGCCATCCAGCTGGATTCGTATCGTGAATTCTTGCAAGCGGGAGCGACTAAAGATCAGTTCCGCGACGTGGGCCTGCATGCGGCCTTCAAATCCGTTTTCCCGATCATCAGCTACTCCGGCAATGCTGCGCTGGAGTACGTCGGTTATCGCCTGGGCGAACCGGCATTTGATGTCAAAGAATGCGTATTGCGCGGTGTAACTTACGCCGTACCTTTGCGGGTAAAAGTGCGCCTGATCATTTTCGACAAAGAATCGTCGAACAAAGCGATCAAGGATATCAAAGAGCAAGAAGTCTACATGGGTGAAATCCCCCTGATGACTGAGAACGGTACCTTCGTAATCAACGGTACCGAGCGTGTAATCGTTTCCCAGCTGCACCGTTCCCCGGGCGTGTTCTTCGACCACGACCGTGGCAAGACGCACAGCTCCGGCAAACTGCTGTACTCCGCGCGCATCATTCCTTACCGCGGTTCGTGGCTGGACTTCGAGTTCGACCCGAAAGACTGCGTATTCGTGCGTATCGACCGTCGTCGCAAGCTGCCTGCATCGGTATTGCTGCGCGCGCTGGGCTATACCACCGAAGAAGTGCTGGATGCGTTCTACACCACCAACGTCTTCCACGTGCAAGGTGAAAACCTCAGCCTGGAACTGGTGCCTCAGCGCCTGCGTGGTGAAATTGCTGTCCTCGATATTCAGGATGACAAAGGCAAGGTTATTGTCGAGCAGGGTCGTCGTATTACCGCTCGCCACATCAACCAGCTGGAAAAAGCCGGGATCAAAGAGCTGCAAGTGCCTCTGGACTACGTCCTGGGCCGCACTACCGCCAAGGTCATCGTGCATCCGGCTACCGGCGAAATCCTGGCAGAGTGCAACACCGAGCTGAACACCGAAATCCTGGCAAAAATTGCCAAGGCCGGCGTTGTTCGCATCGAAACTCTGTACACCAACGATATCGACTGCGGTCCGTTCGTCTCCGACACCCTGAAGATCGACTCCACCAGCAACCAATTGGAAGCACTGGTCGAGATCTATCGCATGATGCGTCCAGGCGAGCCGCCAACCAAAGACGCGGCCGAGACGTTGTTCAACAACCTGTTCTTCAGCCCTGAGCGCTATGACCTGTCTGCGGTCGGCCGGATGAAGTTCAACCGTCGTATCGGTCGTACCGAGATCGAAGGTTCGGGCGTGTTGTGCAAAGAAGACATCGTCGCGGTTCTGAAGACTCTGGTCGACATCCGTAACGGCAAAGGCATCGTCGATGACATCGACCACCTGGGTAACCGTCGTGTTCGCTGCGTAGGCGAAATGGCCGAGAACCAGTTCCGCGTTGGCCTGGTACGTGTTGAGCGTGCGGTCAAAGAGCGTCTGTCGATGGCTGAAAGCGAAGGCCTGATGCCGCAAGACCTGATCAACGCCAAGCCAGTGGCTGCGGCGGTGAAAGAGTTCTTCGGTTCCAGCCAGCTGTCGCAGTTCATGGACCAGAACAACCCGCTGTCCGAGATCACCCACAAGCGTCGTGTTTCCGCACTCGGCCCTGGTGGTTTGACTCGCGAACGTGCAGGCTTCGAAGTCCGTGACGTACACCCGACTCACTATGGTCGTGTATGCCCGATTGAAACGCCGGAAGGTCCGAACATCGGTCTGATCAACTCCCTGGCGGCCTATGCGCGCACCAACCAGTACGGCTTCCTCGAGAGCCCGTACCGCGTGGTGAAAGATGCTCTGGTCACCGACGAGATCGTGTTCCTGTCCGCCATCGAAGAAGCCGATCACGTGATCGCTCAGGCTTCGGCCACGATGAACGACAAGAAAGTCCTGATCGACGAGCTGGTAGCTGTTCGTCACTTGAACGAATTCACCGTCAAGGCGCCGGAAGACGTCACCTTGATGGACGTATCGCCGAAGCAGGTAGTTTCGGTTGCTGCGTCGCTGATCCCGTTCCTCGAGCACGACGACGCCAACCGTGCGTTGATGGGTTCGAACATGCAGCGTCAAGCTGTACCAACCCTGCGCGCTGACAAGCCGCTGGTAGGTACCGGCATGGAGCGTAACGTGGCTCGCGACTCCGGCGTTTGCGTCGTGGCTCGTCGTGGTGGCGTCATCGATTCCGTCGACGCCAGCCGTATCGTGGTTCGTGTTGCTGATGACGAAGTTGAAACCGGCGAAGCTGGTGTCGACATCTACAACCTGACCAAGTACACCCGCTCCAACCAGAACACCTGCATCAACCAGCGTCCGCTGGTGAGCAAGGGTGATCGGGTTCAGCGCAGCGACATCATGGCTGACGGTCCGTCCACCGATATGGGTGAGCTGGCTCTGGGTCAGAACATGCGCATCGCGTTCATGGCATGGAACGGCTTCAACTTCGAAGACTCCATCTGCCTGTCCGAGCGTGTGGTTCAGGAAGACCGTTTCACCACGATCCACATTCAGGAACTGACCTGTGTGGCGCGTGACACCAAGCTTGGGCCAGAGGAAATCACTGCAGACATCCCGAACGTGGGTGAAGCTGCACTGAACAAGCTGGACGAAGCCGGTATCGTTTACGTAGGTGCTGAAGTTGGCGCAGGCGACATTCTGGTAGGTAAGGTCACTCCGAAAGGCGAGACCCAGCTGACTCCGGAAGAAAAGCTGCTGCGTGCGATTTTCGGTGAAAAAGCCAGCGACGTTAAAGACACTTCCCTGCGTGTGCCTACCGGCACCAAGGGTACTGTCATCGACGTACAGGTCTTCACTCGTGATGGCGTTGAGCGTGATGCTCGTGCTCTGTCGATCGAGAAGACTCAACTCGACGAGATCCGCAAGGACCTGAACGAAGAGTTCCGTATCGTTGAAGGCGCAACTTTCGAACGTCTGCGTTCCGCTCTGGTCGGCCACAAAGCCGAAGGCGGCGCCGGTCTGAAGAAAGGTCAGGAAATCACCGACGAAGTTCTCGACGGTCTTGAGCACGGCCAGTGGTTCAAACTGCGCATGGCTGAAGATGCTCTTAACGAGCAGCTCGAGAAGGCTCAGGCCTACATCGTTGATCGCCGCCGTCTGCTGGACGACAAGTTCGAAGACAAGAAGCGCAAACTGCAGCAGGGCGATGACCTGGCTCCAGGCGTGCTGAAAATCGTCAAGGTTTACCTGGCAATCCGTCGCCGCATCCAGCCGGGCGACAAGATGGCCGGTCGTCACGGTAACAAAGGTGTGGTCTCCGTGATCATGCCGGTTGAAGACATGCCGCACGATGCCAATGGCACCCCGGTCGACGTCGTCCTCAACCCGTTGGGCGTACCTTCGCGTATGAACGTTGGTCAGATCCTTGAAACCCACCTGGGCCTCGCGGCCAAAGGTCTGGGCGAGAAGATCAACCGGATGGTCGAAGAGCAACGTAAAGTCGCTGAACTTCGCACCTTCCTGGACGAGATCTACAACCAGATCGGCGGTCGTAACGAAGATCTGGACAGCTTCTCCGACCAGGAAATTCTGGATCTGGCGAAGAACCTGCGTGGCGGCGTTCCTATGGCCACTCCAGTGTTCGACGGCGCCAAGGAAAGCGAAATCAAGGCCATGCTGAAACTGGCAGACCTGCCAGAAAGCGGCCAGATGCAGCTGACCGACGGCCGTACCGGCAACAAGTTCGAGCGCCCGGTTACTGTTGGCTACATGTACATGCTGAAGCTGAACCACTTGGTAGACGACAAGATGCACGCTCGTTCTACCGGTTCGTACAGCCTGGTTACCCAGCAGCCGCTGGGTGGTAAGGCGCAGTTCGGTGGTCAGCGTTTCGGGGAGATGGAGGTCTGGGCACTGGAAGCATACGGTGCTGCTTACACTCTGCAAGAAATGCTCACAGTGAAGTCGGACGATGTGAACGGCCGGACCAAGATGTACAAAAACATCGTGGACGGCGATCACCGTATGGAGCCGGGCATGCCCGAGTCCTTCAACGTGTTGATCAAGGAAATTCGTTCCCTCGGCATCGATATCGATCTGGAAACCGAATAACACGTGACGCGAATCGAGAGCGGGGCAGGATTGCCCGCTCTCTGCTCCGCCAGGAGGAAAGGCCTTGAAAGACCTACTGAATTTGCTGAAAAACCAGGGTCAAGTCGAAGAGTTCGACGCCATCCGTATTGGATTGGCATCGCCTGAGATGATCCGTTCGTGGTCGTTCGGTGAAGTTAAAAAGCCGGAAACCATCAACTACCGTACGTTCAAACCTGAGCGTGACGGCCTGTTCTGCGCCAAGATCTTTGGCCCGGTAAAGGATTACGAGTGCCTGTGCGGTAAGTACAAGCGCTTGAAGCACCGTGGTGTTATCTGCGAGAAGTGCGGCGTTGAAGTTGCACTGGCAAAAGTTCGCCGTGAGCGCATGGCGCACATCGAGCTGGCCTCGCCGGTTGCCCACATCTGGTTCCTGAAATCGCTGCCGTCGCGTATCGGCTTGCTGATGGACATGACCCTGCGTGATATCGAACGCGTTCTCTACTTCGAGAGCTACGTCGTTATCGACCCAGGCATGACCACCCTTGAAAAAGGTCAGCTGCTGAACGATGAGCAGTACTTCGAAGCGCTGGAAGAGTTCGGCGACGATTTCGATGCCCGCATGGGTGCCGAAGCTGTCCGCGAACTGCTGCACGCTATCGACCTGGAGCACGAGATTGGCCGTCTGCGTGAAGAAATTCCGCAAACCAATTCCGAAACCAAAATCAAGAAGCTGTCCAAGCGTCTGAAGTTGATGGAAGCCTTCCAGGGTTCCGGCAACCTTCCAGAATGGATGGTGCTGACTGTTCTGCCGGTTCTGCCGCCAGATCTGCGTCCACTGGTCCCGCTGGATGGTGGTCGCTTCGCGACTTCCGACCTCAACGATCTGTATCGTCGAGTGATCAACCGTAACAACCGCTTGAAGCGTTTGCTCGATCTGTCCGCTCCGGACATCATCGTGCGCAACGAAAAGCGTATGTTGCAGGAAGCCGTCGATGCACTGCTCGACAACGGTCGTCGTGGCCGCGCTATCACCGGTTCCAACAAGCGTCCTCTGAAATCCCTGGCTGACATGATCAAGGGTAAGCAAGGTCGTTTCCGTCAGAACTTGCTCGGTAAGCGTGTTGACTACTCCGGTCGTTCGGTAATTACCGTAGGTCCGACCCTGCGTCTGCACCAGTGCGGTCTGCCGAAGAAAATGGCTCTCGAGCTGTTCAAGCCGTTCATTTTCGGCAAGCTGGAAATGCGTGGTCTTGCTACCACCATCAAAGCCGCCAAGAAAATGGTCGAGCGCGAGCTGCCAGAGGTTTGGGACGTTCTCGCTGAAGTGATTCGCGAACACCCGGTTCTCCTCAACCGTGCACCGACCCTTCACCGTCTGGGTATCCAGGCGTTTGAACCGGTACTGATCGAAGGTAAGGCTATCCAGCTGCACCCTCTGGTCTGTGCTGCGTACAACGCCGACTTCGACGGCGACCAAATGGCCGTGCACGTACCGCTGACTCTGGAAGCCCAGTTGGAAGCGCGTGCGTTGATGATGTCGACCAACAACATTCTGTCGCCAGCCAACGGTGAGCCAATCATCGTTCCGTCGCAGGACGTTGTATTGGGTCTGTACTACATGACTCGTGAAGCGATCAACGCCAAGGGCGAAGGTCGTGTGTTCGCGGATCTGCAGGAAGTTGACCGTGTGTTCCGTGCCGGCGAAGCCGCACTGCACGCCAAAGTCAAAGTGCGGATCAACGAAACCGTAAACGATCGTGACGGTGGCAGCGTCAAGAACACCCGTATCGTCGACACTACTGTTGGCCGTGCGCTGTTGTTCCAGGTTGTTCCACCTGGCCTGTCGTACGACGTCGTCAACCAGCCGATGAAGAAGAAGGCGATCTCCAAGCTGATCAACCAGTGCTACCGCGTGGTTGGTTTGAAAGAGACCGTGATCTTCGCTGACCAGTTGATGTACACCGGTTTTGCCTACTCGACCATCTCCGGCGTTTCCATCGGTGTTAACGACTTCGTTATCCCGGATGAAAAAGCCCGCATCATCGGTGCAGCCACCGACGAAGTGAAAGAGATCGAAAGTCAGTACGCCTCCGGCCTGGTAACCCAGGGCGAGAAGTACAACAAAGTGATCGACCTTTGGTCCAAGGCGAACGACGAAGTTTCCAAGGCGATGATGGCCAACCTCTCGAAAGAGAAGGTCATCGACCGTCATGGCGTCGAAGTCGACCAGGAATCCTTCAACTCGATGTACATGATGGCCGACTCGGGCGCACGGGGTTCTGCTGCGCAGATCCGTCAGCTCGCCGGTATGCGTGGCCTGATGGCCAAGCCGGACGGCTCCATCATTGAAACGCCGATTACAGCGAACTTCCGTGAAGGTTTGAGCGTACTTCAGTACTTCATCTCCACTCACGGTGCTCGTAAAGGTTTGGCGGATACCGCGTTGAAAACTGCGAACTCCGGTTACCTGACTCGTCGTCTGGTAGACGTGGCGCAGGATCTGGTTGTGACCGAGATCGATTGCGGCACCGAACATGGCCTGGTAATGACTCCGCACATTGAAGGCGGTGACGTTGTTGAGCCGTTGGGTGAGCGCGTATTGGGTCGTGTCATTGCCCGTGACGTATTCAAGCCAGGTACCGAGGAAGTTATCGTTCCTGCCGGCACGCTGGTAGACGAGAAGTGGGTCGAGTTCATCGAGCTGAACAGCATCGATGAAGTGATCGTGCGTTCGCCGATCAGCTGCGAAACCCGCTACGGCATTTGTGCCAAGTGCTACGGCCGTGACTTGGCTCGTGGTCACCAGGTGAACATCGGTGAAGCGGTCGGCGTTATCGCTGCCCAGTCCATCGGTGAGCCGGGTACCCAGCTGACCATGCGTACGTTCCACATCGGTGGTGCGGCAAGCCGGACCTCCGCAGCCGACAGCGTTCAGGTGAAGAATGGCGGTACCGTCCGTCTGCATAACCTGAAGCACGTTGAGCGGGTGGATGGTTGCCTGGTTGCTGTGTCCCGTTCCGGTGAGCTGGCGATCGCTGATGACTTCGGTCGTGAGCGCGAGCGCTACAAGCTGCCGTACGGTGCTGTGATTTCGGTTAAAGAAGGTGACAAGGTCGACGCTGGCGCAATCGTGGCCAAGTGGGATCCGCACACTCACCCAATCGTTACCGAAATGAAAGGTACCGTGACCTACGTGGGCATGGAAGAAGGCATCACGATCAAGCGTCAGACTGACGAATTGACCGGTATGACCAACATTGAAGTACTTGACGCCAAAGACCGTCCAGCTGCCGGTAAAGATATCCGTCCTGCTGTGAAGATGGTTGATGACAACGGCAAGGATCTCTTGCTGCCGGGTACCGACGTAATTGCTCAGTACTTCCTGCCTGCGAACGCCCTGGTCGGTGTAGCGGACGGTGCGAAAATCGCGATCGGTGATGTTATCGCTCGTATTCCGCAAGAGACTTCGAAGACCCGCGACATCACCGGTGGTCTGCCGCGTGTTGCCGACTTGTTCGAAGCCCGTCGTCCGAAAGAAGCCTCGATTCTGGCTGAAGTCAGCGGCACCATCGCGTTCGGTAAAGAGACCAAGGGCAAGCGCCGTCTGGTTATCACCCCGAACGACGGTAGCGATCCGTATGAAGAGCTGATTCCGAAGTGGCGCCACCTGAACGTCTTCGAAGGCGAACAGGTAAACCGCGGCGAAGTTATCTCCGACGGTCCGAGCGATCCACACGACATCCTGCGTCTGTTGGGTGTGAGTGCGCTGGCCAAGTACATCGTGAACGAGATCCAGGACGTTTACCGTCTGCAAGGCGTGAAGATCAACGACAAGCACATCGAGACCATCCTGCGTCAGATGCTGCGTAAAGTTGAAATCGCTGAATCCGGCGATTCCAGTTTCATCAAGGGCGACCAGATGGAGCTGACTCACGTGCTGGTCGAGAACGAGCGTCTGAGCACTGAAGATAAATTTGTCTCCAAGTTCACTCGCGTTCTGCTGGGTATCACCAAGGCGTCGTTGTCCACCGAATCGTTCATCTCGGCGGCTTCCTTCCAGGAAACCACTCGCGTACTGACCGAAGCGGCGGTAACCGGCAAGCGCGATTACCTGCGCGGCCTGAAAGAAAACGTAGTCGTGGGTCGTCTGATCCCGGCCGGTACCGGTCTGGCTTATCACAGCGAGCGCAAGCGCCGCCGTGATGCTGACAAGCCGTTGCGTGTAAGCGCCAGTGAAGTGGAAGCTGCACTGACCGAAGCGCTGAACTCGAGCGGTAACTGAGTTCTGCGGTAAATGAGTGCGGGCCCTGGTCGCTCCGTTCATCGAATCGAGGCATTTTGTCGAGGTTGGATGAGTGGGGAGGTCGGGGCCTTGCCTTGACTGGGGACAAGATCCTCTTTAGACTCTTGTACCCCTAAATTTGGCGGGAATTCGTTCCTGCCATTTTGCTTTTCTTGCAAGACAATAGCGTCGCAAGACAACAGTGGAGCTAGTAGATGGCAACTATCAACCAGCTGGTACGTCAGCCGCGTAAGCGTATCGTCGAGAAATCCGACGTGCCTGCGCTGCAGAACTGCCCGCAACGTCGTGGCGTATGCACCCGTGTGTATACCACTACGCCGAAAAAACCTAACTCGGCACTGCGTAAAGTATGCCGTGTGCGTCTGACCAACGGTTTCGAGGTTTCCTCGTACATCGGTGGTGAAGGCCACAACCTGCAAGAGCACAGCGTGGTACTGATCCGCGGCGGTCGTGTAAAAGACTTGCCAGGTGTTCGTTACCACACCGTTCGCGGCTCTTTGGATACTTCCGGCGTTAAAGGTCGTAACCAAGGTCGTTCGAAGTACGGTACCAAGCGTCCGAAGTAATAGCCGCTTGCAGCAAAAAAACCGATTTCTATTTTTCTGAGTCGATAAGAGTAAGGTCGGAGGCGTCCCGAAAGGGCACCGATTCCGAGCGAACCTGAAGACCGTTTGAGGGCTTATCCATGCCAAGAAGACGCGTAGCAGCCAAGCGCGAAGTGCTTGACGATCCAAAATACGGAAGCCAAATCCTGGCCAAGTTCATGAACCACGTAATGGAAAGCGGTAAAAAAGCCGTTGCCGAGCGTATCGTTTATGGCGCGCTGGAAAAGGTTAAAGAACGCAAGAACAGCGACCCCCTGGAAATCTTCGAGAAAGCTCTCGACGCCATCGCTCCGCTGGTCGAAGTAAAGTCGCGCCGTGTAGGCGGTGCTACTTACCAGGTTCCGGTCGAAGTTCGTCCGTCCCGTCGTAACGCGCTGGCAATGCGCTGGTTGGTAGACTTCGCCCGTAAGCGCGGCGAGAAGTCTATGGCTCTGCGTTTGGCTGGCGAACTGTTGGACGCTGCTGAAGGTAAAGGTGCTGCAGTTAAGAAGCGTGAAGACGTGCACCGTATGGCTGAAGCCAACAAGGCTTTCTCGCACTACCGCTTCTAATTTTAGCGTCACTAATTTTGCGAGGGCTTTATGGCTCGTACTACTCCGATTAACCGCTACCGTAACATCGGTATCGTTGCTCACGTGGATGCTGGTAAAACCACCACCACCGAGCGCGTCCTTTTTTACACTGGCGTAAACCACAAAATGGGCGAGGTGCATGATGGCGCCGCGACCATGGACTGGATGGTGCAAGAGCAGGAGCGGGGTATTACCATTACCTCTGCTGCTACTACTGCGTTCTGGGCTGGCTCCAACAAGCAGTTCGAGAAGCATCGCTTCAACATCATCGATACCCCGGGTCACGTTGACTTCACCATCGAAGTAGAGCGCTCCCTGCGCGTACTCGACGGCGCGGTCGTTGTGTTCTGCGGTACTTCGGGCGTTGAGCCTCAGTCGGAAACCGTATGGCGTCAAGCCAACAAGTACGGTGTTCCGCGTCTTGTTTACGTAAACAAGATGGACCGTGCTGGTGCGAACTTCCTGCGCGTGATCGGTCAGATCAAGCAGCGTCTGGGTCACACCCCAGTGCCAATCCAGTTGGCTATCGGTTCCGAAGACAACTTCCAGGGTCAGATCGATCTGATCTCCATGGAAGCGGTTTACTGGGATGATGCTGACAAAGGTATGGCTGCTCGCCGTGAAGCAATTCCTGCTGAGTTGCAGGAGCTGGCTGAAGAGTGGCGCAGCAACATGGTTGAAGCTGCGGCTGAAGCCAGTGAAGAGCTGATGAACAAGTACCTCGAAGGTGAAGAGCTCACCATCGCGGAAATCAAGGGCGCTCTGCGTCAGCGTACTATCGCTGGCGAAATCGTTCTGGCTGTTTGCGGTTCTTCTTTCAAGAACAAGGGCGTTCCCCTGGTTCTCGACGCTGTTATCGACTACCTGCCGGCACCAGTCGACATTCCTGCCATCAAGGGTACTGACCCGGATGACGAGACTGTTGAAATGGAGCGTCATGCAGACGACAACGAGCCGTTCTCGGCTCTGGCGTTCAAGATCGCTACCGACCCATTCGTGGGTACTTTGACCTTTGCTCGCGTTTACTCGGGCGTGTTGAGCTCCGGCGACGGCGTGATCAACTCGGTTAAAGGCAAGAAAGAGCGTGTGGGTCGTATGGTGCAAATGCACGCAAACACCCGTGAAGAGATCAAGGAAGTACGCGCTGGCGACATCGCGGCCCTGATCGGCATGAAGGACGTTACCACTGGTGACACCCTCTGCTCCGCTGACAAGCCAATCATCCTGGTTCGCATGGACTTCCCGGAGCCGGTTATTTCGGTTGCCGTAGAGCCTAAGACCAAGGACGACCAGGAAAAAATGGGTATCGCTCTGGGCAAGCTCGCTCAGGAAGATCCATCTTTCCGCGTCAAGACTGATGAAGAGACTGGTCAAACGATCATCTCCGGCATGGGCGAGTTGCACCTGGACATCCTGGTTGACCGGATGCGCCGTGAGTTCAACGTCGAAGCCAACATCGGTAAACCACAGGTTTCCTATCGTGAGAAGATCACGAAGGCCTGTGAGATCGAAGGCAAGTTCGTTCGCCAGTCCGGCGGTCGTGGTCAGTTCGGCCACTGCTGGATCCGTTTTGCTCCTGCTGACGAAGGTCAGGAAGGTCTGCAATTCCTGAACGAAGTTGTTGGTGGTGTGGTTCCTAAGGAATACATCCCGGCGATCCAGAAGGGTATCGAAGAGCAGATGAAGAACGGCGTTGTCGCCGGCTATCCGCTGATCGGCCTGAAGGCTACCGTTTTCGATGGTTCTTACCACGACGTCGACTCCAACGAGATGGCGTTCAAGGTGGCGGCCTCCATGGCGACCAAGCAACTGGCTACCAAAGGTGGCGGTGTTGTTCTTGAGCCGATCATGAAGGTTGAAGTTGTAACACCTGAGGACTACATGGGTGACGTGATGGGTGACCTGAACCGTCGTCGTGGTCTGATCCAGGGTATGGAAGACACAGTGTCCGGCAAGGTTATCCGTGCCGAAGTTCCGCTGGGTGAGATGTTCGGTTATGCGACCGACGTTCGTTCCATGTCTCAGGGTCGCGCGAGCTACTCTATGGAATTCTCCAAATACTCCGAAGCTCCGTCGAACATCGTCGAAGCTATCGTTAAAAAACAAGGCTGATCCAGCCCTTTAGGCAAGGAGTTAATTGTCGTGGCTAAAGAAAAATTTGAACGTAACAAACCGCACGTCAACGTTGGCACTATCGGTCACGTTGACCACGGTAAAACCACTCTGACCGCTGCTCTGACCCGCGTCTGCTCCGAAGTTTTCGGTTCGGCCAAGGTTGACTTCGACAAGATCGACAGCGCCCCAGAAGAAAAAGCTCGTGGTATCACCATCAACACCGCTCACGTTGAATACGATTCGGCCGTGCGTCACT
>NZ_CAXAQH010000051.1:0-16352 GCF_963970905.1 Pseudomonas sp. EL_65y_Pfl2_R96 | reverse complement strand
CCATTGCTGTTCGAAGGACAACGACCGAACGAAAGCTGCCGGTAGTGAAAGTCCACTATCGACTCATACTGTTTTAAACCGCTGATCTTGAACTGCTCGGCGGTGTTTTCACACAGCCTGGGTCGGTAGCGACCGGAAGAAATCCCTGGTTTTCCCCCCGATTGGGTTGCTATGGATGACCTGAAACAGCCCCGTATTTTTGGCTGACTTCGGCGCCCGCCGATTTCTGAAAGCGATCACCTGAGCAAAACACACTGTGTGAAGTAATGCGGGGCGGGCTTTCGCCGGTGCCACGTTTTTATTTCCCGATGGGTTGCTCGTACCGACGCTGGATGCGCTCCAACTCGCCAGAATGGCGCAGCTGCTCCAGGGCGCTGGCCCACGCGGCTACCCGTTCGTCTTCACAGTCGAGGCTGAAGGCAATGTACAGCGATGAACGGTAAAGCTCGATGGGAATCTGTCGCAGCGTGCCGGGGGCGATGTTCAACTGGCGGCTGTAGTAAGCCACCCCCGCATCGGTGTCGCCGACGATGATGTCGGTGCGCCCGGCGAGCAGCATGCGGTAGAGCTGCTGGCTCTCGGTTGCACTTCTGTCCAGGTTGTTGAAACCCAGCGACCGCAGCATCTCGGGCACCAGGCCGGCATGTCGGGTGGTGATCTGCGGGACCCGCAGCAGTTGTTCCAAGGAGTTCACCGGCGACGCTTTGGCCGACTGATAGGGGTGAATGGACTCTTCCACGATCGGTCCGACCCACTTGTACAACGGCTCGCGCTCCGCCGTGCGGAACAGGGAGTACATGATAGTCTTGCGCCGGGTCTTCAATGCCTGGGTGGTTCGCATACTGGGCTGCAGTAGTACCTCAAAGTCATCCCCGGTCAGCGCCATGATGGCCCGAACGATCTCCGTGGTCATGCCGGTGAGCTGATTGTTCTCCAGGTAGTTGTACGGTGCCCACTCTTCGGTAACGACCTGATACTGCTCTGCCCTGACAACAGTGCCGAGCAATAGACAGAGCAGTGCTGCAGTAGGTGTCGAAAGTTTCACGTGTTCCTCTGATTGGCTGCTCGGTGTTTATGGGTGGACCTGATTAGAAGGGCAAGATAAGCATAGACCCGAACACGCGTCTATCGGCTGGTGCTGTCCCGTAGGCCTCCACGCGAAGCTTGGAGAAGATTCTACCAACGTCATCAATCTCTATCATTTTGACAAGCGCCCCCTATGCGCCCGTTTCGGGTCGCCCCAAGAAGTAACCTTCGACATTTTCTATGGAAAGGGCTTCAAGCAGCACCTGTTCCAGGATGGCAAAGAAACATTTGATGTGGGCCTGTTTCAATGCCTGAGGCCGGGTCACCAGATAGACTTCCATATCTGGAAGTTGGAGTTCCGGGAACAACCCGATCAGGTCCTTCGCCAGAATACGGGGCAGT
The DNA here is from genome assembly GCF_963970905.1 of Pseudomonas sp. EL_65y_Pfl2_R96. Taxonomy (NCBI): domain Bacteria; kingdom Pseudomonadati; phylum Pseudomonadota; class Gammaproteobacteria; order Pseudomonadales; family Pseudomonadaceae; genus Pseudomonas; species Pseudomonas sp. EL_65y_Pfl2_R96. Next base: position 14,924 of record NZ_CAXAQH010000051.1, on the reverse strand, counting down.
ACTGCCACACCCATGCCTCGCCTCACCGACTCGAGCTGAGCCGCGAATGAGTTCACGCTGATCTGCGCGCGTTCCAGCCCCGCGGCCTTTGCCGCACGCATTTGCGGCAACATGTCCAGCGGAGGAAGCAAGGCAATATTGACCGCAGTGGCCGGAGTCACCCCTGGAAACCGCTTCAGATAACCTGCATCGGCGAAGACACCGTAGGCGAGCCTGCCGATGGGTCGATAAATCAGCGACGGCTCGCCCAGATGAGCTGTGCGCACGGCAATGTCTGCCACGCCGCGGACGATCTTGTGGAAGTCGGCTGTTACCAGCAACTCCACCGAGCAACGCGGGTGAAGAGAGGTGAAGCGACTCGCGGCCTCCAGTACGTAAGACGAAAATCCCTCTCCTGCGCTGACCAGGACACTGCCCAATAGCTCTGTATGTAACCCGGAGATGCCAGCAACGGTTTGACGCCTCAAGCCCGCTTCCGCAGCTTGGGCAACTTCCACGAGGGATTGGCCCCGCGAGGTCAACCAGCATCCTTCAACGCCCCGCTCGACGAGTGGCTCGCCCAGGGCGCCCTCAAGTTGGGTCAACCGGCGAGACACCGTAGACGCCGCGATACCCAGCAACTGACCCGCTTGAAGAAAGCTGCCACGCCGCGAGACGGCCAACAGCAGACGAAGATCGTCCCAATTTGCTTGCAACGCCATGCTTCATATCTTCCCTGGTCTGCATATATGCAAAGCCATTATGCAGTAGTCGCTGTTTTTCGAAAGAGGCCTCAAAGGTATATCTACAGGCCTTCGAAACGAATGGAATGGAACGGAGTGTATGACTACTGGCCCCAACGACTTTGCGGAACGCGCCGCCAGCGCCTTCAATCGCCGTGATGTGGAGGCGATGCTTGCGCTGGTTTGCGAAGACTTCATCTACTTCGATGGGATGGGGATGCAAACCGGTCGCGAATCCATGCGCAAGCGAGAAACCGCATTACTCGAAGCGTTCCCAGATGCCCAGCTAACCTTCAGCCCCTTTGCCGTTGCTGACGATCGTTTAGCACTGACCGCCTTCCTGACCGGCACCTTCACCGCACCATTGGTGATGCCGGACCGGGTGATTCCACCCCATGGCCGCCACATTGCCGTGTACTACGCCGCACATTTCACCTTCAAAGACGGGCTGGCCATCCATGAAGAGGCCTTCTTCGACAGTGCGGTGTTGATGTCATTTTTTAGCCGATCAGGCTGAGGGTTAAGCAATGCAAAGTGTATTCGTTACTGGCGCAACCGGCTTGTTGGGCAACAACCTGGTGCGTGAATTGATCGCTCATGGCTGCGTGGTCAAAGCCCTGGTCCGTTCAAGAGCCAAAGGTGAACAGCAGCTCAACCATTTGCCGGGTGTGGAACTGGTGGTGGGTGACATGGCCGATGTCGACGCGTTCGCAGAGTCGATGCGAGGCTGCGATACGGTGTTTCACACCGCAGCGTTCTTTCGCGACAATTACAAGGGCGGCAACCACTGGGAGGCGCTCGAAAAAATTAATGTGTCTGGTACGCGGCGCTTGCTTGAGCAGGCCTACCGCGCCGGTGTACGCCGGTTCATCCATACGTCTTCCATTGCCGTGCTCGACGGCGCTCCCGGCACGTCAATTGATGAAACTTGCCTACGGGCCGAGGCTGACGCAGATGACTATTACCGTAGCAAGATCCTCGCCGACCGTGTCGTCTTGTCATTCCTGGAACGCCATCCCGATATGCATGCCTGCATGGTCCTGCCTGGCTGGATGTGGGGGCCTGCCGACATTGGCCCGACCTCCTCGGGACAGTTGGTCAACGACGTCGTACGCGGCAAATTGCCCGGGCTGATCCCCGGTAGCTTCTCCGTTGTCGATGCCCGCGATGTGGCATTGGCGCAGATTGCCGCAGCCAGACATGGGCGGCGAGGTGAACGCTATCTCGCGGCGGGCCGGAATATGACAATGCGTGAGCTGGTGCCTGTTCTTGGGCGTATAGCAGGCGTCAAGACACCCGTTCGACAACTACCGCTGCCCTTGCTATACACCTTGGCGGCTGTGCAGGAGCTCTATGCGCGTATTACCGGCAAGCCCATTCTGCTGAGCCTGGCCACGTTGCGCCTGTTGGTACGAGAGAAGGACCGCACCTGTTTCAACCACAGCAAGAGTGAACGAGAGCTTGACCTGAGTTTCCGGGCGCTAGAGCTGACAATCACCGACACCGTGGCGTGGTACCACGATCACGGTTGGTTTGAAACACATCAGTACAAGGACGTAAACATACTTTGAGCAGGAAAATAATCCTGATGCGTCACGGCCAGCCAAAGCTGGTCGCAACCGAAAAAATGTCAGCGCTCGATATGAAAGACTGGATCGAACACTACAACCGGTCCGAAATTATCAACCAACCCGTTCCTGATGCCAGCATGCAGCTCGCCACAGCCGCCACGGTGATTGTCTCAAGCAACGCGCCTCGTGCGCTGACCTCCGTCCGGGCTCTGGGCCTGAACCCAGCCCTTGTCGACGCGCTTTTCTGTGAAGCGCAACTGCCTTATGGTCACTGGAAATGGCCAAGGCTATCGCCGTTTACCTGGGCATTTCTCCTTCGAGTCTTATGGTTGTGCGGATACTCACGCAGCGTTGAATCCGTCGGCACTGCAAGAATGCGCGCCAGCACGGCAGCTCAACGGCTTCAGTCCCTTGCCAGCGAAGGACCGGTTCTGCTGCTCGGTCATGGCTTTATGAATCGAATGATCGCCAAACAACTGGTGGCGGATGGATGGATCCGCCAAACACGTAACGGCAGCCGGTATTGGAGTGCGACGGTGTATCAATATGGCGGTGTTTAACGCAGGTCTGCCCTGGGCAACCAAGATAAATTTCGTCGTAAGGAGCACCCCACCTGCGCGCTGCTCATCGCGCCCTCCCCTCTGGGCCTGACTAGCAGTAGACACCCTCCTCAGAATTGAGAAGGCAACCGCTCATTCCGTCTTGGCTGATCTTTTGGCCTTTCGCCCCCCCAAAAGCCTCCGTTCGAAATCGGCAGGTTTTGTCCCAGAGTGTGTAAAAACGTCTTAGCGAACACTTGCTATGATTTCTGAGGATTTCATCGCAAGGATCGCCCATGAAGCGCTTTATCCAAGGTGAACATCGAGGCCAAGGCACCTTACTTCCCGAGAGCCTCGACGACTACGTCAGCGATACCAATCCGGTGCGCGTAGTCGACGTCTTTGTCGACGAACTCGATCTGGTCAATCTGGGTTTTGAAGGTGCCATTCCAGCCGATACTGGCCGGCCTGCTTACCATCCCGCGATCCTGCTGAAGATCTACATCTACGGCTATCTCAACCGCATCCAGTCGAGCCGACGTTTGGAGCGAGAAGCTCAGCGCAACCTCGAACTGATGTGGTTGACCGGGCGTTTGATGCCGAACTTCAAGACCATCGCCAACTTCCGAAAAGACAACAGCAAGGCCGTCCGAGGCGTCTGTCGCCAGTTCGTCGTGCTGTGTCAGCAATTGGGACTGTTCGGAGAACATCTGGACCCCGAGCACAGAACGACGAGTTCGACGCTGGGAACATGAAGACGTATTGGAGGAGATGCAGCTTCGGCTGAGCAAAGCGCCAGAGATGATGCGAGTCCGAAAACGGACAGTTGAACATCCCTTCGGGGCGCTCAAACAATGGATGGGTGCGACGCACTTTCTGACGCGAAAGCTGGTCGGGGTGAGTACGGAGATGAGCTTGAATGTGCTCGCCTACAACTTGAAACGGGTCATGAAAATCATCGGCACCCATCACTTGATGAAAGCGCTAACAGCCTAAAAACCGGCCTGTTTTTACGTGTCCCGATGATCTGGCACGTTGCTGGGCCGGTTAGCTCATCAGGAATGGGACATCGTGCCTTGATCAGGCTACTAAGCCGGACAGTCGCTCAGCCTTGAAGATCGAAACGGGACCTAGCGTTTTTACACACTCCGGGCCAAAAGCAGCCAGTCGGATGTGTCTGGATAATCAGGGGCGATTCAGTTCGCGAATTGGAGAGTTCGATTACCACGTTCCTGGCATTGCGAAATGCGCAGCCAACCCGCTATGTGTGGAATGCGAAGGGAGAGGATATCTTGAACAAGATACAGCGAGCCCGTAAGGCAATGGCCTCACAGGCTGGCGGGTAAGTTATTTTCAAAACAGCACACTAGCGAAAACTTTTAAGCACGACCGAATGGGGGTGTCATGCCATGAAGGCGCGAATTGATAGCGCCGTTGTTGCTGTAGGAGCATAATGGCATATCGAATAAACCTAACTTAAGGAGAGAGTTTTTGGCAATCCGTGTAATGCTGGATCGGCTGTAATGTTCGTAGTTAAACACCGTATCGCTGCGGAAACTCTAGCCAATCAGATTGACGTCCCGATCGAAAACATTCTTGGCCTTGCCGCACATGAGAGTCAATACGGGAAAGGTCGGTTCGCTACCGAGGGCAACAATTTTTTCTCGATGCACGCGCCAGCGCCTTTACAGACCGGCACGATAACGGCATTGGGCGATCCAAAAATGAAAGTTGCTGCTTTCGCCTCATTCTTACAGTCAGGGCAGTCTTTTTGGGCGCGAGTTGGGAGTGCAGTACGCGGTAAAAAAGATCCGGGCGAGTTTAGCAGAGCCCTTGTTACAAGCCACTTCAACACAGGCGATGCGAAGACGGGCGGGCGCTTTGGGTATGCGAAACTTGTGGAAGACGCAATTGGTATGGTGAAAGCGAGAATGCAATGCGGTACATAAGTCGGCTGCAAGCATTGGTGGTTGCTGCTGCCCTGTTGGCCTGTTCGTCCGTGCTTGCGGAATCACTCAACGCAAAGAACATTCGGCCTTCCGGCTTGACAGCGGATCAAGCCAAGCAGGTTCTGCTTGTGGTACTGAAACACCAGCACTACAAGATGTCAAACCCGGATATGTGGATTGACGGTCCATGGCAGGGCGAAGAGAAAGGGACTCTGTTTCGTGCGGGATACTATGACTTCGGTTTGGTGTTCAATAACCCAAAAGGCGCGGCGTCCAATGTACTGGGCCATTTCGCGGTTAACATCTTAACCGGTGATGTGTGGGAAACCGAAAGCTGCGAACGCTTCAGTTCCGCCACCTTATCGGGAATTCAAAAACGCATTTCCGTGCAGACTGGCAAAAAACTCGCTAACGAAGAGGTGGCACGCAGCGAGATAGGCTGCGAGTAGCTGACTACCTTTTTTGATTGGGTGATAGCCGGCGATGATTTCAGCGGAGAGCGCAGCCAGTGAGTATTTGCCCAGGTGCTCGATGAACTTCTTGGCTTTCGAGGTTTCGCCACGCTGAGTGGTGGGCTTCTGGGTTGGGGTAATTGAGGGCTGCTTCCAGCGTCATGCACTCGGAGCCGCTGCGCTGTGTGTACGCACCTCTGACCATTTCGTCTTCGGTACGCCGAGACCAGTCCTCCGCATCACTCTTGGTACGGAAGGTTTTAGCCACGGTTGGCCAGCCAGTTTTGCGAGCCAGAGCCTTCCTGGTGTCTGACGGAGTTTTGACGAGAGTTGCCATGAGAGGGTGCTCCTAGGCGGCTGGCGAGCAAGCACTGTGCCTAATTGAGCCCCTAGGACCGCATCCGCGGTGGCCGATCCAAAAACACGAAAGCCGCGCAATGCGCGGCTTTGAGTTTGGTGGGCCCACACGATAAGCGTCTGCCCAAGTCACCTTGCGTGACTCAGCCCCCCCTGAGTCGGCAACCAGAAGTCGAAGGTCAGTCAGCGCTGTGACATACGCAACATATCTTGTTGCCGTCGGGGTCTCTGATGTAAGCACCGTAATAATCCGGAGAGTACTGAGGACGCAGCCCTGGTGCGCCTTCGTCTGATGCCCCGTTAGCCATAGCGATCACGTAGAAGTCATCAACCTGCGCCCGCGTTTGGGCTTCGAACGCAACCATCGACCCGTTACCTGGTGTCGCGCGTTCGCCATTTAGAGGGCTATAGATGCAGAACGCCGTACCTGAGTCAGTCGTGCTTTGGGTGAATAGAGCGCGTTCAGGATTGTGCTTGAGGGCAAGCAACGTGATGCCTAGCGGTGTAAGTAGCCGCCCATAGAAGTTTGTGGCGCTGGCGAGGTCGTTGGTGCCGATTGTGACATGGCTGTACATGAGGCGCTCCGATGGGATTAGGGTATGCGTCCACCCAACTTAACTTGTGTAAGCAGGTAGCGCGTCAGCGCTACCCAGAGTTTAAGGCTGAATCGGCAATCGGCCGATTCTGTTGAAAAAGTCGGCCATGGTTTGCGCATCAGAAAAGTACGCGTCCGAGATTGAAATCTTTACTTTTGGCAGAGGCTTCCGGCTCGGATTTCACGTAGCAGCGTGCAAAAAAGGCGTTTTCACCAGTCAATGATCAGGCAGTTTGGGCAGACCGACTTTTTCAATAGAATCGGCCAGAAGCAGTCAATCGCTAAAACTCCAGCGCCCCAAATGGGCCGCTTTTTCTGCAGCTCTGCACGACTGGATAGCTAAGCGGCGCGAACACGCGTCGAATACCTAAAATCCTTTAATCGTCTCACACCATGAACAAGACACGGAGAGCCCGATGGAGTAGCGCAAACACATTTGCGGCACAGACGAGATCAGAGCTCACGTTCAGGACGGTAGCGAGCTTAAGTACTGGGCACAAAAAATGTGTGGTTTCCAAGAATGAGATACGATCAGCCGTCAAGGAGGCTGGCGAGTCGCTTACCGCAGTCCAGCGGCAGATCAAGCTAATCCAGCCCGCATGAGAAAGCAGTCCGGCCGAGCGTCGGGATTCGCTACCTGAAGTCCTCTCGCCCATCGTCATTCGCCTCCTGCTACGCTCTCACTTAGCGCCCCTAAGCAGCTCACGTCATCGTTGGGTCGCCTGGAGCCTAAAATGAAATGCGCATTTCTGACGTTTATAGCCCTACTCACCTGCTCATCGGCAATGGCATCACCGCCAGATGGTGAAAAACTTTTTCAAGATAACTGCATTGTTTGTCACGGGCCTCGAGGCGCGGGAGGATCGGCACCTAAGCTGGCCGGAGATGCCAGTGAGTGGAAATCAAAAGTTTTTGAGCGAGCCGTGCTGAGCGGAATCGACGACCATGGGAAGCCTCTGAAGGCGCCAATGCCGCATTGGGCTAGCGCTAGCTTCAAATCTGACAACGGTGTAAAGCCAGGCAAACTTGAAATTGATGCAATTCAGAAATACCTGCATCAGCAAAAGTAGTGTGTTTGCTTCGACCAAATGCTTTCATTTCGGCGACATGCTTTTCACGCAGTGTTCACAGAATGGAGCGCAGATTACCCCTGCTCCTTTGAAGAATTCCCATTTGGCCCGCCCGCGTGCGGGCCATTTTTTTGGCTGCTACGCTTTCCTAATTCAAAGGAGAAGTGGCCATGCCTGACGTCTATGTTTCGCATCTTCGGCAGCTTCATCGACGCTGAGCAGAAAGAGTGGTTGGCATCCCACAAACCTAAACGCGCCCAAGGCATCTAGTAGTACGGATGGAGCTGGGCTACGTTAGGTCGGGAGGCTACCTGTTATGGAGGGCTGCTTTGGGGCGTCCTCTGCCGGTGCTGTTTACTGAGCGTTGAAGTCCGATGCAACCGCTGGGTTAGTTAAATGCGAACGGGTGGTCAAGTGCAATTGATCATTAAGCGATGGCCTCAAGAAGGCATGTTGCCGGACGCTTACAATATTCATGACTGCCTAACGTTTAGGTTAAGGAACCGCGGTACGCGGCCCCAGAGAGCGAAGCGAACGGCTTGAACCGCTTGTTATACGTTAACCCTGTAACTCAAGGTTGCCTCATCGCCTGTGATCCCTCGGAATCCCCAGCAATGACTTGGCTGCTCAAATATTGTGATTTCAACGTCAACCGGATTTATAGCCAAGTTTCGCTCAAAGGCTGTAAATATTTGCTTTATGAGCTTCTTTTTTGTTTCTTCCGTTCGCCCAGAAATCATGCTTATTTCGATTACTGTGTATTTTTCAGATCTACCGCCGGGGTAATAAAAATTAGTTTTATCTAGCGGGACGAAACGGTGAGCACGCTTGTCTTCGGGTAACCCAAGAACAGTAGTCATGCAATTATGTAGCACATCGGACATCTGTTCTTTTTTGGCATTTAAATTGTAGTCAATTCCATAGATGGTGATCATTGCGATTCCTTGCAAGTGTATAACTACTATTAGGTGACATGCCATGTCACGATTCTTGTCGCGATGGTGTGTCGTATAACGTTCCTTGTCGTCCTGTAAGTCCTTCTCTAGCTTAGAGGTGGTCGCGGTAAATGCGACATTGCTCAGGGAGAAACGCGACATGGATGACGGTAAGCCCTGCTGCCCTCTAGAGTCGAAAGCAGCATCCGTGACACTACTCATTTGCCATCACCGTGTCCACTGTCCACTTTAGGCTATAGCGGACACTCAGAGCGTCCAAAATTAACCACTAAATAATACCTTTCCCTTCCGGTATCAGGGCGACTGTCTTGGCTAATTTCAAGAGGTTTGATCCGCAAGACGCTCTTGAATGAGCGGTTACCCAGGCACGCTCGGCACATTAAGCCCGACTTTCACACGGTCCAGCGCCACGATTGTCTTGAACCAGGTAACGTTGGAGTTTTCGGCAAACAATCGCCGCGCCAAAGCCTGGTATTCCTTCATGCTGGCAACGGTTAACACCAGGACGAAATCCACTTCGCCGGTGACGTAGTAGCACTGCTGAACTTCGGGCACCGCGAAGTGTGCCTTCATCGCCTCCAGCGCCTCGATGCTAGTGCGCTCTGCCATCACTTCCACAATGATCGTGATCGGCCGTCCTACGGCGGTGGGATCCACGATGGCTACGTTGCCCGTGATGACTCCCCCCTCTTCCATTCGCTTGATGCGGCGCTGAACGGCGGCCGTGGAAAGATTGACCTGCTCGGCCATAAGGCGCAGCGGCATAGTGTTGTCGCGCTGAACGAGGTCCAAGATGGCACGGTCGAATTTGTCCAACGATTCAGGTGCAGCGTCGTTTTTTGCCATGGTAAACCCGTGAGAAATTTTCTCGAAAACTATCAGAAAACTGCGCCCCTTTATCTAGCCAAGAGAAATATTATCTTGCCAGCAGTCTGCGTACGCAGCCTTAGTCGGGAACACACACAGGATATTATTGGCATGCTCGCACTGTTCCATCTTTCCCCTGTCCTGTTGGTTACAGCCATGCTCGTCGTGCTGCGCCGGCCACCCGTTCACGCCGCCATTGCTGGCACTCTATTAGTCATGGTGCTCTGGCTCGCTGGTGCTGCCGACGCGTGGCGCCTAGGCAGTATGGTGGCCGCCGCTCAAGATACGGCCGTGCTGTTTGCAAGTACGGCTTTCGTGATCGTTCCAGGTCTGGTCTTCGTGATTTTTATCGAACGCATGGGCGTCAACCTGGCGCTTAGCCAATGGGTGCGGTCACTGGGGCTTGGACGCGGCGATCAAGTAGTGTTTATCGTCCTTGGACTGGCACCGTTGCTCGAAGCGATGACCGGCTTCGGCGTGTCGTTGATCGCTACGGTGCCCCTGCTGCTCAGTCTCTTCGAACGTCGGGTCGCGCTACGAATAGCACTGACCGGCATGGCAATCATGCCCTGGGGAACGCTGGGCTTGGCATCTGTCATTGGTGCTTCGTTGGTTCACCTGGACGCACCCGCGCTGGCATCGACCTCGGCACTGACCAGCGCACCGGTTTTTTTGGCCCTCAGTGCAATCGCGCTATATCTTGCAGGCGTTCGTGACTCGCGGGAATGGAGGGCGTTGGGCGCTTTCTGGCTGCTGTTTGTGGGCGTGCTTTACAGTGCTAGTCGGTGGATGGGGCCGGAAGTGGCCGGCGTTGCCGCGGGCCTGGTGACGGCAGCAGCGGTACTCTCTGCTGGGCTGTGGCGCCTGCGCCGCAACGATAGCGAGCGCAGTGCGGTGCAATGGCCGCGTCAGGCATGGCCATATCTGGTTCTGATTGTCTACATTGTCGCGTTGAAGATGGTGTGGACGATCACCTCTTGGCAGGATCACTGGGTTGTACAGGGCGCCCAGGTCACCTGGAAGCCACTCGCCTCACCAGGCCTGGCACTGGTTCTGGTGCTGATCGGGCTAGGGTTTCACACGCGCAACACAAAACGCCAGACAGCACTCGACGTCAGCATGCCTGCTGCGCTGGTGGCGCGGGCGAAGCGGCCATTGTTGACCATTTTCTTCTTTCTCGCGATGTCGCAGATGATGGTGAAGGCCGGCTTCCTCGCGGGTTTGATGCAACTGCTGGCGGGCCTGTCGCCCACCGCCGCGACGTCGCTGGTTGCCATGTTTGGCGCGCTGTCAGGCTACATGACCGGGTCGAATGTTGGCGGCAATGCGATCTTCATGCCGGCCATCGCGATGTTGCCCGAATCCTCTCGCCTATTGTTGGCTGCCGTCCAAAACAGCTCGGCAGGGCATGCAGCGCTGGGCTCGCTGTCGGTTGTCATGCTGATCCTGGGACTTGCTAAAACCCAGGCCAAGGAGGAAGGCGAACTGGTAAGGTTTGGCTTCATGCTGGTCTGTCTCAATACCGCGTTAGTCGCGTTGGGCGCAGCGTTGCTGAGTGGATGGTTTGGATAGCATGGTATTGGCAGATGGGCCCTCCAATGAGCAACGTGCGACTTAGCGACTGCAATGACCACTACGGGCCGATTTCTGCCCCTCGTGACAGGCAGAAATCGGTCAAAAGCGGCACTCGGGCAAACGATAAGTGCAGCATATTCTGCATTAACTAAAGTTCGGCTCGGTCAACACGTTGCGCCCTGACTGGCGCAATCGCATGCGAAAAAGATAATCACGAAGATTTGATGTTTTTCTCAGCCATTGCGCACTTTCGGGCACGCGTTCCAAATAATCGAGCATGGGCGTCAGGATGGCATCCGCCATGCTGTAGTTCGCCTCGCAGAAAAATTGCTGCCCGTCCAATTGCTTCGCCAACAGCCCAAGTGTTTGGATTGCCAATGGCTCGGCGGTAGCCACAGCTTCTCTATCGATATGACGTGATGGCTGCGCGGGTGAAACCAGCAATAAAAGATAACGACGTATCAGTCGATCATCGGCATACATCGCCAAAGCAGCGGACCACTGATCGACCTTTACCTTCTGGGCCAAGTCAGCGGGCCTTAGAGAAATATGCGCAAAGGCTTCATCCAGGTAGCGGCAAATAGTGGTTGTTTCAATTACGCTGCGTTCTCCATGCAGCAATACCGGGACCTTGCCAAAAGGATGCAGTGCCTTGTGTTCAGGGTTGTGGAGCGTGATCGTTTTACCATTCACGTGCATCCCGTGTGTGTGTGTGTGTGTAATCTAGCGCTTTCTCTTCGCAGTAAAGTCTGACACTACGTACGAAGGTACTAAATCCAGGTCCCAGTATGTGCAATCTCATGTGTAGTTCCTTGAGGGAAGAGTCGGCAATTCTGGTCGGTATGACTTTATGTTCAAGAACATAAAGTCCCGTTTTGTCATACTCCATCTCACGCTTTACGTACGCGTCCGGGCATCCCGTCTTGCGCAACTAAACCGGTCGCCAGTTATGCGGCAGCAGCTGCGCAATATCACTTGTCCGTTGCGTCGGGAGGCCTCTCACGATTAGTACCCCGCACCTTGCGGTGCCTCGTTACATTGTCAAAGGCGCTCTTGATTCAGCCTTCTAGATTCACCCGGTGACACGGGTGGATCCCTTGTAAGTGGGAACAACTTCTGTATGCGAATTCGTGTCGCACTCCGCCCAATTATTGTCAATGGGTACCCCGTCATCGAGATAGCGCGATAGCGCCGTCCAGCGTTCAGGCTGTAATCCTGTGCTTTAAAACAAGGCGCCTCGCCCAGCCATTTCCGCAATTGGACGCCCGGAATGGAGAAGATGCCCAGCAATGCCGGGGGCAAGTTGGTTACCAGCAAGGTCGAGGTAAACCCCCAGCTCCAGCGTCGCCCGCAGCGGCCCAACGGTGGCGAAGATCAGGCGCAAATGCCGGCCCACAGCAGCCATTGTTGGGACACCAGCGCAGCCGCGGCGCTCGTAGCACCGGCGATGTCGGGAATGCTTATGGCTTTCCTGTTCATAGCGCCTCCAGTTCAACCATGACCAGGCCTTTTAGCCTCCCGGCGCATGCTTCCTGCAGGGCATACGGAGCGTTATCCAGGCCCTTTATCGTGGTGTGCGGCAGCCCAATGAGGCCCTCGCGCTGCCAGGTATCCACTTGCCGCAACCATGCATCGAACAGGGTCGGGGCGTGCTCGTCAGCGCTGAAACCGCGCACCGTCACACCTTTGAGAATGAGCTGGAAAGTGTCCACTTCCACCAACGCCTTCAGCGTCGCGTTGCGCGGGTTCAATTCAGCCGTCAGCGCACCGAGCAGCACGCAGCGTGCGCCCTCTCGGGTCTGTTCGATGGCCGCCGCCAGTTGCTCGCCGCCGACCATGTCGACGATCACGTCGATACCGTCTGGGGCAGCCGCCGCCAGCTGTTCGCGGATCGAGCCGCCATCCCGGGTCACCACCGCATCGTAGCCCAGTTCGGTCTGCATCCACTGCGCCTTCTCCTGGCCGCTGGTACTGCCGATAACGCGCGTGGCCCCGAGCAACCGTGCGATCTGCCCGGCCATCGAACCAATGGCGCCAGCACCGCTGGTGACGAACACCGTGTCGCCCGGACGCACCTGCACGCATTGCGTCAGTGCTGCGTAAGCGGTCCAACCGTGCCCCAACCAGGCAGCGGGGTCGACGGTCGGCGTGTTCACGACCTTGCATTGCGTGGCCGGCACCACCGCGTACTCCCGCCAGCCCAGCGGGTGCATGACCAGACTGCCGACTCGCAGATCGCAGCCGCGGCCTGCCTGCACCACCTCGCCGATGGCCCCGTCCGCCAGGGTGTCACCGGGTTTGAGCGGCGGGAAGGGAATACCCTTGACCTCTTCGGCACCCTGCTCTGCCATCAGGCGCGTTGAAATGGATACCCGAAACCAGCGGTTGCGCACCAACACTTCACCTGGGCCTGGAGCGGCGGCGGTAGTTTCTACGATGGCAAAATGTTTGGCCTTCAATTCCCCGGTAGTGTGGTCAATCAAAATGACCTCACGGGAAAGGCATATTTCTTCAGACATCGTTGATTTCCTTATTTCACTGTGTAGACACCTCGCCAGATGTGGCGAGGGAGGCTCGCTTGTGCCGGAGCCACTATAGGAAATAAACACGGATATATTTCATTCGATTCTTAGGCGATCCGGATTCTCTCTTTGGCATTTCGGATCCTGTATCCCACAATTGAGCCGACGGAATTAGAAAGGAGTCTCTATGAGCTATCGCTTCACGGCCGCGGACCGGTCGGCGCCCACCCGAGTGGGCCAAACACCCTGGTTGCGCTCACAGCTTCCAGAAGAACTGGGCACTTGCTTCACCGACCAATTGCTGTTCGAGGATGGCCTATCGGTGGTCTATTCCAACTACCACCCGCGCCATCACCTGGTGGAAACCAGCACCCAGGAAAGGCAACGCGCCCTGACCGTGGCCATCGCCTTAGACGGCCGGTCGAGCAGCACCGCCTCCAATGGCCAACGGTTCGACTTCGTCTCTGGGCATAGCACTATCGCAGCCTACGGCTGCTTGCACGGCGAGCGCCATTATCCGGCCAACCAGGCGATTCGCCAGGTGCGCCTGATCGCCCAAGAAGCGCTGCTGCATAAATACGGCCTGATGGGCCTGCTCGAGGGCGGCGCCAAAGGACAATCGACCCATCACCTATTCTGTGGCAAACATGGTGCGGCGACGCAACGGCTGGCCGAATCGTTGATCCACCTGCATGACCACGCCGGCAGCCTACTGGACACCCACATTACCGCGCTCGGGCTGCTGTCTGAGCAAATCAGCCCATTCACCCCGCAGCAACCGACGACGACCATGGCCCATGCACAGAACCAGGACATCATGATGCGCGCCCGGGGCATCATGATGAGCCAGTACGACCGCCCTCTCACCGTCGGTTACCTGTGCACGGCCGTCGGTACCAACGAGTTCAAGCTCAAACAGGGCTTCCGTACCCTGTTCGGGACCAGCCCGCACCGCATGCTTACCGATATCCGCATGGCCAAGGCCTGGGAACTGCTGGAAACCGGACTCCAGGTGTCCACGGTGGCCTATAAGGTCGGTTTCCAGCACCTGTCGAGTTTCAGCTCGGCGTTCGAGCGGTACTACGGACGCACGGCGAAATCGGTGGCGGGGCCGAAGGTCAACGGCAAAGAATGACAGGCTATGGAGTAGGCGAAATGCGCGCCGTTTTCGTCTAGAAATGCCGCAAACGCGGGGGGCGCGATACTGGAAGAGGCTGGTAAAGACGGTTTGCAGCAGGTGGTGAAAGACTATCTCCGTATGGACCATCGGGATGCAAGCCGCATGCACTGTCCGTTAGCCTTCATGGTCAATGATGCTGCTCAGCAGGACGGAGCCATCCAGGAGAGCTACACCCAAGTGCTCGCAGCTTTCGTCACACGTCTAGAGTCCGGGCTGAAATCGACGACAGAGGCGGATACACGCCAGCATGCTCTGCAAATTGCCGTAGGGATGATTGGGGGCTTGGCACTAGCTCAAGCTGTGGCCGATGACCAATTGGCGCAAGAAATTCTCACAGCCTGCCAACAGGGATGTTTGCAGCTCGTAGAGCTATGACATGCCTTAGCAAGCAACGAAACGGCCGCATTGGGTCGCACGCGACCCCACGTCAGAGGCAAAAATCGGCCGATTCTGTTGAAAAAGTCGGTTCGCCCAAAACGCTCGAATATTGATGGGTGAAAACACCTCTTTTGCACGCTGCTACGTCAAATCTGAGTCCAATCTCTTCTGCGCAAAACACGGACTTCAAT
>NZ_CAXAQH010000050.1:0-17148 GCF_963970905.1 Pseudomonas sp. EL_65y_Pfl2_R96 | reverse complement strand
AAAACGGTCGCTGCCGGCGGTCAACGTGAAACGGGTTTACCGGGTGATGCGTGACCACAACCTTTTGCTTGAACGCCGGATCAAACAGCCCGGCGTGCCGCGTCGGCACGAAGGCCGTATTGCCGTGGAAACCAGCGATACGCGTTGGTGCTCGGACGGCTTTGAGTTCCGTTGCGAGGACGGCGCGAAACTGAGCGTGACCTTCGCCCTCGATTGCTGTGATCGCGAAGCCATCAGTTGGGTGGCCAGCCCGATCGGGTACAGCGGCGATGATATCCGCGACTTGATGCTGGAAAGCGTGGAGAAGCGTTTTGGTGATCAACTACCCACCACGCCAGTTCAATGGCTCAGCGACAACGGCTCGGCGTACACCGCCGAACAGACACGCCTGTTTGCTCGACAGATCGGTTTGCAACCGGTGACCACCCCAGTACGCAGCCCACAGAGCAACGGCATGGCCGAGAGCTTCGTGAAGACAATCAAGCGTGACTACGTGGCACACATGCCCAAGCCGGATCGAGAAACGGCGTTGCGTAACCTGGCAATTGCCTTCGAGCATTACAACGAGCAGCATCCGCACAGCGCCTTGAAATATCGTTCACCGAGGGAGTTCAGGCGCTTGGCGGCAGCATCAATTTAACGGGGAGTTGGTGTCCGGTTTTGTAGGGGCAAGTCCATCGGCTTACCGAACGAACCGCCTGGAAAATTAGTTCAGGTGACACCTTCGCCGCTTATTTTACGTTGGCCTGGATGGAGGAAGGCCTACCATTCTGGGGTTATAGGGGGCCCTCAAGAAACGGATTTTTTCGCGTCCAGGGCTACCTCTCCCGACATGGCCGTCCGGAGACACCGCAGGACCTGAGCGCGCATCCGGCCCTATCCTGACATCTCTGACAGGGTGTCCTGACATCAGGATAGGGTATAGCTCAACCGGACATGTCTGTTATCGATCGCGGCAGTTGGGGCATACGCAGAGTGCCGCGAGCCCTCTAATTCAATGACCAACCCGATATACGCGACCGCTCTGCACGCCTTCCACGCTGCGTCGATAGGCCATTGCTACACGGATCGCCGGCACGCTTTCGTAGCCAGGAAAGTACGGACCAAACCGGTCCATCGATTCCGTCAGCACTGTCGGACTAACTGCGTTGATGCGGATGCCCCGTGAAAGATCGCACGCAGCAGCACGCACGAACCCCTCAATCCCAGCGTTCGACGCTGCGGCATTGGAGCCCTGCGCAATCGGATCATCGACAGCGATGCCAGAGGTCAGCGTGATCGACCCGCCGTCGTTCAGATAATGCTGACCAACCAGCGCGACGCGCACCTGACTTAGCAGCTTGTCCTGCAAGCCTTTGTTGAAGTCGACCGCCGTCATCTTTTCGATTGGAGCGAGGATTACATTGCCTGCGGTAGCAATGATGGCGTCGATTTGTCCGATCTTCTTGAACAACGCTTCCACGCTGTCATCACTGGCGATGTCAACCTGATGGTCACCTTGGGT
The DNA here is from genome assembly GCF_963970905.1 of Pseudomonas sp. EL_65y_Pfl2_R96. Classification (NCBI taxonomy): domain Bacteria; kingdom Pseudomonadati; phylum Pseudomonadota; class Gammaproteobacteria; order Pseudomonadales; family Pseudomonadaceae; genus Pseudomonas; species Pseudomonas sp. EL_65y_Pfl2_R96. Next base: position 15,644 of record NZ_CAXAQH010000050.1, on the reverse strand, counting down.
GCGACCGACGCGAATGATCTCGTGTTTGCCGCCACGCGCAAGTTCATCTGCCACGGAACGACCAACATCACCACCGGCGCCAATTATCACGATCTTCATAGAACACTCCTTTTCGAATTCAGGTTGGAACGCCGCTATTGTGTATCGAACCAATAAGGTGATAAATGTGCTCTAAATTCAAACTCTACGAACCTACAGTTAGCAATATGGACAAACTGCGTGCCATGGAAACCTTCGTTGCCGTCGTGGAGGGAGGCAACTTTACCGAGGCCGCGCAGCGGCTTGAAATATCGGCAGTAATGGTTGGAAAGTATGTGCGCGAACTAGAAGGACGCCTCGGTGCGCGCTTGCTTGAGCGCACCACACGACGCCAGAGCCTGACTGATGCTGGTCGCGTTTTTTACGAAGACGCCAAGCGTGCGCTTGAACACGTACGTATGGCCGAAACCTCGATCGAACGGTTGCGCGCTTCGCCATCCGGCACGTTGCGCATTAGCGCTCCAACCACCTTTGGCTCGTGTGTCATCGCTCCTCTGGCTGCGACTTTCCAGCAGATATATCCGCTCGTGCGCATTGAACTGGAATTGAGCAATCGCGTCGTTGACCTTATTGACGAGGGTTTTGATCTGGCTATCCGCATTGGTGAACTGGGCGATGCCGACCTGATAGCAAGGCCGCTGACCATGTATCGCATGGTGATCTGTGCGTCGCCGGACTACCTCGCCCGACATGGCCGTCCAGAGACACCACAGGACCTGAGCGCGCATCACTGCCTTTCTCACACAGTGTGGAACAGCCGCAACGGCTGGAAGCTCAGAGGTTGGGATGGGGTGCAGTTGCCGATGGACCCAGTCTTCACATGCAATGATGGCAATGGACTGCGCATAGCAGCGATCGCCGGTGCGGGATTGTTGCTGCAACCCGAAGTTCTGGTGGCCCACGATCTGGCAAGCGGGACGTTGGTGCCGGTCCTGCAAGCCTACTTACCCGAGCCACACCCTATCCATATCGTGCATCGACACGATCGGCGACCGCTGCCAAAGCTCACCCATTTTATTGCGCATTTGCTCACGCATGTGGCGGAGCAGAAGTCGTCCTAGCGCGCTTTCCCCCGGTTCTGGCGCCCACGAAAGGTGTTGTTGCCGCTTCAGCTGTGAGAGCCCCGTTGGACGAGAGCGTATGCTCTCTCAGACACGACGGACGCTCGCCTGAACGCCTCAGCGCCCGAGACGGGGCAATTGCCCCTCATCGTCTTCGGCTTAACGTACGTAAAAAACCGTTTCTTGAGGACACTGATGTGGAAATCAAATCCGTCCATGGGCTTTCGGGCGTTCAAACTGGCTATTCGCGGGCTCCTTACGCAGCGGCAAACGTGCGGCTGCGATTATGAGTTTGAACCAGTCGGCACGGCTTAACGGCCATGATCCGTATGCGTATTTAAAGGGCGTGCTCACGCGACTGCCGATGCAGCGGCCGAGCGAGATTATCGAGTTGCTGCCGCATAGGTGGGCGCCCGTTTAACCACGCAAGGTCTTTTGGGCGGACGCTTGCTGTCCAGGGCCTGGCCAGAAGGTTTTAGAAAATGCGTAAGGGGGGGCTTGAAACTGGAAGCAGGCTGCAGCTTCCGTTTTCCAGATGCTGACCGTTCAGTTGGAAGAGTTGTTCATCTGCTGAAGCTCAAGTTGCTTGGCAGCACTGGCTTCGAGCTTTGCACGCTCTTCATCCAGATACCGATAAACGCTTTGGAAGTTGGCGATTTTCTGTTTGATTTCTGCCATCTTCTTTTCAATTAGCTTAGCGCCTTCAGCACAATCGATCAGCTTGTTCCGCTGCGCATCCAGAATCTCGCCTATTTCCCCCAGGGAAAACCCCATGCTTTGCGCGCGCTGGATAAAGTCCAGATCCTGCAGAGTTTGCGCTGTGTAAACGCGATAGTTGTTAGTTCGCCGCAGCGGTGAGATCAGGCCGATTTGCTCGTAGTAACGCAGCGTATGGCGGCTGACGCCGCTACGGGCCTCGAGTTCGCCGACTTTCATGAAAACACCGCTTGACTATAGAGTGGGGTCGATAGTTTACGCTTGATTTCTCACCTTAAACAAGGAGCAGGGAAATGAGCGTGGAGTGCTTTGTCACGGGGGGGACCGGCTTCATCGGTCAACACTTGGTGGCGTACCTGAGTGCAAAAGGTCACACCATTCGGGTGTTGATGCGTCGCCCAGAGCGACTAGCTGCACTGCGGGAGCAAGTCGACAATTTGGGCGGGTGCGCAACCCGGGTATTTGCCATAGCTGGCGATCTGGAACGGGACAACCTCGGGCTGAGTCTTGCTGACCGAGAAGTGCTAAGGCACGCGAGCGTCATATTCCACCTAGGCGCCCACTTCGCCTGGGGGCTTTCAGTGGAGCATTCTCGTGCGGTGAATGTGGAAGGGGCAAAGCGTGTGGCGCTGTTGGCGGCTGAGCAAAAAAGCCGGTTAGTGATGATCGGCGGTTACATGCTGAAAAATCATGAACATCTGCAACGCATCGGAATTGATCCTCGTTATCCGGAGCTGACGAATTGGCCTGCCGTCTACCGACATGTCGGTGGTTACGAGGGGAGCAAGCTGGAGGCGCATTTTGCGACCCTGGAGGTCATGTCCGCCAAGGGCGGGGAGATGACCGTTGTCCACCCCGCGACGGTTTGTGGCCACAGCCGCACGGGGCATATCCTTGACGGTCAGCCACTGGTGGAGCTGATACGCAACCTTGTGCAGGGAAAGCTGACTGCAGTGCCCGGTACCGCCGAGCACTGGCTGCCACTGGTCACCGTGGATTACCTGGTTGAGCTGGTGGCGGTTTGTGCTTTTGATCCTGCCATGGTGGGCCAGGAACTGCTGGCGCTTGATGACCAAACTCCCAACTTGCGAGAACTCCTGGTACAGGTGGCACAACCTTTGGGATTAAAGTCTCCCAAGCATTACCTTTCACTCCGATTGCTGAAGTTGCTACTGAGTATTCCTCCCGTCGCGCGGTTTTTGAATACAAAACCCGAAGCCTTGGACTTTATCCAGACCACTCGTTTTGATACAGCGGCGGTCAAGCAATTTGCCAACAGGCATGGAATAGCCAAACCGGACATACGTCAGTCTTTGCAGCACACTGCAACGTTCGTCAACTCATATTGCATAGCCAAGGGCCAGGCCCTCTGACGTCTCCCTTGGCGGCGACAAGAAGGCGAATGGCATCCTGCTGGGCGATACAGCTTATGCCACAATAAATACCGGGGTTGGTGGAATCTTCGTATCCTCAAACTTTGCGCCGTCGATGTAGGGCGGCATTCTATCGAACGACAATTCAGCGACAGGGATCGTCATCAATGCAATCTACTTTCAGCAAAGGCGTCATATTTGCCCTCTCCGCTGCGGCACTGAACGCAACGATCGGTGTACTCAGCAAAGTACTCATGAGTAATGGTTTCACCGCTAGCAGTGTCGCTGTCATCAAGACCGTACTGGGTTGTGTGCTTCTCTCGATCTTACTGCTTTTCCTCAAGCGTGCGGCGGCGTCGACCAAATGGACTCAGGCGGCTATCTGCGCATTCCTTGGCATCTTTGTGCTGTTCCATTTCGAAACATCCGCCTATCGACACTACGCTGCGGCAGGTGTGGTGGTGGTGCTGATGGCCAGTGCCTCAATTTCCTCGATCATTCTGGGGCGCATTTTCCTCAAGGATGCCATCACCGCGAACGCTACCGTTGGCGCTGCACTGGCTATCGCTGGGATCTCGGTGATCTTCGGCGGCGACCTGCAGCAGGGCTTTACCCTGCAAGGTGCTGCGCTCGCCTCCATGGCCGGCTGCGGCTATGGGGCCTTTTCGGTTGCCATGAAGCGTATGGGTGTGACGGGGGGGCTGCACTTCACCCGACAATTGTTGTTCTTTGGCAGCCTGTACCTGCTGATGCCGGCTGCGGCCGATGGTTTCGCGATGGGCGAGCTGTCGCCGCTGGCGATCGCCGCGCTGCTGGCGCTGGCCACGCTGCCGACAATCCTGGGCTTCTTCTGCACCACCAAGGCCATCGAGTATCTCAAGCCATCCCAAGTGCAAGCGCTGGAGCTGACCGAGCCACTGTTCGCCGCGCTGCTGGCGTTTGTGGCGCTCAATGAAGTACCACGCGAAAGCCTGTACGCGGGAGCGGCACTGATCATCGTCGGCCTGTGTTTCTCCAATGAACTGATCCGCTTGGGCAGCAAAGCATCCGTCCCTTCGACCGAGTGAGCTATTTTCGGATCCTGATTACTATGGCGGAATGGGCTCACTGAATGATCTCATTCTTGGTCAAATCTATGACGATGGCCTCCTTTCCTGGAGGCCTGGTCATGTCGAGTTAAACGAAAAATTCATTGAATTGCGCAATAAAGCCGAGCAGCTCGCCAATGCAATGATGCGTGTTTAAAGACACTCGGTGTTACGTCCCGAAGGCTACAAGACCTTGCGCCGCTACCTACGGTTAAGACAGAATTCGCCGGCTTTCTTCTTTTCCCCGGTCTACTAACCTGCGTACAGCCGCCACCCCTCGTATTAGTAGCGAGGAAGTGGCTGCATCACTCAGGAAATGAAGACTATGTTCAAGGTTACACCCAACCCACCGGACACCGATCCGGCATCCCCGTACGAATCCCTCGACTCAAAAAAGCTCAACGAAGCCGCCGAGCGCGCCCTCGATTTCTACCTCAACTCGGCGGCGATCATGAACAACACCCCACGCAAACCCAGCACCTTGTATATGGTTGCCCCGAATGTCGACCAAGAAGCCTTGCTGGTTCAAACGTGCGAGAACCTGGCGTCGGCCAGTGTCATGGCCAGCGACATTGCTGCATTGGTGGAGGGCCCCCACCGCAACACCCTGCTGGCGCTTCAGCAGGTGATCATGCTGGGGGAACTGGCGGTGAATCGAATGCTGGATAACTTCGTTCCCCCCAAGTAATCACTCAGCCCTTTACCGAGAGGCTTGCCCCTCGGTAAAGGGCTTTGATTAATCTGTCCCTTTTTTGTTGTAGCCAATACTTGATACGGGACACATACAAGAAGCGCACTATTATCTTCGTCCTATCTGATTTCAATTGGCGTTCCATTAGGCACCAACGTCCAGATTTTTCGCATATCGCTGTTAGTTACAGCAATGCAACCATCCGTCCAGTCCCATAGATGATGAAGCGGTCCAAGCCACGCCCATCCGTTGGGCAGACCATGAATCATAATGTTACCGCCTGGCGCATATCCATTTTGACGAGCTGATGCCTCGTCCGCTGGATTCGGGTATGAGATGTGCAGGCTAAGGTACGCCATTGATTTTGGATTGCGCCAGTCGATTAAATAACGTCCCTCAGGCGTTTTCTCATCCCCCTCTCGTTGCTTTGCGCCGTCATCCGCGGCAGCTCCGAGAGCTATACGATATTCGGCCAATATCACTCCTTCGCGCCATAACGACATGCGCCTTTCTTGCTTATTGACGGTTACAACATCAGCGTGTTTTTCAGACTGATCGAACTCCGCGGTTGGGGCAGGCCCTCCACCAAAGCGGGCCATAACTGCCGTATACCCTAATACCGCAATGAGTAAAAAACCGATAAAAATAGTTAAACGTTTTATCATGTAGAATCCTTTCAAGGAAAATCCGTAGCCAGCCAAGTTACTATTAACCGCTTTGCGAGCACCTTATCGGAGGTCGTCCAGCGCAGGCGAGATAATAAACAATTCTGATAGCCAATTGTGACCGAGTTAGTCCCTGTTTAGAAAAATTCCTAATCAGAAAAAGATTTAGAGATAAAGGATGTGGATTGATTTGTTTATTGAGGTGAGGTTCGTCGACGAAGACATCGAATATACGCACTATGGAAACCAAGCGCCGGATTAAATCCGGGCTCACTGATGGGTTTTAGCGGTGTCCCCACTGTTTCCGCTGGCATGATCGAGATTGGTCCCAACCTGCCTGATTGCCCGGGCGAATCAGAAAAATAGATTCAGCCCCTTTGTTACGCCGAGATGAATCGGCCCTTGCAGAAAGCCAATCTCCACAAAAAAGCCCACTGACCGTCACCGATCCAGTGGGCTTTCCGATTACGCTTCTACTTACAAAGCCATATCCGTCGCAGCATTAGCCTTCGGCGCCTTAGCCGGAGCAGCCGGAGCAGCAGCCGGAGCCGCCACCTGACCAATCACCGGCGGCGGAGTCAGCTCCAGCACCTTGGCGGTGTAAGCCCACTCTTGAGCCACTTTCTCAGGGCTGCTGTTCAGCTGAGTGCCATAGCTCGGCACGATCTGATGCAGTTTTTCCTGCCAGGCTGGCGTCGCAACCTTGTCCTTGAACACTTTCTGCAGCACGGTCAGCATGATCGGCGCAGCAGTCGAAGCGCCTGGCGATGCGCCCAGCAGACCAGCAATAGTGCCGTCAGCAGAAGCAACAATCTCGGTGCCCAGTTTCAGCACGCCACCAGCGGCTTCATCACGCTTGATGATTTGCACGCGTTGGCCGGCTTGCCACAGGCGCCAGTCTTCGGCTTTGGCGTTCGGGAAGTATTCTTTCAGGGCGTTCATGCGGTCTTCGTCAGACAGCATCAGTTGGCCTGCGAGGTACTCGACCAGCGGGTATTCCTTGATGCCGACCTTGGTCATTGGCCACACGTTGTGCGTGGTGGTGGTGGTCAGCAGGTCCAGGTACGAACCTTCCTTCAGGAACTTGGTGCTGAAGGTCGCGAATGGGCCAAACAGGATGACGCGCTTGCCGTCCAGAACACGGGTGTCGAGGTGCGGAACCGACATTGGCGGTGCGCCAACGGAGGCTTTGCCGTAGGCCTTGGCCAGGTGTTGCTCGGCGATAGTCGGGTTTTCGGTGACCAGGAACGAGCCGCCAACCGGGAAGCCTGCGTATTCCTGGGCTTCAGGAATGCCGGACTTCTGCAGCAGGTGCAGTGCACCGCCGCCTGCGCCGATGAACACGAACTTGGCGTCGGTTTCGGTTTTGGTGCCGTCTTTCAGGTTTTTGTAGCTGACGCGCCAGCTGCCGTCTGCGTTCTTGGTGATGTCTTGCACTTCGCTAGACAGTTTCAAGTCGAACTTCGGCGTAGTTTGCAGGTGCGCGACGAACTGGCGGGTGATCTCGCCAAAGTTCATGTCGGTACCGATCGGGCTCCAGGTGGCCGCGACTTTCTGGTTCGGGTCACGCCCTTCCATCATCAGCGGAACCCACTTCTTGATCACAGCCGGGTCTTCGGAGTACTGCATGCCGGCGAACAGCGGGCTCGCTTGCAGGGCTTCGTAGCGTTTCTTCAGGAACTTGATGTTGTCATCGCCCCACACAAAGCTCATGTGCGGAGTGGAGTTGATGAACGAACGCGGGTTCTTCAGCACGCCTTGCTGAACTTGCCATGCCCAGAACTGACGGGAGATCTGGAAGGCTTCGTTGATTTCAACGGCTTTCGCGATCTGGACATTGCCCTTGTCGTCTTCCGGGGTGTAGTTCAACTCGGCCAAAGCGGAGTGACCGGTACCGGCGTTGTTCCAGCCGTTGGAGCTTTCCTGGGCGACGCCGTCGAGGCGCTCGACCATTTCCATCGACAGACCGGGTTCCAGCTCATTGAGCCACACACCCAGGGTTGCACTCATGATGCCGCCGCCAATGAGCAGCACATCGACTTTCTTTGCCTCTTCCGCGTAGGCGGACGTGATCCCCATCGACAAAGCCAGCCCCAGCAGGGCCGTGTTCAGTTTCTTAAACATCTGTAGCACCTATGATAAACGCCATCCGCCTCCAATTCCCGACCATGAGTAACCCTGGTTCACGGATACGCAGGCAGCGTGCCGTGGGTTCCTGCATTTACAAGAGTTTGAAGGTGGGCACACAAGGCCGACGTGACTCCATCGACCTCAGTTATATGTCCCTCGTGCACTGACTTTTTATCATTATTGGCTCAGTTACTTGAGCGACATTGATTCTGTCGCACGTCTGTGGACGTACGAACCGAATAAGTCAAACCAAGTTAATGCGACAGAATATCACGCCTCGGCCAGCCTGCGAGCCCGAAAGGACTCATCAGTCTAGACGGGACGAGCCCCGTGCACGGCGTCTTTGCTCAAACGATCCAGCACAAACGCCTTGGCGTTGCGCGTCATCTGGTCGAGATGCCGGTCACGTTGCTTCTCTGCATCGATCATTGCCCGCTTGCCGTGTTTTTGCAGCAGATACGTATGTATCTGCCGCACCTCCACAGAACTGTAGATCGACGTGACATCCAGTAAGCCCATCAAGCCTTCAGTGCCGTGATCGCGGGTGTTCATCAGCACCTGAGTACCGCGCACACCCAGCACTTGAAAGCCCATCGATTCGAACCAGGGCACCTTGGCGACGGTGCACGTCAGTTCGGCATGCGGGTAGCGGCCGAGCATGTCTTGCAGCATCGCCCGCGCTACGCCCCGCCGACGGTGACTGGCTTGCACCGCCATGTACGCCACGCCGCACGCCTCGGGATCGTCCTTGACCGGCAGGTACAGCGCAAAGCCGATGACCTTCTCAGGGGCTGCGTCGTCGGTGGCGACGATCAATTCGACCGCAATGCCTTTGGCACCGCCGAGCGCTTCCAGGTAGAGATGAACCTCGTAGCCCACCGCGTATTGATAGACGTTGTACAACGGGTTGCTCGGCGCGATGCCTACCATGCTGATGTCGGTCAGGTTGTCGACGACCATCTGCAGAATCTGGCTGTTGATGGGCTCCGGGCATGGAGTGGTAAAGTGGGTGAGCTGGGGCATTGCGTTGTTGACTCCGGGTTAAGGCTTACTGAGCATCAGCCCCGCCATTGTCACAGATCGAGCCCCTCACAGGAAAATCACCGCTCTGGCGCGACGATGCGGAAGCGGATGTTGATGTCGTTGGAGACAACCGTGTCGCCCCACTCCCCTTCTCCGATCTTGAAGTCACTACGTTTAACAATGATGTCACCGTCGAAGACCCCGATGGCATGTTCCGGTTTCAACAGCACCTTCACCTGCAACTCGCGAGTCAGGCCCCTGAGGTTAAGTTTGCCGGTGATCAAGTAGCGGTGGTTGCCCAAGGCTTTCACCCCGGTCGATTCAAAGGTCGCCACCGGATAGTCCGTCGTGTTGAACCAGGCAGGTTTTTGCAGCTCGGTATTGGCATCACTGCTGCCGGCGTCGATGCTGGCAAGGTCGATAGTCAGCCTGGCATGGGCCGCAGTGGGGTTCGCCGTGTCGAAATCGACCGTGGCATCGAACTTGCCAAACGTGCCGTACGCCCTGGAGCCGAACTGGCTATAGGTGAACGAGATCTTGCTGGCGGTGGTGTTCACCTGGGTGTATTCGACGGCGTGGGCGCTGGGCAAGGTGCCGACCAAGAGGATGGCGAGCAATGCGGCGAAACGCGGGAATCGAGGGGTCATGGGATTCTCTGGTTGAAACGACCTTCAGGGATTGAAGTACCGCACTCGTGTGGCTGCGATAGCAGGACTTAAGCAAATATTCGCTGAATACGCTAGCTGCCGGGCGATCTGTAGCAGTTGGCGAAGCCTGCGTTCGGCTGCGAAGCAGTCGTGAATCCGGCTAACGCGGTCTGCCTGACGTGCCGCAGTTTCTGATTTTACGACTGCTTCGCAGCCGAACGCAGCCTTCGGCAGCTGCTACAAGGAGTGCGTCGAGTCTGACATTAATTGGAAAGTCCTCGGTGTTGAGGACTCTCCTGGTTTTTTCAAACGGTAGCGTCACCCACCCGAGGGATCAGACACTCGGATGGGTATGGTAAATCTTGCTGACGATGGTCCACTTGCCTTCTACCTTCAACAAGTTGAAGAAGTCGGTGAAGCGCAACCCCGAAACGTTGTCGGTATCGACCCGCGCACTGGCCGCCGTGCTGACGATGTCGATGCGTACGATGGCGGCTTTGGCTTCCGGGGACGGACGGAACACGTTGTCGATGACGTCGTAGAGATTCTGGATCGCGCCGCCGACGAGCTTGTCGCCATCGACACCAAACATCGTGGCCTGCTCGTTGAAGGCGGGCTTCATCAACGCGCTGTCGGCCTTCGCACCACCTTCGTTGTACTGGTTAAGTACGTCGACAATCGCGTTGTATTCCTGAACGTAAGTAAGACTGCTCATTGCATGACTCCTGATAAGTAACGGGTGTGGAACCTGTGGGAGCGGGCTTGCCCGCGAAGAGGGAGGGTCAGTCGGCATTGATGTCGCTTGGCACACCGCCTTCGCGGGCAAGCCCGCTCCCACAGGGAATTGCGTTTTACTGGAGGATGGTGATCAGGTTTTCTGCACCACTCGGGCAACGCCCGAAGACTCAATGCTGACCTTTTCCCACTTGGCGATGACCAGGGGTGCAATCGCATTGCCCAGCACGTTCAGGGTGGTGGTGCCGCTGTCGATAATCCGGAAGATGCCGGCAATCAGTGCGACCCCTTCCAATGGAAGACCGGCCGATGCCAGGGTGGCGGACAGGATGATGATGGCGAATCCGGGGACGCCGGCAGCCCCTTTGGACGTCAGCACCATCGTCACCACCAGCAGTATCTGCTGGGACAGCGACAGGTCGATCCCATAGAGTTGCGCGACAAAAATCGTCGCCACGCCGAGGAAGATCGACGCGCCATCCAGATTGAACGCATACCCCACCGGCACCACGAAACTGACGATCCGACGCGGCACGCCATAGTGTTCCAGCTTGCTCATCAGCTGCGGCATGACCGACGCCGAGGCGGCGCTGGAGAACGCCAGAATCAGCTCATTACGGAAGTACTTGATCAGTTTGAAAATATTCTCGCCAATCAGGTAGCAAATACCGCCCAGCACCACCAGCGCAAAGACAATCAGTGCCAGGTAAACCACACCGATCAACTTGAGCAAAGGCAATAGAGAGGCAAAACCGAATGTCGCCACGGTAGCGCCGATCATGCCAAATACCCCGATCGGCGCATAAGCCATGACAATACTGACGACCTTGAACATGGCATCAGAGATGCCTTGAACCACCGCCACCACTGGTGCGCTTTTTTCTTTGGGGAGCGAGTTCAATGCCAGGCCAAACAGCACGGCGAAGAACAGTACCGAGAGCAACTTCGCTTCCGACATCGCGACAAAAACGTTATCGGGAACGATGTTCTGCAGGATGACGAGTGCGCCCTTCGAAGGCTCCATGTTGACCGAAGCGGTGCTGTGGGAAATGCCCGAAATATCAGTGCCCGTGCCGGGCTCGAACATATTGGCGAAACACAGTCCCATCACGATGGCCAGGCCAGTAATCGCGAAGAAATACCCCAGCGACTTGACGCCCATGCGCCCAAAAGACTTGTTATCACCGCCGCCGGCAATCCCCAGGATCATGCAACAGAACACAATGGGAACAACGACCATCTTCATCATCTTGATGAAGATATCGCCAAGGGGTTTGAGGATTTCAGAACTGATCCAGCCTTGATATTGCGGGTGTGTATTGAAGTACCAACCGACGAGCACGCCAAGCAACAGCCCGGCAACTATTTGCCAAACCAAAGGGATACGTTTCATGTCTAGCCTTTTTGTTGGAATGAAAGGACTGCGTTACAGGGCAGTTGCTAGAGTCATGAGCTTCCAGCTCATTTGAAATCGAATGGCACAACAACGTTGTGCCGTTACTTTTATTACTTGGCGAAGAGCTGGCTCATATCCTTGAACGCCTTGAACTCAAGTGCGTTACCGCACGGGTCGAACAGGAACATGGTGGCTTGTTCGCCGACCTGCCCCTTGAATCGAATGTAGGGTTCAATCACAAACTCGGTGCCGAAGGACTTCAGGCGCTCGGCCAGGGCTTCCCACTGCTGCCACTCCAGGATGATGCCGAAGTGCGGAACGGGGACGTCGTGCCCGTCTACCGGATTGCTATGGACGCTCTCCTGAGAAGCGGTTTTGGGGTGTTCATGGATAACCAGTTGGTGACCGTAGAAATCAAAGTCGACCCATTGCGTGCTGGAGCGCCCCTCTTGCAGCCCGAACACTTCACCGTAAAAGGTGCGTGCCGCCGCGAGGTCATAAACAGGGATCGCCAGGTGAAAAGGAGAAAGGCTCATCGGAACTCCAATCAAGGTGTTTTATCGGTTTTGTTTTTGATTACGGAGCCAATCGTAGAGCCGCAGACCAAGCAAAAAAATCAATATATATTTCTTAGAAACACAATTAATATTTGTGAATGATCAAAGAACTGAAAACACTCATCGCCGTTGCGCGGGAAGGCACCTTTGCCGCTGCCGGCAACAGGATCGGGCTGACCCAAGCTGCGGTGAGCGCCCAGATGCAACGTCTGGAGGCCGAGCTGGGTTTCCAGATTTTCGACCGCAAAGGCCGCTCGGCTCACTTGAACAGGATGGGGCATCAGATACTTCTGCAGGCGCAGGAGCTGCTTCGCCTTTATGACAATCTGGGGTCCACCACGGTTGGGCTGCCAGCCAGCGTTCTGGTGAACATCGGCGCCATCGCTTCCGTGCAGCGCTCGTACTTACCAGATGCGCTCGCCAAATTTCACCAACAATGTCCGCAATGTCGAACCCGTGTGATCCCGGGTCTGTCGATGGAGTTGGTCAACCTGGTGGATGCCGGCGAGATCGACATGGCGGTGATCATTCGCCCGCCCTTCTCGCTGCAAAGCGATCTGCGCTGGACGACTCTGGCCCTTGAGCCCTACCGGCTGATCGTTCCGCGCGACGTGCCCGGAGAAGACTGGTCAGCACTGCTTTCCAGCCAACCCTTCATTCGCTATGACCGATCATCATTCGGCGGCAGGCAGGTCGATCGTTTCTTGCGGCAGATGCATTTCACCTTGCGTGAAGTGTGCGAGCTGGATGAACTGGAGGCCATTATCAAGCTGGTCGAAAATGGCGTCGGTGTAGCGCTGGTGCCGCAGACGGCGACCCATCAGGACTGGCCCGCCGGGGTGCGCGCGTTGGATCTGGGGCAACACACCTTCCATCGTGATATCGGCCTCGTCCATCGGGCTCGGCAAAGTTTTATCGAACCAGTACGGGTATTGGCCCAACTGATCGTTGAGCAGGTTCAGAGCGGCACTTGAGTCAAATCTGCACAGCCACGACAGACACTCTGTAGCAGCTGGCGAAGCCTGCGTTCGGCTTATTACGAATAAGCCCCAACCATCCACTTCACTTTTTCCAGCGCCTCGCGCAGTGCGCCCATCTCCACCGAGCCCAGCGCCAGACGAAACGCATGCGGGACGTTGGCCGAAGTGGCAAACGGTTCGGCGGTGGAAACCGATACGTTTTCCCGCCGCAACGCCGTGGCGATCTGGTCGGCCCGTGCGTCTTCCGACAAGGGCAGCCAAAGAAAATACGACGAGGGATGGCGAATGCACCGCAGCCCCGCCAGTACCTCGCCGGCCACGGTTTGCCTGGCCTGTGCGTCCCGGCGTTTTTCCGCTTCCAGTTGCATGACGGTGCCGTCGTCGAGCCATGCGGTGGCGATGGCCGTCATCACGCCCGGAGTATTCCAGGTAGTCGCTCTGATGGTGCGCTCCAGCGCGGGCACTTTCTCGCTGGGGGCGACGACGAAGCCTACGCGCAGTCCGGTGGCCACACTCTTGGAGAGCCCTGACACGTAAACCGTCCTCTCGGGGGCGAGTACCGCCAGCGGTGCGGGGGGATTCTCCGCGAGGAAAGCGTAAGCGGCGTCTTCAATGATCAGCAACTCATGCCGACGCGCAATCGTCACCAGGTGTTCCCGTTGATCGGCACTCATCACCCATCCCAGCGGATTGTGCAGGGTCGGCATCGTGTACACGGCCCGCACGCGTCGATGCCGGCACAGGCTTTCCAGCGCCTCCAGATCAGGCCCGTGATCGAGCACGGGAATGGGCACGATTTCAAGGTGCAGTGCTTCGGCCAACACCTTGAACCCTGAATAGGTCAACGCGTCCGCGGCAATCACGTCACCGGGTTGCAACAGCGCCATCATCGTCACGGCCAGCCCCTGTTGGGCACCGTTGACGATCAGCACTTGCTCGGCCTCAACCGTCAGGCCGCGAACGCGCAGATGGCGCGCCACACAAGCGCGTTCATGCTGGCGCCCGGCGTGTGGCTGGTAGCGCAGCAGTGATTCCAGATCACCGGCCGATGCGAGCTGGCGCAGGGCATTGCGCAACAGTTCTGACTGCCCGGGAAGCGCCGGGTAATTGAAGTTCAGGTCTGTCATGCCAGCGGCAACGACATGCTGGTCGATACCCTGGTCTGGCGACCACGACGTTTCCCTGACGAATGTTCCTCGCCCCATCTCCCCGCTGACCAGGCCCATGGCTTCGAGCTCCGCATAGACACGGGTGGCAGTCACCAGGGCCAGCCCGTGCGTTGTCGCCAACTGGCGGTGCGTCGGCAAGCGCGTGCCCGGCAACAGGCGTCCTGAACGGATATCCGCCGCAAACGCATCCACCAGTGATTTGTAGCGTGAACGAGGCATGTGCAGGTGTATCCATGACAATATTTTGATTGTATCGAGTTTCGTCCATACGATGCCTCCCATGCAAGTTGCATAAAGGGGACTCTCAATGGAACGCGCATCGAACCTGCAACACCACACCACGGAAAAGACTGCGAGCGGATGGCTCAACGGCTTCATCGGCGTGCTCATCTTCAGCGGCTCGCTGCCTGCGACACGGCTGGCCGTTCTGGAATTCGACCCGGTCTTTCTGACGGTTGCCCGGGCCAGTATCGCTGCCATTCTGGCGCTGTGCATGCTGCTGCTCTTCAACGAAAAACGGCCTGCCAAGCGCCAGCTTGCGTCCCTGGCAATCGTGGCCCAGGGCGTTGTATTCGGCTTTCCGCTGCTGACGGCACTGGCGCTGCAATATGTGACGTCTGCGCACTCCATCGTCTTCGTTGGCCTGTTGCCACTCGCCACCGCAGCATTCGGCGTCTGGCGCGGTGGCGAGCGTCCCCGGCCGGTGTTCTGGCTCTTCTCGGTGCTGGGAAGCCTGCTGGTGGTGGGGTTTGCCGTCTCCCAGGGCCTGACCGCTTCTCCAGCGGGGGACATTCTCATGTTGCTGGCCATCCTCGCCTGCGGGCTGGGCTATGCCGAAGGTGCGAAGCTTTCAAAAACACTGGGAGGCTGGCAGGTGATTTCCTGGGCCTTGGTGCTGTCGTTGCCCGTCATGGTCCCGCTGACCTGGCTCCTGGCCCCGCCTTCGCTCTCGGGAATCACCCCACCCGCGTGGTTCAGCCTGGCTTACGTCTCGCTGTTCAGCATGTTGATCGGCTTTGTGTTCTGGTACCGCGGGCTGGCCCAGGGCGGGATTGCCGCCGTCGGCCAGCTTCAGTTGCTGCAGCCGTTTTTTGGCCTGGCACTGGCGGCCACGTTGCTGCATGAGCAGGTCAGCGTTGCCATGCTGGGGGTGACCGTGGCGGTGATTCTTTGCGTGGCCGGGGCACGAAAGTTCTCGAAATAGACGGCTCGCGTGGCGAAACAAATCGGCCAGGGGCTTTTTTTAGGTTCTTCACGGAATCCCGGGAAACACAGAAACAAGAACGCCGATTTGATTGATGATGTTCGTGCGAGCAAACACATCTAACAAACCGGCGTTCTTATGCGCGATATTAATACTTTCCTTCCTTTTT
>NZ_CAXAQH010000049.1:0-18076 GCF_963970905.1 Pseudomonas sp. EL_65y_Pfl2_R96 | reverse complement strand
ATACTCCGCTGACCAACTCGATCACCAGCGTCAGCGGCGGCAACTACGAGAACCTGGTGGCGGACAAAACGCCGGTCAGCACCACCGTGACCGACACCGTCGACACCACCACCCTCAGCCTGAGCGCGACCAACTCGGTCGCCGAAGGTGGCCAGATCACCTACACCGCGACCCTGACCAACGCCGCCGGCACTCCGGTGACCGTGACGTTGAGCAACGGCTCCGTGATCACCATCGACGCCGGTAAAACCACCGGCACCGTGACCGTCCCGGCACCATCCGATGATGTTTACAAAGACGCCGGCACGGTTCAGGCGACCATCTCCACCGCCACCGGTGGCAACTTCGAGAACCTGGTCACCAGCAACACCGCTGCGGTCACGACTGTCACCGACACCATCGACAAAACCGAAGTCAGCATCAGCGGCAGCACCTCGGTGACCGAAGGCCAGACCGCCAGCTACACCGTCAGCCTGACCCACCCGGCACAGACCGAAGTGACCCTGAAAATCGTCTACAGCGGCACCGCCGCCGACGGTTCGGACTTCACCGGCGTGTACACCGTGAAAATCCCGGCTGGCGCCAGCAGCGCGAGCTTCAACGTCGCAACGCTGGACGACAAGCTCACCGAAGGCACCGAGAACTTCGTGATCAAGATCGACTCGGCCACCGGCGGTAACTTCGAAAACCTCGCGGTCAGCGCTTCCAGCGGCAGCGTCAGCACCTCGATCACCGACAACGATGCCGCGCCGGTTCTCGACCTGGACGCCAACAACTCCAGCGGTGCCACCGGGGCCAACTACAACGTGACCTTCACCGAAGGCACCGCCGGCCAGGGCGTATCGATCGGCGACACCGACCTGAAGATCACCGACCCGGACAGCACGATGCTGACCGGCGCCACCATCGTGCTGACCAACCGTCAGCCGGGCGATGCGCTGAACCTGGGCAACAGCGTCAACGGCATCAGCATCAACGCCAACAGCCAGGACGGCACTGTCACCCTGACCCTGTCGGGCAACGCGACGCTGGCCGACTACATGCAGCAGATCAAAAACATCAGCTTCACCAACAGCAGCGAAGATCCGAGCACCGTGCCGCGGATCATCACCGTGACGGTGACCGATGGCAGCAACTACTCCAACACCGCGACCACCACCGTCAACGTGGTGGCCGTGAACGACGCGCCGACCGCCGCACCGGTTAACGTCACCGGCACCGAAGACACCCCGCTCATCCTCGGCTGGTCGACCTTCGGCGTCAGCGATGTCGACAGTTCGGCCGCCAACCTGGGGGTGAAAATCACTCAGTTGCCGGGCGAAGGCAAGTTGCAGTACCTGGACGGTTCGACCTGGAAAGACGTGGCGACCAACCAGACCTTCACTAAAGCCGACATCGACGCCGGCAAACTGCGCTTCACGCCAGATGCCAACGAATCAGGCGTTGACGGCTACGGCGGCACCGGTGTGGGCAATAACCAGGCGGACTACGCGCAAATCAAGTTCCAGCCAACCGACGGTCAGCTGCTGGGCAACACCGGCACGGTGAAAATCGACATCACACCGGTTGCCGACGCGCCATCCCTGAGCGTCGCGGACAACAGCGTCAAGTCCACCGGCCTGATCAAGGAAGTCTGGACCGGTCTGTCGGGCCTCGGCACCGATGGCAGCGGCGCGGCTTCTGGCACGCTGAAATCGGTCATCGACGGCGCGGGTACCCCGAACAGCAGCGCCACCGTGACCAACGTGCAGTCCGACGGCGTCGCCGTCGGCACGGCCTCGAAAACGTCCGGCCTGATCTACCTCGAAGCCGGCAAGACGTACACCTTCAGCGGTACCGGTGACGACAGTCTGTTGGTGACCATCGGTGGCCAGAACGTGGCCGCGACCACGTGGGGCGCAGGCGGCAAGCTGAACGGTTCGTTCACCCCGACCACCAGCGGCTACTACACCCTGGACATCTACCACCACAACCAGCATGGCCCGGGTAACTATGACGTCAACCTGTCGATCAACGGCGGTGCCGCAGTCGACCTGAGCAGCGCCGGCGTGCCGCTGTACACCGGCGTGGCGGATCTGGCCGCTTCCGGCGTGACCGTTTCCGACCTGCACGGCACCAATGGCGAAGGCTACTACGACGGCTACAAACTCAACGAAGGCGCCGAAGGCACCAGCGTTCACTTGTCCGCGATCAAGACAGCACTGACCGACACTGACGGCTCCGAAAGCCTGAGTGTGAAAATCAGCGGCATCCCGGCGGGCTCGGTGCTCACCGATGGCGCAGGTCACACCTTCACCGCCAGCGCGACCAACGGCGAAGCCAACGTCACCGGCTGGAACCTCGGCACCCTGACCGTCACACCGCCGTCATACTACAACGGCCAATTCACCCTGACCGTCACCTCGACGTCCACCGAAGCCCATGGCGGTTCGGCACCGAGCACCGCGCAGATCCCGGTCACGGTGTACCCGGCGGTTTACAACGCCATCACCGCCACTGCGGCCGACGACACCATCACCGGCACCGATGGTAACGACATCATGGTCGCCGACATCGGCGGGCTGACCGTGGTGCCGGGCACTAACTACAATATCGCGTTCATGGTCGACAGCTCGGGCAGCATGAGCGCCTCTTCGATCAGCGCGGCCAAGGATTCGCTGACGGCGGTGTTCAACACCCTCAAGCAAAGCCTGGGCAGCAACTCCGGGACCGTGAAGATTTTCCTGGTGGACTTCGATACCCAGGTCAACAAGTCGGTGTCGGTGAACCTGAATGACCCGAACGCACTGACCCTGCTCAAGTCAGTACTGGACTCGATGTCGTCCGGTGGTGGCACCAACTACGAGGACGTGTTCAAAACCACGGCCAACTGGTTCCAGAGTGCCGACGCCACTGCCAATACCGGTGCGAAGAACCTCACGTACTTCATCACTGACGGCAAGCCGACCTACTACCAGAGCGGTGAGCAGACCAACCCGACCTTGTACGGCAACGTGAAGCTCGATGACGTCATCACCACCACCAATTACAAGTTGGGGCAGACCTATTCCAGCTATCTGGACAGCACTCACTACCTGACCATCGACAGCGCCGGCAACGTCACGCTGCAGACTCTGAAAAACTCTGGGCGCTGGAGCAGTTCTGAACTGGGCACCCTTCATGCCGAGGGTAACGGCACGTACGAACTGTCCTATCGCGATGGCACCGGCAGCAGCACCGATTCCACCGCCATCGACAACTCCACCAGCGGCTTCGCATTGCTAAGCAACGTGTCGACGGTGGAAGCGATCGGCCTGAACACAGACGTCACCCTCACCGACCTCAAGCCCTACGACTCGAATCAAACGCCACAAACCAACATCGACCCGAAAGACCTGACCAACTCAGTCATCGGCCATACCGAAGCGACAATGCCGGGTGCCGACACGGTCAGCGGCGGTGACGGCAACGATCTTCTGTTCGGCGATCTGGTGAGCTTCAATGGCATCGCCGGCGAGGGTTATCAGGCCATGCAGGCGTTCGTGGCCCAGCAGACCGGCGTCGACGTCAGCAAAGTCACGACCAGCAACGTGCACCAGTACATCACCGAGCACTACACCGCGTTCGACGTGTCTGGCGCCCACGACGGTAACGACACGCTGCTGGGCGGCGCAGGCAACGACATTCTCTTCGGCCAGGGCGGCAACGACCTCCTCGACGCCGGCAAGGGCAATGACATCCTGCTCGGCGGCAGCGGCAATGACTCGTTGATCGGCGGTCAAGGCAACGACATCCTGATTGGTGGTTCGGGTGCCGACACCTTCATCTGGAAGGCTGGCGACACCGGCAGCGACGTGATCAAGGACTTCAAGGCCAGCGAAGGCGACCGCATCGACCTGCGCGATCTGTTGCAGGGTGAAAGCGGCAGCACCATCGACAACTTCCTGAAGATCACCACCGTGGATGGCGTGTCGTCCTTGCAGGTCAGCTCCGCCGGCAAGTTCAACGGCGCCGACGCAGCAGCGGCCACCCCGGACGTGACGATCAAGCTGGAAGGTAACAATTGGTCCAGCGCCAGCATCAACTCGTTGATCGCCGGCAGTGACCCGACCATCAAGATCGATCACAACAACAGCTGATCAGCAGGCTGACGGCCGCCCAAACCGGGCGGCCGTCATGTATGCGCACACCTCACGGGTGACGATTTCGTCGTCACACCGCATACTCGCCTGCGTTGGCCTATGCTGCTGACAGCATGACGCTGGTCCATTTCCGAGGGATGCTCAATGTTTTACGTGCAACGCGATGCGCAAGGCCAGTTAGTGCGCGTGGAAGCCACGGCCTACGCCGAGGCCACGGAAACGCTGCCGGCCGACCACCATGAAATCCAGGCCTGGTATGCCAACGAAGTGGTGGAGACCAGCCTCAAACAGCTCAAGCAGAGCGACCTGGAAATGATCCGGGTACTCGACGACTTGATCCAGGTGCTGACCCAAAAAGGCGTGATCCGCGTCACCGACCTGCCGCCGGCCGCACAAGCCAAACTCATGGACCGAACCCAGGCCCGCGAGGCGCTGGGCGGGTTGAGCCAGTTGATCGATGATGATGAGACGGGGTTGATCTAACGCCCCGCCTTCATTGTTGTTTGTGCTGACGCCTTCGCGGGCAAGCCTCGCTCCTACAGGATTTGTGTCGTGCCGCAATCGCGTGAACGAACGCAACTCTGTAGGAGCGAGGCTTGCCCGCGAAGGCGATCTTCAACTCACCACCGCTCTAACCTGCTAAACCTTGGCCCGAGCCTGCATCATTTCCGGCGATTCAAGGTGATCCAGCGCCCGCTCCACCAACAATTGCACGCCATCGGCCATTCGGGTAAGCGCCAGGGCTACTGAGCGCCGTAAGCCTTCCACATCATCCGCCAGGTCGGCAGCGATTTTGAACATAAGAAATACCCTAGACAGTAAGTTGGAGCCGTCACCGTTCGCTTGCACGCGAATAGGGTGGCGGCCGTGCGCAGGTGTGCAAGACCGGGACTGTTTAGGACACCCAGCAGATCCGAGGATCTCCTGCGCGCAGCCGCCATAAAGCAGTGAACATCGAAATGCTCATTGAGGGGAATGGCAGCACGCTACCTAAACAGTTTGGTCGGACTTGCACGTCCGTGTCACCGATTATTCAGTGACAAAGCCAGACTAGACCTGAGTTTCGGCCGGAACAAGTTCACCAAAACCGCTACAACTTGAAGGAAATCTCCTAGGATCTTGCTACCAGAATAATCGGTGTCCGCACGGGCGCCATCGCGGGCAAGCCCGCTCCCACAGGGGGCAGAGGTGAACGCAGGATTGTGGTACCACACAAATCCTGTGGGAGCGGGCTTGCCCGCGATGACGGCATCAGCCTCACCGCCAAGGCTTCGGCTCACCAAAGAGTTGCCCCTGAACCCCATACAACCCCATCTCACGAATCACCGACAACTCCCCTGCGGTCTCGACCCGCTCGGCAATCAACGGCAAATCAATGCTGTGCGCCGCCCGCTGAATCGCCTCGATGAACAGACGCTTGTCGCTCTCCTGATCAATCGCCCGGATGTAACTGCCGTCGATCTTCAGATACGCCAACCCCAGCCGCGCCAGGTTGCCGATCATGCTGAAGCGCCCACCAAAACGCTGCAGACTCAGCGAGAACCCAAGCTCGCGCAAACGCCGCGTCAGTTGTTCCAGCACCGCCTGCTCGGGCAGTTGTTCTTCGCCGATTTCCAGGGTCAGGCGCTCCCCGAAACTCGAATGCTGACGCAGGATGTCGAACACTGTGTTCAGCGCCTGCGGATCCGCCAGTGTCGCCGAAGACAGGTTCAGCGCCAGCGACTCTTGATGGTCGGCCATCTGCTCAAGCACCCGTTCCAGCATCAAACGGTCCAGCCGCGCGGTCCAGCCGAAACGCTCGAGCCACGGCAGGAAACGCCCGGCAGGAATGGTCTGGCCCTGCTCGTCGAGCAGGCGCGACAGCACTTTGTAATGCAGCACGCACTGCGTGTCCTGACTGGCCACCACCGGCTGGAAGTACAGCTCGAAACGCTGCTGATCCAACGCCTCATCCAGCAAGGTATGCCAGGCATGGTGATCGTCACCAACCCGGGCCGGCACGCCCTGATCGAGACACGCCCAGCTCGGCTCGCCCTGACTTTCCGCCTGGGCCAGCGCCTGATCCGCCAGACCGATCACCGCTTGCGGCGAGTCGCCATGGGCAAACGGCGCCAGCCCGATCGAGGCCACCGAAGCCACGTCCGTGGCACCCGTCGCATGCAAGCTCGCCAAGGCACTGTCGAGGTTACTCGCCAGTTGCAGCGCTTCTTCGCGCACCAGCCCCGGCGCCAGCACGGCGAATTCACCGCCACGAATCCGCGTCACGAGGTTTTGGGTTTCCGGGTACTTGGCGCACTCGCGGGACAATTGCTCGCCCACAGCCTTGAGCAATTCATCGGTACGCTGACCACCCAGCCGCTGGTTCAACCCGGCCAGATCCTTCACCCGCAACAGCAACAGATAACCGGAGCTGGCCTGCTCCGGGTTGCTCACTCGTGCGTTCAATTGCATTTCGAAATAGCGCCGGTTGGCCAGACCGGTCAGGTTGTCCTGATAGGATTCGGCCCGCAGCTTTTCGCTGCGTTCGGCCTGTTCCTGAAACAGCGCCTTAAGCTTTTCGACCATCTGGTTCATGGCCTGCACCACCCGGCGCAGTTCCGGGGTACGCGGCAGTTCCGGCAGGCTGAGGAATTCCCGGCGAGCAATGGCGTGGGACTGCTTGACCATGTAATCCAGCGGTTTCAATTGCCGGCGCAGCAACAACGCGCCCAGCACCGCACTCACCGCGCCGCAGATCAACAGCCAGCCAAGGCTGCCCAACGCGCTTTGCCACAGTTTGGCCAACGCGAACATCGGATGGCTGACCACCTCGACTCGCGCGGCCTGCTCCCAGCCACGGCTGACAAGGGCGTCGCCACCGGCCGGTTCCAGGCCGATCAGTTTGACGAACCAGTCCGGTACGTTGGTGACCGCCGGAATGCCGCTGCGCTCGACAATGGTCTTGTCGTTGGCCAGGTCGACCACACGGATGCTCGCGTAATAACCGCTGTCGAAGATCGAACTGACCAGCAACTCGACCATCGCCGGGTCGTCGATGTTCGGCGTCAGAGACAGCGCCAACGCCGTCGCGGCGTCCTGGGCGTGGGAGCGCAACTGGTTGACGTACTGGGTGCGCGAGCTTTCCAGACTGACCATGAAGCTGCCGGTGAAGGCGACCACCAGGAACAGACAGATAGCGATCAACAGCTGTTTGAACAAAGACATCTGAGCGCGTGCTCCTAGTTAGTCGTCTCGACCGGGAATCCTTCGGCCTGCATTTTCTTCAACACATCCTGCCAGCGGGACAGGCGTTTGGTGTCACCGACCTTTTTGTTGCCCTTGGTACCCGGTAACCACAACCCTTCGGCATTGAAAGAGTAGACCGGCAGCAAATCGGTTCGCTGGCTGGCGGGCTTGATCGCATCGATCAGGCTGTCGAGTACCAAAGGCATGGCCTCGGGGTTTGAGTAGTAGGTCAGGACCATGTGCGCGCGGTTCAGGCGCAAAGCCTTGACGTAGGTAATGCGCAGCTTGTCACTGGAGACACCGAGATGGCGCAGGCTGAAATACTTGGCGATAGCGTAGTCTTCACAATCGCCGGCGCCTTTCCACAAGGCTTCGATCGGGGTTTCCCAATAATCGACCTCGTGCCACAAGTCGATGTCTTCTTCGTAACGCATCTGCTTGTTGACGAATCGGTTGACCACGTTGAGCTGTTCCAGCTCGCCGATCTGCTTCTGCGTGGCCAGCAACTGCTGCCAGGCATCGATGCGCTGCTGCCCTTCACCCAAAGGCCCGTACAATGCCTGCGCACGACGGCTGATCAGCGAAAAATCCCAGTCGGCATGCAGCCCGCCCAGCATGACGCCGGCCAGCAGCAGTGCGCAGCATAGCCAGCGCAAAGTCCGAGGGATCGCGAAACGTACCGCCAATGCGAGGCATCCAGATCAGGCAGATGGAAATCCGCTTGATGGTGAAGGGTAGCCAACTAAAAGACAATGGCACGGTGAGATCACTGCGGGCACGCTAAACTTTGCATTGCGGGTGCAATAAAAAGATCGCAGCTTTGCAGGCGCTGCTGAAGGCTGCGATCTTTTGACTGTTTGACAACCCCTCAAGCAGTCTCTAGTGTCCATTTGGATCCAAGTATCTTCAGCCAAACAGGGTGCGTTTGTTGTGACACAGAAGCCCAACCCTCTCAGCAGCATCAAGGTCAACGGGCCGATTCCCGCTCATCTGGCACGCTCGGTGATCGAAGAAACCCTGCGCGCAGCCATTCTCGACGGCCGCATTCCCTGCGGCACCGCCCTGCGTCAGCAAGACCTCGCCGACCTGTTCGGCGTCAGCCGCATGCCAGTGCGCGAAGCGTTGCGCCAGCTCGAAGCGCAATCGCTGCTCAACGTGGTCGCCCATAAAGGCGCGGTGGTCGCACCGCTGGTTCAGGGCGATGCGGCAGAAACCTATGAGCTGCGAATCCTGCTGGAGTCCGAAGCCCTGCGTCGGTCGATCCCCCTGCTCGACGCCGCCGATTTCGAACAGGCAGCCCGCTATATCGACGAGCTGGAGACGGAACACGATTACACCGAGATAGGCCGGCTCAATCGCCTGTTTCACATGGCGCTTTACAACAAGGCCCCCAACCGTCGACTGCTGAGACTGGTCGAAGACGGGCTGAACGAAGAAGAGCGCTTCCTGCGCTTCAACCTGGAAGCCATGGGCTTGGGCAAACTGTCCCAGGAAGATCACCGCGCGCTATTGCGAGCCGCCGAAGAGGGGGACGTCGAGCACTCGGTGACGCTGCTCGAACACCACCTCAACCGGGGCGTCGAAGTCATCACGCGCTACCTCGAAAGCCCTGAGGCGCAACGCCGGAAAACCTCAAAGTAAAACCGCAGCGACAGCCCCGAGCGAGCCCATTGAACGGCTCGCTTTCGTTTGCCGCGATATCGGGCTGATCCGCACCTGAGTTGCTCGACGAACAAATCTGCTTACAAAACCTCCTTTCGCTCACACCAGACCGTTGTGCAGCGACTTCCTGCCCTCCCCCAAAGCCCCTGTCACCCTCAAGCCCGATAATTGCACCGATCGGATCATGCGTCAGTGATAGCGACCGCAGTGAATTACGCTCACTCTTGTGCTGCCAACGAATAATGACGGGCGACGCGCCGCACCCGCGGAGCAGTCCCCCGCAACAAGAACCTACGGAAGGAGTCTTGCCACGGGAAAGGAAGAACCGGCGTCACTCCCAGCCAACTTCCACCCCCCTCAGATCACATTAACGATCCAAGTAGACAGTTGCTTTGAGTGAGGCATTCACTCTTTATTTAAATTTTGGCTTATATAAGCCGAAAGGAGCAACTACACCCAAATAAAACTTTATATAAAAGTCTTATTGAAATTTGTCGCATTCAAAAAAGTTAAACTTTAAATTAATAAAAAAATTACTTGCCGGCAACTTTGCCCGTGTATTAGTTTTTCTCCGCCGCCCATAAACACTGTGAGCCAGGCACTTTTTAGCAATTACGCACGCCTAAAAACATCAATTCAATTGAGGCCCCCGTTCGCCAATAGAAAACTTCAAGCCACCATCACTTATTGATCAACACCACCCTCAATGGCATTCCAGATCACTTATAGGCTCGCTCATGAAACCAACTAAAGACCGTCTTAATCAGAAGAAAGCAGAACTTAGTGCGCACCCGATCTTCTCTGAAATACATTCGTTATCGGTCCTTCAACGCTTCATGGAAACCCATGTGTTTGCGGTGTGGGATTTCATGTCGCTGACCAAGCGCCTGCAACAGGAATTGACCTGCGTTCAGCTACCCTGGCTGCCGCCGCAAGATCCGCAGGCGGCGCGGCTGATCAACGAGATCGTGCTCGGTGAAGAGTCCGATGATCGTCCCGCCCAAGGTCACTACAGTCATTTCGAGCTGTACCTGGATGCGATGCGCGAAGTCGGTGCAAGCACGGTCGCCGTCGAACGCTTCGTGGCGCTGCAAAAAGAAGGCGTGAGCTACGACGTGGCCTTGCAAAGCGTGGACGTCGACCCGGCAGCCGCGCAGTTCGTGCGCCACACCTTGCACACCGCGATGCATGCACCGGGACACAGTGTGGCGGCGGCGTTTCTGCATGGTCGCGAGAGTGTCATCCCGCAGATGTTTCAGCGGATTCTCGACGACTGGGGCATCGGTATCGAACAGGCACCGACCTTCCGCTACTACCTGGAACGGCACATCGAAGTCGACTCCGAGGACCACGGCCCGGCGGCGGAGAAACTCCTCGCCCGCCTGGTCGACGGCGATCCGCAGCGCGAAGAAGACGTCTACGCCAGCGCCATCGCCGCCGTGGAAAGTCGCATCGCCCTGTGGGACGGCTTGCGCCTGAGCATGAGCGAACCGGTTGCGGAGGTGAACGCATGAACGCCGCCGACTACCAATCCTTCGCCGACGCCTGGGAGAGCCGCGCGACCATTCGCACCCGTCCCCGGCGCATGTTGGAGAACGACGACAAACTGATCTATCCGTTGAGCCGTCAGCCGCTGGTGCTGAGCGAAACCTTCCTGCGTGAATGCCCGGAACAACGGGACTTTGCCCTGGTGCAGACGCTCTACAAGTTCATCAACGACGTGGTGATTTTCGAAACCGAGATCGTCGACAAGACCGCCCGCAGCATCGCCAAAAACCGCTTCAGCGTGGCGTTCCCATTCGCCTGTCGCTACGACGCCATGACCGTGGTAGTGGACGAGGATTACCACGCCCTGGTGGCCATGGATTTCATGCAGCAGACCGTCGCCATGACCGGCATCGAGCCGATCGGACTGCCGGATGAAATCGAACTGAGCCGTGCCATTCCAGCAGCCGTGGCGCTCGCACCGGAGCACCTGCGCAGCGCCGTGGAGCTGATCTGCGTGGCCATCGCCGAGAACACCGTGACCGGCGATGTGGCGGCGTTCGCCAAGGACGACACGATCAAACAATCGATCAAGGGCCTGATGGCCGACCACTTGCTCGACGAGGGCCGTCACTCCGGGTTCTGGGCGCGGTTGGTGCGCATCTACTGGCACACCGCAAGCGAAGACGATCGCCAGTGCATCGCGCACATCCTGCCGGTATTCATCGGCCATTACCTGACCAATGACATTCAGAAATCCTTCGACTTCCGCTTGATCGACGCCTTGCAGATCAGCGACACGGCGCGTCGGGCACTCAAGAGCGAAGTGTCGGGGCTGGCCTTCCCGATCAATCGCCATCACCCGCTGGTCGCCAACATCGTGCGGTTTTTCCGCAGCAGTTCGCTACTCGATTCACCGTGCGTGCAAAGCGCCTTGAGCGACTACCTGGTTTAACGAGGAGAACATCATGAGACGTCTCGATATTTTGCTCATTGGGCAAAGCCAGGCTCTGACCGACCTGGCGCTGGAACTCGAACAACACGGTCATTCACTGGCGCGACTGGCGAATCTGGTGGAGCTGCCGCCAAGCACGTTTGATTTGCTGATCGACGATGCGAGCCTGCCGTTTCAGGACTTCGGCGATGCACCGCGCCTGACGCTGCAGCTGGGTGTCGGCGTGCCGGGCGCCTCAGGCCTGCCAGCATTGGACTTGCTGTGCACGTACAACTCGATGCAGCTAAGTCGCGTGCCAGTCGCCGAAGAGCTGTCCGGCAACGGCCAGGCATTGCGCCTGCGAGCGGTGGCCGATCTGATCGATCACGTGGCACTGCTGGTCAGCCGCTTCTCCCGGGATGCCGAGTATTTCTTGCAGGCAGAACCGATGGCTTCCGCGCACTTCGAGCAGGTGGAAAACCTGCTGTTTTTAGAGCGTCTGGCCTACGTCCATCAGCTCAACGCCACGGCTGAACCACGGTTGCTGCAACTGGCCCAGATACCGATGATCGAGCAGCTTGAACAACGCTTCATCCAGTCCGCCGAGCGGCCAGCGCTGAACATCGCCGGTACGTCGCTGAGCTATCGGCAACTGCACGCCCACAGCCGCGCCATCCAACAGCGCTTGCAGCCGTTGCTCGATCGACATCAAGGACCGTTGGTAGTCGGGATCTGCCTGCCAAAATGCAGCGCGTTGTATGCGGGGATTCTGGCGATCCTGGGCAGCGGCGCGGTGTACCTGCCGCTGGAGCCAAGCCATCCACTGCAACGTCAGCAGTACATTCTGGAAAACGCCGGCGCGGTGTTGTTGCTGCATGACGGAGAACACCCGCTCAGCGAGACGATGCCTGGGCTGGACATCAGCCGCATCGACATCGGCGATGTAAATCTCGATCAACCCTTGATGCGCCAACGACCCGATCTCGACGCACCGTGCATGGCGCTCTATACCTCGGGCACCACGGGTCATCCCAAAGGCGTGTTGCTCAGCCAGGCCAACCTCGCACACTTCACCGCGTGGTACGCCGACTACGTGCAGCTGACCGAACAGAGCCGGGCGTTGCAGTTTTCGTCTCTGAGTTTTGACTCGTCGCTGATCGACATTTTCCCGACGCTGCTCCAGGGCGCCGAGCTGATCGTGCCCAACGAGGACCAACGTCGCGACCCGTTGCAACTGGTCGAGCTGATCCGTCATCAGCAACTCAGTCACGCCTTTTTGCCGCCGGCCCTGTTGAGCATTCTGCCGCTGGATCAGTTGCAGGTCCTCGATCATGTGATGACCGGTGGTGATGTTTGCGAACCCTACGTGATCGAGCAACTGACCCGCCAAGGCAATCTCTACAACCTCTACGGCCCGACCGAAGCCACGGTGCTGATCACCGCGCGGCAACTGCGCACCGGCGACAGCAACCGGACCCTCGGTGCACCGATTGCCAACAGTCAGGTGCTGATCCTCGATGAGGACTTTCAACCGGTGGCCGAGCAAACCGTCGGTGAGTTGTACATCGTCGGCCCAGGGGTATGCATGGGTTACCTGAACAACCCGCAGCAGACTGCCGAACGCTATCTGAACCTGAGCCTGCCGAACGGCCAAAGCTTGCGAGCCTACCGCTCCGGTGACATGGCCAAGTGGACCCGCGACGGTATCGAGCTGTGCGGGCGGCGAGACAATCAGGTGAAGATTCGCGGCTTTCGGGTCGAGCCGGAAGAGATCGAACGCTGCCTGCGCGACAGTCAGCTATACCGGCAGGTGGCGGTGGTTATCGACCCTCATCGACGGATTCTGGCCTTTCTCGCGCAGCCTCAGGAAGAGCAACCCGGTGCTGCTCGCGAGGCATTGAAAGCCCACGCGATGCAGTGTCTGCCGGACTACATGCAGCCGACCGCCTGGACCGAACTGGCAACCATGCCGTTCGCCAGCAACGGCAAGGTCGACCGCAAAGCGCTGCTGGAATTGCCCGTCAGCGTGAGCGAAAACAGCCAGAGGCGCTTGCCCACCAGCGCCGACGAAGCGCTGTTGCTGGAAATCTGGGCCGAGCTGCTGGAGCTGCCCGCCAGCGATATTTCCACCGACGAAAGTTTCTTCAACCTCGGCGGGCACTCGATCCTGCTGTCGCGCATGCTCCTGCGTTTGCGCGAAGAGTTTGGCCGCAGTATCTCGATCAACCGCTTCATCGAACTGCCGACGATTGCGAAGCTGGCGACCCTGGTGCGCGGCTCCGGAACCGAGGAAGTGCTGAGTGAAAAAGCCCTGGCCGATGCCTTTCGTGAACTGGACATAGAGCCGTTACCGGTCAGCCGAATGGGCGATGTGCACAAGGTGATCGTCACCGGCGCCAACAGCTTTGTCGGTGTTCATATCGTCGAAGCTCTACTGGCCTGGGGCGCCAGCGAAGTGGCATGCCTGGTGCGCGATGGCGGCGGGCAGTCGGCAGCGCAACGCTTCGCTCAGGCGTTGCGGGAAAACCGTCTGGAGCATCTGGACCTTAGCCGGGTGCAGGTTTACGCGGCGGACATCACTCGCCCGCAACTGGGACTTGGCGAAGACGTTTACCAACACCTGGATCGCGAGTTCGGCGCGCTGGTGCACAACGCCGCCAACGTCAATCACGTCCTCGATTACGAGTCGTTGGCGCGGGATAACGTCGAGCCGATTTTCGAGTGCCTGCGTTTGTGTGAAGGGCGCAGCAAGAAGATCTTCAACTTCGTCTCGACGCTCTCGGCGTCCAGCACGATTTCCGACGATGGTCGGGTGCTGGAGTTACCTGCCGCGCAGACGCCGCCGATCTACATCAAAAACGGCTACAACCTGTCCAAATGGGTCGGCGAGCGGATCCTCGAACGGGCGCGGGAGCGTGGGGTGCGGGTCAATCTTTATCGCCCTGGCAACATCAGTTTCAACAGCCTCACCGGTGTCTGCCAGCCCCACAAAAATCGTCTGATGCTGAT
The DNA here is from genome assembly GCF_963970905.1 of Pseudomonas sp. EL_65y_Pfl2_R96. NCBI lineage: Bacteria > Pseudomonadati > Pseudomonadota > Gammaproteobacteria > Pseudomonadales > Pseudomonadaceae > Pseudomonas > Pseudomonas sp. EL_65y_Pfl2_R96. Next base: position 3,640 of record NZ_CAXAQH010000049.1, on the reverse strand, counting down.
GCTCAAGGGCTCGATCCAGCTCGGTCAGGTGCCGGAGTTCGCGCTGAATTTCGACCTGATGCCGGTGGACTTCCTCGCCCGTTTCATCGCCTTCCACGCCAGCCGTTACCAGGCCGAAAAAGCCGTGTTCAACCTGCACAACCCCGAGCCTCTGAGCTGGGACGCCTACGTGGCGTCCTTTCGCGAGGCCGGTCGGGAATTCTCCATGGTCAGCGTCGCCGACTGGCAGCAACAACTGGGCCGGGTCGACAGTGATAACGCGCTGTTTGGCGTACTGGGTTTCTATCTCAACGGCTTCGAGGAAGACATCGGCGACATCTCAATGATCGGCCACGACAACGCCCAGGCCGGCGTACGGCAGATGGGCGCGCATTACCCGGAAAAATCCCCGGCGCTGCTACGCCGCGGCTGCGACTACCTCAAAGAAATCAACTTCATCTGATTCACCCTAACCCAGCACGGAGCAAAAACCATGAACACTCTGCAACCCGATACCCTGATCAAAAACCCTCACGGCTGCCACGTCGTGTCTTCGGTGGAAGTACCTACCGAGGCAGCGCAAGTCTGGACGGTGGTCGGCAACTTTGCCGGCTTCGACCGATTCATTCCGGCGCTGTCGCACATCGAGATGACGGGCGAAGGTGTGTCATCGCTGCGCAAGAAATTCTTCAAGGACGGCAACCTGGTGGTCGAGCAGCTCAACTCCCGGGACGACCAGGCGCTGAACATGACCTGGACCACCATCTACAACACGCTGGGCGTGGCCAATTTGTGGGCGGCGATGAGTGTGGAATCCCTGGGCGCAGGCAAGTCACGGGCGACCTGGACCATCATCGCCGAACCGGCTCAGGGTGGCGCCGAGGCCCTGCCGGGGTTCAAGGATTTCGTTCAGGGGTTTGCAGATGATGCGATGGGGAATGTGTTGAAGCTGTTTGTGTAAGGCTTCAGTTTGGCGGTGATTGATACACCGCTTTCGCGAGCAAGCCCGCTCCCACATTTTGATCGGGTTCCTTCATAAGGAATGCGGTCAAATGTGAGAGCGGGCTTGCTCGCGAAGAACGATAACGCTGTAGAGCTGACCTCAATCAGATCTTGAAACTGTCAACCAACTGCTTCAACCGACTGGCCTGCTGAGACAGCGCATCGCAATCCTTCAATGTTTCATTGAGGTTAGCTACGCTCTGCTGGTTCAGCAGGTTGATCTGGTTGACGTCGACGTTGAGGGTTTCCACCACGGCAGTCTGCTCCTCGGTCGCCGCGGCCACCGACTGGTTCATCCCGTCGATTTCGCCGATGCGCTGGGTCACGCTGACCAGTCGCAGGCCGGCCTGGTTCGCCACTTCGACACTCTGCTCGCTGGACACCTGACTGGCGTTCATCGTAGTCACCGCTTCGCGTGAACCGATCTGCAGCGAGCTGATCATCTTGTGGATTTCTTCCGCCGACTCCTGGGTGCGATGAGCGAGGTTACGCACCTCGTCCGCCACCACCGCAAAACCTCGACCGGCCTCACCGGCACGGGCCGCTTCGATGGCCGCGTTGAGCGCCAGCAAATTGGTCTGCTGGGAGATGCCTTTGATCACATCGAGAATGTGACCGATGTTGTCGGTGCTCGCGTTCAGGGTTTCGATCTGCGTGCAGGACAGGCTGATTTTCTGCGACAGCTCAGTCATGGCCAGGATGGTTTTCTCCACCACCTGACGACCGTCATCGGCCTGCTCGCTCGCGCCGCTGGCATGTTGCGAAGCATCGGCGGCGTTGCGGGCGATTTCCTGAGTGGCGGCGCCCAATTGGTTGATCGCTGCGGCCACGCTATTGGTTCGGGCGCTTTGTTCGTCGGAACCGATGATCGAGGCGTTGGACGACGCCATCACCCGTTGCGACAGGTCATGAACCTGGCGGGTCGCCGAGGACACCTCGGAAATCGACGCGTGAATCCGCTCCACGAACTGGTTAAAGGAACCGCCCAACTCGCCGAACTCATCTTTGCTTTCTACAACCAGACGACGGGTCAGGTCACCCTCGCCCTGAGCGATGTCCTGCATCGCACGGCCCATCGTGGTCAGCGGACGCATCAGCACGTTGATCAGCAAGCTGAGCAGCACCGCAATGGCGGTCACGGCGATGAACATCGCGATCAGCGCCGAGGTGCGGAACTGGCTCAGTGGCGCGTAGGCCTTGGCCTTGTCGATCGACAGACCGACGTACCACTCGGCACCCGGCAAACCGCTCACTGGCGTGAATGAGAGGATGCGATCCTGCTTGTTCAATTCGACTTCCTGGTTGCCCTTTTCGATGCGGACGCTGGAACCCGGATAGATGTCTTTCAGGTTCTTCATCACCTGATCCTTGTCCGGGCTGACGATCACCTGACCGTCGGCGCTGACGAGGAACGCGTGACCGATGCCACCGAAATCCACCGAGTTGATGATCTTCACCAGGGTTTCCAGGCTCAGGTCACCGCCGACCACGCCCAGCAGTTCGCCATTCTTTTTCACCGGCATGGCGATGGTCACCACCAGCCCGCCGACTGCGGCCATATAAGGCGGAGTCAGCATGGTTTTGTCGGCGACTACGGCTTGTTTGTACCAGGGGCGCTGACGCGGATCGTAGCCGTCCGGCATCTTCGCGTCAGGGCGCTGGGTGAACACACCATTGGCTTGCCCGACGTAGGTGAACTGGAAGTTCGAGGTGAGGGCGGGTTGATCGACCAGCCCCGGCAAATCGGCATTGGCGCCTTGATGAGCGACGTTCTGCGCGAGGTTTTCCAGAACCAGTATGCGACCGCTCATCCAGTTTTGTACGCTGCTGGCGGTCAGGTCGCCGGCTTGTTCAACGGAGGACTCGAGGTTTTGCCGAATGGTGTTTCGCTGCAGATAGTCGTTGTACAAAGTGAACAACGCAAAAGCCAGCACCACGACGCCTGAAGCGGCCAGCAGAATTTTATGGCTGAACTTGAGATTCATATCATGGGACTTCTTATGCAAAAGTGGGGACGCGTTCCGGGTTGCAACATTCCATGTAACAGCGCAGACGGCATACTGGAGCCGCTCTACTTTGGTGCACGCATGTCTCATCACTCTTTCGGCACGAACGAGAGAAAACTTAGGGATTTGTACGAAACCCGTCAGATACCCGCCGAACGGCGTGCTAGAGAGGACGGATTACTGGGCGTTGGTCTATATCTGGTGTTACTGGCTCGACGGAGTAGCGAGACACGCAGACTTGGGATCTGACCTGCTTCGGGCTTAAATTTCTATAAGCCCAGAAAGACAAAACCCCTGTCTGCATAAGCAGACAGGGGTTTCGGAATTCAATCTTGACGATGACCTACTCTCACATGGGGAAACCCCACACTACCATCGGCGATGCATCGTTTCACTGCTGAGTTCGGGATGGGATCAGGTGGTTCCAATGCTCTATGGTCGTCAAGAAATTCTGTGACCAGCCCGTTACAGCGGTAACGTGCCAGCAAAATCGGTGACTTCTACTAAAACAAAACCCCTACCTGCATATGCAGATAGGGGTTTCGGAATTTAATCTTGACGATGACCTACTCTCACATGGGGAAACCCCACACTACCATCGGCGATGCATCGTTTCACTGCTGAGTTCGGGATGGGATCAGGTGGTTCCAATG
>NZ_CAXAQH010000048.1:0-18909 GCF_963970905.1 Pseudomonas sp. EL_65y_Pfl2_R96 | reverse complement strand
CCACTCAGGCGCTGGTGATACTGGCTCGCAAGCTTGCTCGGATCGTATTCGCTCTGCTGAAAGGGCAGAGCGAATACCAACCAAAAGCCGGTTGAGGGCTTCCCCTCAACCATAGAATCTCCCACAGTTGAACCGTGTGCATCTGCGTGGGATTGGTTGGCTGTCAGGTCGCCTTCGCGGGCAAGTCGGATCGCCGCACCGCTCGCTCCTACGGGATCGCCGTTGATCTTTCAATGAGCAAAGGCCCGGGCCAAAGCGGTGAAGCTGGGTCCGGCCAGCACGATCAGCAACGCCGGGAACAGGAACAACATCATCACCACGGACATTTTGGCGGACATCTTGGAGATGTATTCCTGCAAGCGTGTCAGGCGCCGATCATCGAGCAGCAGCTTGAGCCCCAGCAGTGATTTCATGGCGCCGCTGCCCTGGTGGATCAACTGCTGAAGGATCACGCAGGTGTCGGTGAACTCGTCCACCGCCAGCAACCGGGTGGTCTTGTTCAGTTCTTCGCCCAGTTCCAGGCCGGAATCTACCCGGGCCAGTACCAGGCGCAGCTCGTGGGTCAGGGCCGGTAATAATTGTTTGCCTTCGACGCTCAACACTCGCAGTGACTGCTCCACCGCCATGCCGGATTCGAACAGGATGCGCAGCAGTGGAATGAAGGTTGAAATCTCGATCGCCAGTTGCTTTTGCCGTTGATGCGCGGCGGCGGCCAGCAAGCGTTTGGGCAGCAGGTAGCCGAGGGCGGTGGCGAAGGCCGGGGTGATCCAATGGTTGTCCGCCTGCGCAAAGAACAGGCCCTGGATCAACAAGCTCAGGGCCAGTGCAAGCACCGGTGTGCCGATCTGGCAGGCGGCGAACAGCGAGCGTTGTCGGGCGCTGCGCCAGCCGAGGCGGTTGAGCAGTGTCTGGGTTTCGTTGTCCAGTTTGACCGAGCGCTGGCCGATGCGGCTGTCGCCCAGCCTTTGCAGCCAGTGACTGACGCGATGGTCGCTCAGCGGTTTGCCATCCAGTCGTTGGGCCACCTGACGGGCACGCCGGCGTTGGTCCAGCAGACCACTGAGCAGCAACACCGCGGCCGCAAGGAAAAGCAATGCGCTGACCAGCAGAAGCGTTTTCATATGCTACGCAACATGCGCCACAGCGCCAGGCAACCCACCACCTGCAGGCCGAACGCGGTCGCGAGCATCATTTGCCCCGAGCTGCTGTTCCACATGGCGAGCAGGTATTTCGGATTGGACAGCAGGAAGTAACCGGCGAGCCCGACCGGCATCAGTCCCAGGACCACGGCCGTGACGCGGGTCTCGCCCGTCATGGCACGCAGTTGGCGCGCCGCCTGGTCTCGTTCGCGGACCATCTTGATCAGGTTCTCAAACAGCTCACTGGCATTGCCGCCGTAGCGGTGATTGACCTTCAGGCCCAGCGCGAACAAGCGAAACTCGTCTTTTTCATACAGTTCGGCAAAGTCCTGGACGGCATCCGGCAGGCTGACGCCCAAGTGCACGTTGCGTTGAACCCGGCCCATGGCGTTTTTCAGCGGATCTTCGGTGGTGTCGATGGCACCCAGCACCGCATCGGCCAGGGTGCGTCCGGACTTCAGGCTGCGCACGGTGTAATCGAGCAGCGCTGGCAGCTGTTCGATCATGCGCTTGAGCCGGCGCTGATAGCACCAACTGATGTACAGCCGCAGTACCAGGGGGGGCATCAGCGACAACACCAGCAAACCGATCCAGCCGGCGAGGGCAAGCCCCAGCAGGACGCCAAGGGCCCAGAGCAGCAGCCACGACCCGATGCGCTCGGTGGGACGACCGAGGCCGGCGCGTAGAAAGGCGCGTTCCAGCCCAGCCCGGGATGATTTCACCACCGTCAGTTGCGGTTGCCCCTGGGTCAGGCGAGCGAGGGTTCGATCGATGCCGGTCTGGCGCAGACCGTTGTAGAACAAACGGATCGACACGCCCAGCAGCGTCAGGCAAGTCAGGATGAGCAGCACCGGTTTGAGCATGCCGTGACCTTCAGTACGAGGAGGGAGAGAGCGCCGACTCATGGCGCAGTTTGTCGCCAGCGGGGTTGACCGCCTCGCGCAGAAAACCGAACCCGGTGCGTCGGTCGAAGCGGAACAGCGTATTGGTCACATAGACGTCATCACGAATACCGACGACCTCCACCACCTCACTGACGCAACGGCGGCCATCGGGCAGGCGCGTCAGTTGAATCACCACGTCCAGTGCCGCGCAGATCATTTGCCGCAGCGTGCGTTCGGCGATGACCCGTCCGGTCAGGCCCACCAGGGTTTCCAGGCGCAATAGCGCATCCTGGGCGTTGTTGGCGTGCACGGTGCTCATGGAGCCGTCGTGCCCGGTGTTCATTGCCGTGAGCACGTCGACGACTTCGACGCCGCGAATCTCGCCGAGGATGATCCGGTCCGGGCGCATCCGCAGCGCGTTGCGAATCAGATCGCTGGCTTTCACTTCGCCGTGGCCTTCGGCATTGGGTGGCCGGGTTTCCAGGCGCACCACGTGAGGATGGCCGAGTTGCAGTTCGGCGACGTCTTCGATGGTGACCAGCCGTTCGTGAGGGGCGATCAACTGGCTGAGAATGTTCAGCAGCGTGGTCTTGCCGGTGCCGGTACCGCCGCTGACAAGGATGTTGCAACGCTTGCCCACGGCCTCCTGAATGAACTCGAGGATCGCCTGGTCGATGGTTTGCATCGCCATCAGGTCGGAGCTTTTGAGCATGTCCTTGCGAAATTTTCGAATCGACAGGCACGGGCCGTCGAGGGCAATCGGCGGAATGATCGCGTTGACCCGGCTGCCATCGGGCAGGCGCGCATCGACCATCGGTGACGACTCGTCGAGCCGTCGGCCCAGGGGCGCGAGAATTCGTTGCATCACCCGCTCGACGTGGTGGTCGTCGATGAACCGCAGGTCACTCAGGTGCAACACACCTTCACGCTCGACGAACACCCGGTGCGGGCCGTTGACCAGGATCTCGGTCACCGCCGAGTCACGCAGCAGCACCTCCAGCGGGCCGAAACCGGTGAGTTCGTCGACGATTTCTTCGGCCAGCCGCTCCATCTCGTACCGGGAAATCGCCAGGTGCAAACGGGCGATGTACTCGCCGACTTTGTCGATGACGAACTGCGACAGCATTGGCCGCGAACCTTCCAGCAGGTTTTTTCCGGACTCTTCGATGGCGTCGATGATGTAGCGGTGCAGCACCAGTTTCAGACCTTCGTGATCGGTATTGCCGGCCGGCCCGTGCGGGGGGGCGCCGAAGAGTTTTTCCCCGCTCATTGCACGCCCCTCAATCGGTCGAACCAGCCGGCCTTGGGTTTGTCCGGATCTTCGGAGCGCTTGGCCAGTCGTTCGCCGAGGGTGCGCAGGCTTTGGGTCAGGCCCTCGCGTGGGGCCAGCTCGAACAGGCTCATGCCCTGATTCTTGGCGTTGAGCCGCACTTCCGGGCTATAGGCAAGGACCGCGATAAGGTCCATGTCGAAGCTTTTGCTCAAGGTGTCGGAGTCTGGCGCAACGCTGCGCAGGTAGCGGTCCACCAGCAGCCTGGCGTGGTCGAGCTTCAGGCCTTTTTCGCGCCATTGGTTGAGCACCGCCAGGTTGCGTCGGCAGTCCAGCACGTTCTGATCGGTGTACCACAGCAACTTGTCGCAATGGCTGATGAAGGTACGCAACGCTTCGCTGTCCGACTGGCCGGTGAGGTTCACCACGATGTGCTGGAAATGTTGACGCAAGGCGCTGAGCAGCATGTACAGCTCGGCGGCACTGGTGTGCTCCAGCGGTTCGTCGTTACTGGCGTAGGCAAGGATTCGCAGCCCGGCATCACAGGTGGTGAAGGCGCTGTCGATCAGCGTTGCATCGAGGCGCCTGAGATGGCGCAACGCATCGCCGAAATGAAACGAACTCTCCAGCCCCAGCAAGGCCAGACTGTCGCCACGGGGTAGCCCCAGATCCAGCAACAGGGTTTGCTGGCCGCTCTTCTGCACCACGTGTGCCAGGTGGTTGGCGAGCAACGCTCCGTCGGCATTGGTCTGCGCGCCGTAAAGCACGGTGAGGCTACCCTGTTGACCCTGTTGCAGGTTCGGCGCCACGGTCGGCAGGCGTTTGCTCAGGCGTCGCACCAGGCCGGCGACTTCACTGGAACGCGAGCCGTAAGAGACGAAATCCCGCGCGCCGGCACGCATGGCATTGAGCACGAGCTGGTTGTCCATGCCATCGCCCAAGGCAACGATTGCCAGCATCGGTTTGGCTTCCAGGGCACCCTCGATCAACGTGCACTGGGCCACCACATGCTCACGGTCCAGGCCCACGAACACCAGGTTGGCAAAGGTCACGTCCACCAGCATCAGGAGTTCGTCGAGGTTGCCGCCACCGGCGCTGATCACACGGCCCAAAGGGGCGAGCGCACCCTGCAGCCACTCAAAGTCGGTGCTGTTGCGGGTGATCGCGAGGAAGGTCTGACTCAGGTTTTGGCTCTGGCTCATTGCGATAATCCGCCGTGTTTATCGACGTAGCCGCTTTCGAGGAAGTACTGCGTGAAACGTCTGCGCATGGAGAAGCGTCCTCGCTCGATTCAGGGCGTTTGTTGGGTGACTTCATTGCCGCGGATGACTTCCACGCCAGGCTTGCGCGGTGCGCCACCGGGGGCGGGGGATTTGGGAGTGCCGGCCAGGGCCAGTTGACTGAACTGCACCAGTTCGCGGTTGGCATTGGCCAGGCTCGCCTGTGAATCGCGGTGACCGGCCCAGTAATGGCTCAGACGTTTTTCCTCGGCGCTGCGCACGGCCAGGCGCAAAACCCCGACCTGCGCCGCGAGCATCAGGCGACTGAGGAGGGGTTCGGGAACGGCGAGTAAAACGGTGCGAGCGCTGGCGCGCAGTTGTTCCTGCTTGAGTTTCTCTTCGTGACTGCGTGCCGGGTTGGCAGGCTGGCCATCGTTCATCAGCCCCAGCTGATCGCCGACACCGAGCACCCGCAACGCCGGGACCACGACCTGGGCCGACTGCTGGACGTTGTTGGTGTCCATGCGCAGAAACAGCAGGACGTCGACATAGTCGCCGGGGCTCAGTTGACCGCCGACATTGATCACGTCATCCGCCGCCACGGCGAGGGCGCGCTCATCGGCGCGAATCATCCGCGCCAGCACACCGCCGGCTTCGAAACTTTCATCGTTGAGCCAACTGCCGGCAGTGAGGGCGCGCCAAGGCGTACGGCCAACGGCTTGATCGAGTCGGGTCAGGCTGCCGACCGGGGCTGTACGGAGTTTTTCCAGGGCCACGTCGGCGGCGGTGATCTGCTCGAACGGCGCGATATCGCGCAGTAACACAACCACGGGCTGGCGGGTCGGGTCGTCCATCGACGCCAGTAGTGGCGCCGATGACGCGCCGGGTTGCGCGACGGATTCGGGGGGCTGTTGGCGACTCAGCGCCAGCCCCCAGTAACCGGCGATGATGGCGCCTACCAGAAACAGACCGGCCAGGCCCATAGTGACGCGGCTGTTCATGACGGCTCCCCCTTTGCTGCTGCGTAACGCTCCCCAAGAGTTCTAACGAGATGACTTCGCAATCAGGCAGCTATGAAGCTGGAACTATTTCGCTATTTGACGGTAGCGCAGGTAGAGCAAAACGCCATTACGGGGCGGGAATTAACTGACAAAAGTAACGGGCTATGGCCAAAAACGCTGTTTTGTGACGTCAATTAACCGGTTACTACTTAAGTATTAATAGGTTCTTACAGTTGTTGGTAGTGGGTTTGCCGACAATGCTGAGGCTGGCATAGGGGAATCATGTTGCGATTGTGCAACATCCTTTGTCATAGGAGACACGTCATGTCCTTCACTAAAGTTGTTCAGAAGATCAAATCCGAAATCGTTTTTTACAAAGACTTGGCCAAAGACACTGAAGGGGCTTCGGGGATCGAGTACGCAATTATTGCGGGCATGGTGGCACTCACGCTTGCTGCGTTTGTGACACCCATCTCCACGGCGGTCACTGCGATGTTCACTACGATTTCAGCCGCGCTTTGATTTGAAGGCTGGTCATGGGCCGTCATTTGCCAATCCCGCAAAGGGCTTCTAACGTCAAGGCTTAGTCCATTGCAGGTGTTACTCCATGAACGCTCCAGCGCTCCAACGCCAACAGCTTCTTCTGGTCGATGATGAGGAGGATGCGTTACTGGAACTGGCGGAGTTGCTGGAGGGCGAGGGGTTTACTTGTTTTACGGCAACTTCGGTCAAACTCGCCCTGCATCATTTGACTTGTCATCCTGACATTGCCTTGGTGATTACTGATTTGCGCATGCCGGAGGAGAGTGGCATGTCGTTGATCAAGCGTCTGCGTGAGCATACGGCTCGTCAGCATTTGCCGGTGATTGTGACGTCGGGGCATGCGGATATGGAGGATGTGAGTGATATGTTGCGGTTGCAGGTACTGGATTTGTTTCGCAAGCCGATTTATCACGTGCGGTTGTTGGAGACGTTGAATAATTTGTTTCCGCAGCCTCGGGATTTGGTGGGTTTCTGATTTACGGTCAAAATTAAAAGATCTTTTGATTTTGGCGGTCTGACAGCCGACCAGTGCCGACAATCAGGCAACAGGCCGCCACTGTCCCACCATGTGCTCAATCTCCCCGGCACCCATCAACTGAAAATCCCCGCTGGCCCCCGCCGCGCTGGACATCAGCGTCACTTCGCCGGGCAAGCGCACCGGTTTTCTGAACTGCACCGCAATCTCGACGTTGGCCGTCGGCAAATGATCGCTCAGGGCTGCCAGCGTACGCGCCTTGTTCCACAGGCCATGGGCGATGGCGCTGGGAAAACCGAAGAGTCTCGCGCTGATCGCGCTCAGGTGGATCGGGTTGTAGTCTCCGGACGCCTTGGCATATCGGCGGCCAATGTCCGCCGGTGCTTTCCAGTGGGCCACCTCGGTCAGCGACAGCGTCGATGCAAATGCTTGCTCGACGGGTTCGCCTTCCAGCTTGACGCCGCGGCAGAGCATCTGGCTTTCAGCCTCCCACAGCGGCCCCAACTGATCGTCGAGTGTCGTCACCAAGTCGAACGTCGCCCCCTTGGCATGAGGTTTCAGGTTCTGCACTTTCACGCTGACCCGCACTCGGTGCACGCCGCCCATGGGGCGCAAGATGCGGATGCGATTGCTCAAGTGAATCAGCCCCAGCAGTGGGAACGGAAACGCCTTGGCCGTGAGCAATTGCATCTGCAAGGCAAACGCCAGGATGTGTGGATACGTTGGTGGCAGCAGGCCGTTGTCGGCGAAACCACAGACCTTGCGATAAGCCTCCAGGCGTTTCGGATCGACGTTGACCCAGCAGTGATAACCCAGGTCGGGCAGTGTGGCGCCAGTGATTTTGCGTCGCGTCGCCGCCTTCACATACAGCTTTTGCAGGCCCGGTTCGCTATCGAGTGTGTGCCAGTCGGTGGTCATGGTCAGGCTCCCAAAACGCTTTGCCCGCACACGCGCAGCGCTTGCCCGCTAAACGCTCCGGTGCCCGGTTGCGCGAGCCAGGCCACGGCTTCGGCGACGTCTTGCGGCAGCCCGCCCTGGCCCAACGAACTCAAGCGCCGCCCGGCTTCGCGTACGCCGAAGGGCAGGTGCGCGGTCATTTGGGTTTCGATAAACCCGGGCGCCACCGCATTGATGCTGATGCCACGCTCACTCAGCAGCGGCGCCCAGGCCTGGGCCAGGCCGATCAACCCGGCCTTGCTCGCGGCGTAGTTGGTTTGCCCGCGATTGCCGGCGATGCCGCTGATGGACGCCAGCAGGATCACTCGGCCGTTGTCGCGCAAGGTGCCGCTGTCGAGCAAAGCCTTGGTCAATACTTGCGGCGCGTTGAGGTTGACCGCCAGAACCGCGTCCCAGAATTCCGGGGTCATGTTGGCCAGGGTTTTATCTCGGGTGATGCCCGCGTTATGGACCACGATGTCGACGCCGTCCGGCAAGTGTTCGATCAGTTGCGTGGCGGCGTCTTCGGCACAGATGTCCAGAGTGATGCCGCGCCCGCCGAGGCGTGCGGCCAGGGCGTCGAGATCGGTTTTGGCCGGCGCCACGTCGAGCAGGATCACCTCGGCACCGTCGCGGGCCAGGGTTTCGGCGATCGAGGCGCCGATGCCGCGAGCCGCGCCCGTCACCAGTGCCTTGCGCCCTGACAAGGGGCGAGTCCAGTCCATCACCTGCGCCTCACACGCCTTCAAGCGTATGACTTGCCCGGAAATGAACGCGCTTTTGGGTGAGAGGAAAAACCGCAATGGGCCTTCCAGTTGATCTTCGGCCCCTTCGCCGACATAGATCAGCTGCAAGGTGCCGCCGCTGCGCAGTTCCTTGGCCAGCGAACGGCTGAAACCTTCCAGGGCTCGCTGGGTGCTGGCGGCAAACGGGTCGCTCAAGGTCTCTGGCGCCCGGCCAAGAATCACCAGGTGCGCATGGTGATCGAGGTTTTTCATCAGCGGCTGGAAGAACTCGCGCAGCTGTTTCAACTGATCGACCTGCACCAGATCACTGGCGTCGTACACCACGGCTTTGAGTTTCTGGCCGTGGCCGGGAATCCACGCGGTGGCCAGGGTAGGGTCGGTGCCGTAGCTGTAAATCGTGTCGGTCAGGCGGTTGGCGAGAGTGCTGACTTTTTCCGCCAATGGGCCACCGCCAATCAACAGGGCACCCTCGATAGGCCGCAGCCGGCCTGCTTGCCAGCGTTCCAGTCGTACCGGCGACGGCAGACCCAGGGCACCGACCACGCGATGGCCGATGGACGAATTGGCGAAGTCGATATAGCGATCAGACATGGATTACGCTCCAGTAGCCGGGGTTGAAAGTGTGGACCACGAATGGCAATTAGTCGCTCGGTCCACGAGATAAGGCCTACGCTTGATCATTGCAGGTTAGTTTGTAACGGGACTTTCGGGGAGTGCAGAACCTGTGGCAGCGGGCTTGCCCGCGATAGCGGTGTGTCAGTCAGCAGAGATGTTGAATGAGCCGGCCCCTTCGCGGGCAAGCCCGCTCCCACAGGGATATGTATTCACAATTGAATATCAGGAAGGAGAGCTTTTTCATGACTCAGCTGCGCCGCGTCGCGATTATCGGTGGTAACCGTATCCCCTTTGCCCGGTCCAACGGGCCGTACGCCACTGCCAGTAACCAGGCGATGTTCACCGCAGCGCTGGAAGGCCTGATCGAGCGCTATAACCTGCACGGTGTGCGCATGGGCGAAGTGGCGGCCGGGGCGTTGCTCAAGTATTTGCGCGATTACGGCCTGACCCGAGAATGCGTGCTGGGCTCGCGGTTGTCGCCGACGACGCCGGCCTACGACATCCAGCAAGCCTGTGGCACGGGGCTGGAGGCGACGTTGTTGGTGGCGAACAAAATCGCCCTGGGCCAGATCGAATGTGGCATTGCCGGCGGTGTCGACACAGCTTCTGACGTGCCGATCGGCGTCAACGAAGGCCTGCGCAAGATCCTCTTGCAGGCCAACCGCACCAAAAGCACCGCCGACAAACTGAAAACCTTCCTGCAACTGCGTCCCCGACACTTGATGCCCGACTTTCCAAGCATCGGCGAGCCGCGCACCCACCGGTCGATGGGTGAACACTGTGAAATGATGGCCCAGACCTGGAGCATCCCCCGTGACGAGCAGGATCGGCTGACCCTTGAAAGCCATCAGAAACTCGCTGCGTCCTACGCCGAAGGCTGGCACAACGATCTGATGACGCCGTTCCTCGGCCTGACCCGGGACAACAACCTGCGCCCGGAGCTGACCCTGGAAAAACTTGCCTCACTCAAACCGGCCTTCGAGAAAAGTGCCAAGGGCACCCTGACCGCAGGCAACTCCACGCCACTCACCGATGGCGCGTCGGTGGTGCTGTTGGGCAGTGAGGAATGGGCGAAAGAGCGCGGTTTGCCGATTCTTGCCTATTGGCGTGACGGCGAAGCGGCGGCGGTGGATTTCGTCAAGGGTGCCGAAGGGCTGCTGATGGCGCCGGTCTATGCGGTGCCGCGTTTACTGGCGCGCAATGGCCTGACCTTGCAGGATTTCGATTACTACGAAATCCACGAAGCATTCGCCGCGCAGGTGCTGTGCACGTTGAAGGCCTGGGAAGATCCGGAGTACTGCAAAACCCGCCTCGGCCTCGACGCACCGCTGGGCTCCATCGACCGCAGCCGCTTGAACGTCAAGGGCAGTTCACTGGCCGCCGGGCATCCGTTTGCCGCCACCGGTGCGCGCATCGTCGCCAACCTGGCGAAGCTGCTCGACGCCGCGGGCAAGGGCCGAGGGTTGATCTCGATCTGCGCTGCCGGCGGTCAGGGCGTGACGGCGATTATCGAGCGCTGATTATTGAGGATTGGGCACCGCCGCGTTGTGCTGCGCGGCCAGTTCCCGGTGGTGGTTGGCGTAACCCTCGGCCATCACCGAGCAGACGATCAACTGCAACGGGTGATAGATCATGATCGGCAGCAGGATCAACCCAAGGCCGGGGTTGGCGCCGAAGATCAGCGCCGCCATCGGCGCGCCGGCCGCCAGGGATTTCTTGCTGGCGCAGAACACCGCGGCAATCTCATCGGCGGGACTGAACCTCAGCGCGCGGGCGGTGCGGGTGGTCATCCACAGAATGATCGCCAGCAACATCGCACTACCCATCAGCGCAGTGAGAATCACGCTGTTGCCTTGTTTCTGCCACATCCCCGACACCATCGAGTTGCAGAACGCCGAGTACACCAGCAGCAGGATCACCAGTTTGTCGGCAATGTTGGTGTAGCGTTTGTGCCGAGCGAAAAACTTGCCCAGCAACGGCCGCAGCAATTGCCCGAGCACCAGCGGCAACAGCAACATCGCGCACAGGTCGAGCAGGGTTGAACCCAGGTCAATACCACCCGCGCCGCTGCCGACCACGAAACTCACCAGCAACGGTGTCAAAAAAATCCCCAGCACGCTGGACAGACTCGCGTTGAGAATCGCCGCCGGTACGTTGCCGCCCGCGCTGCCGGTCAGGGCCACGGAGGAGGAAATGGTCGAGGGCAGGGCGCAGAGGTAGAGGAAACCGAGCATCAGCAGTGATGGAATGTGTGAGCCCAGCAGCTTGTCGCTCAGCAGCCAGATCAACGGAAACACCGCGAAGGTGAAGGTTTGAACCATCACGTGCAGCTTCCAGTTTTTCAGCCCGTGGCGGATCTGCTCGCTGGAGAGGTTGACCCCGTGCAGGAAGAACACCAGAAACACGCCGATGTTGATTGCCCATTCGGCGTGCATTCCGCCACCGGTGGCGCCAAAGGTCGGGAAGGCATACGCCAGCAGCGTGGCGATCAGCATGCCGCACAAGAACCAGTCGGTGACCACGCGTTTGAGGTGTTTGAAGGCATGCATAACCGGCACCGAATACATTTGTAAGAATTGATGACTTAGCCTAACGTCGGCCCCATCAGCCGTCTTGCGACATAAGGCCAATCAATGCCGACTAACGGACAACTTTCCCTCGAGCGGACCATCCCGGCGCTGACGGTGTTGCCGCGCCCGTTGTATGCGCGGGCGGAAAGTCTGAACGCCGGTTCGTGGACGCCGCCACATCGTCACGATTGGGTGCAGTTCTCCTACGCCATCAGCGGCGTTCTCGGCGTGCACACCGCCGAGGGCAGTTTCTTTGCGCCGCCGCAGTGGGGCATCTGGATTCCGGCGGATCTCGAGCACCAGGTCGTGACCTCGATGCGGGCCGAAATGCGCAGCCTGTACGTACGTCGCGAGGACTGCCAATGGGCGGACGGGCGTTGCCGGGTGCTGGAAGTCACGCCATTGGCGCGGGAGTTGATCAAGCGCTTTTGCCTGCTTCCCGTGGAATATCCACAGGGCGACAGCCAGGAGGCGCGATTGGTGGGTGTGCTGCTGGATCAGTTGGCGAGTCTGCCGGAGGTGGGGTTTTCCCTGCCGCTGCCCCGGCATGAGCGTTTGCTGAGCTTGTGCAACGAGCTGATCGAAAGCCCCGAGCGCACGGTGACCTTGCAGGAATGGGCCGAGCGTTTGGGCACGTCGGAGAAAACCCTGATGCGGCTGTTTCAGCGCGAGACCGGGCTGAGCTTTCGCGGTTGGCGGCAGCGCATGCGGCTGCTGTCGTCATTGAGTTTGCTGGAAGAGGGCGACAGCGTGACCAATGCCGCGCTGTCTTGCGGGTATGACTCGACGTCGGCGTTTATTGCGGCGTTCAAGGGGCTGTTCGGATTTACCCCCGGCGAATTGTTTAGGCAGTGACGGCCTCATCGCGAGCAGGCTCGCTCCCACAGGGTTTTGCGCTGTCCTTGTGGGAGCGAGCCTGCTCGCGATTGGCCGCGAAGCGGCCACCGGGATATTGGATCAGGTTCTGAACCGTCGAACCAACCCGTCCAGCTCATTCGACAAACCCGCCAGGCTCTGAGAATCCAGGCGCGCCGAGTTCGCCAGCTCCGCCACCAACTGCGCATCGCCATGAATCTGGCTGATGTGGCGATTGATGTCTTCGGCCACCTGATGCTGTTCCTCAGCCGCCGTGGCGATTTGAGTGTTCATGTCGCGAATCACATCCACCGACTCACGAATCTGCCCGAAGCTGTTGCGCGCCTCGCCGATGCGGGTCACTGATTGCTGAGACACCTCCAGGCTCGCATGCATCTGCTGCGTCACCTGGCTGGTGCGCTTGGCCAGGTTGCCCAGCAGGCCGTCGATTTCCGCCGTGGAATCGGCAGTCCGTTTGGCCAGGGCGCGAACTTCATCCGCCACCACCGCAAAACCACGACCCTGTTCACCGGCCCGGGCCGCTTCGATGGCGGCGTTCAGTGCCAGCAGGTTGGTCTGTTCGGCGATGGAACGAATGGTCCCGAGGATCGACTGAATGTCGTTGCTATCGCGCTCAAGCTGTTGCATCGACTGCGCCGACTGTTCGATTTCCTGGCTCAAGCGATCGACACTGCTCACCGCGGCATCGATCTGCTGCTGACCTTCACGCGCCTGGCGCTGACCGCTGTCGGCCGACTCGGCAGCCTGGCTGCAAGAGCGCGCGACTTCGTTGGCGGTGGCGACCATTTCGTGGAATGCCGTGGACACCATGTCCACCGCTTCACGCTGACGCCCGGCGGCTTCGGCCATGTCGCTGGACACTTGCGTCGAGCTCTGGGAGGTGGCGAGGATCTTGGTCGCGGCGCCGCCGATGCTCTGGATCAGGTTGCGAATCGCCGCCAGAAACTGGTTGAACCAGTTGGCCAGTTGTGCGGTTTCGTCACTGCCACGGATGTGCAGGTTTTTGGTCAGGTCGCCTTCACCCTGGGCGATGCCTTCCAGACCGCTGGCCACGCTGCGAATCGGCCGCACGATCAGGCTGGCGAAACTGGCGCCGACGATGGCGAAGAACACCGCCAATACCGCTGCGATGATTGCGATCAGCCAGGTCAGTTGAGTGGCCGAACTCATCACGTCGGTCTGCTTGATCAGGCCGATAAAGGTCCAGCCCAGTTGCTCCGACGGCCAGACGTTGGCCATGTAGCGCTCGCCATTGAGCTCGACTTCCACCAGCCCTTTACCGGCCTTGGCGAGTTGCGCGTAGCCGTCGCCGAGGCTGCTCAGAGTTTTGAAGTTGTGTTCCGGTTGCTTCGGATCGACCAGCACCGCGCCGGTGTTTTCCACCAGCATCAGGTAGCCGGTTTCGCCGAGTTTGATCTGTTTGACGATTTCGGTGAGCTGCTTGAGCGTCACGTCGATGCTGACGACGCCGCCGTTGGTGCCCAGTTTGTTATCGATGGTGCGCACGGTGCTGACGTACGTCGCGTCATCCTGCGCCCAGTAATAGGCCTCGGTGCGAAGCGGCTTGCCCGGTTTGGCCTGGGCCGCTTTGTACCACGGGCGCTGGCGCGGATCGTAATTGCTCAGCTTCGCATCGTCCGGCCAGGACACGTAACCGCCCGCCGCGGTGCCGAGGATGGCATAGGCGTAGGCCGGGTGGCTGTTGCCCAGGTCCTGGAGGAGGGCGAAGACTTTTTTGTCCATCTCGCCTTGGGGAATGCTCTCGGCGTTGGCGCTCATGTAGGTCTTGAGGCTGTCGTCGGAGTTCTTGATCAGCGGTTGGGTGGCCAGGTAATCGACGTTCTGGCTGATGCCGTCGAAGAACAGTTGCATGGCATTGCTGACCTGACGAATCTCGCGACCACTGCCGTCGACGAAGTCATCCTTGGCATCGCTGCGCAAGTTCAGCACAACGAGGGTGGCGACCAGCACCACGGGCAAGCAGGCGATGATTGCAAACGCCCAGGTCAGCTTTTGTTTGATGTTCATCCGCGCTCCAGTTTTTTCTTGTAGGTCCACGCAGTGCAGATGACTCGCGGATTATTGGCAGCCGAAACGTTTGATTCACCCGGTTCCGTGAGTGCGCCCTCATGATGGTAATCGGGACGATTGTCGGACGATTCCTTTCCTCCCTAGTAACTTCGGCTGAAGCGCGGGGAAATTGAGGCCTGTTGAGAAAAATCCTGCGAAGGCCGGGGATCGGGGTTAGATTCTGTCGCAAATGCCCTTGTATCCCTTCGTCAACAAGTAGCGCAGGCTCAGTTATGATCCCGGGCGGTCGATGAGTATTGCCTGATTAATCCGGCACATTGTGTGCTTCTCGATGATCAACAGAATGTTCATAGGTCGGCAACCCCTCCCCCGAATGAGAGGATTGCCGTATAACGAATGACTTTCGCGTGTTTGGTAATAAAGGACCCACAATAAAAGCTGATGAAGACTCCCAAACGCATTGAACCCCTGATCGAGGACGGTCTGGTCGACGAGGTGCTGCGCCCACTCATGAGTGGTAAAGAAGCAGCTGTTTATGTGGTGCGCTGCGGCAACGAGCTGCGTTGTGCCAAGGTCTACAAGGAGGCGAACAAACGCAGTTTCCGTCAGGCGGCCGAGTATCAGGAAGGCCGTAAGGTGCGCAACAGCCGGCAGGCTCGCGCGATGGCCAAGGGCTCCAAGTTTGGCCGCAAGGAAACCGAAGACGCCTGGCAGAACGCCGAAGTGGCGGCGCTGTTCCGTCTGGCCAGTGCCGGTGTGCGGGTGCCCAAGCCGTATGACTTCCTCGAAGGCGTGCTGCTGATGGAGCTGGTGGCCGACGAGTACGGCGATGCCGCGCCGCGTCTGAACGACGTGGTGCTGGAACCGGACCAGGCGCGCGAATATCACGGGTTTCTGATTTCGCAAATCGTGCTGATGCTGTGTACCGGTCTGGTGCACGGTGACCTGTCCGAGTTCAACGTGCTGCTGACGCCGACCGGTCCGGTCATCATCGATTTGCCGCAAGCGGTGGACGCGGCGGGCAACAACCACGCGTTCAGCATGCTGGAGCGGGACGTGGGCAACATGGCGTCGTACTTCGGTCGCTTTGCGCCGGAGTTGAAACGCACCAAGTACGCCAAGGAAATGTGGGCGTTGTACGAAGCCGGCACCTTGCACCCGGCCAGTGCCTTGACTGGCGAGTTCGACGAGCCGGAAGAGCTGGCGGACGTGGGCGGGATCATGCGCGAGATCGAGGCGGCCCGTCTCGATGAAGAGCGTCGCCAAGCGGTTCGGGCGGCGGACGATGCGCCACCGAGCAAGACCGAAGAACCGCCTCCACCGTGGATGCAGTGAACGGTTGACCCAAAACCCGGCTTCGGCCGGGTTTTTCGTTCATACGGTCACCGAAAGCCAGAATTTGGCGAAGATCCAATGTGTGCGAGCAAGCCCGCCCCCACACTAGATTATTGGTGTAAGTGAAACCGTGTTCACACCATTCCCCGGTGAAGGGCGCGCGCTCAGGAAAGGGCGGGTTCGGCGCAGCAGCCCGACGCCAGTTCCTTGAGGATCGGGCAGTCCGGGCGGTGGTCGCCATGGCAGTGTTCCACCAGGTCTTGCAGGGTGTCGCGCAGTTGGCCGAGTTCGCGAATCTTCTGGTTCAGCTCGTCGATGTGCTGACGGGCCAGCGCCTTCACATCGGCACTGGCCCGCTGGCGATCCTGCCAGAGGGTCAGCAGTTTGCCGACCTCCTCCAGCGAGAACCCCAAATCCCGAGAACGCTTGATGAACGCCAGGGTGTGCAGGTCGTCGTCGCCATAGACCCGGTAGCCACTGTCGGTACGAAGGGCCGCCTTGAGCAGGCCGATGGACTCGTAATAGCGGATCATCTTCGCGCTCAGACCGCTCTGCCGGGCCGCTTGGCCAATGTTCATCGGTTGTCCTCCAGGTCTTTGGGTTTCCAAGTTTTCAACAGTAACGCATTGCTGACCACGCTGACGCTCGACAACGCCATGGCCGCGCCGGCCAGCACCGGGTTGAGGAAGCCGAATGCCGCCAGTGGCAGGCCGATCAGGTTATAGACGAAGGCCCAGAACAGGTTTTGGCGAATCTTCGCGTAGGTCTTGCGGCTGATCTCCAGCGCAGCCGGTACCAGCCGTGGGTCGCCGCGCATCAGAGTGATGCCGGCGGCGTGCATGGCGACGTCGGTGCCGCCACCCATGGCGATGCCGATGTCTGCCGCGGCAAGGGCCGGCGCGTCGTTGATGCCGTCGCCGACCATCGCCACCACGCCGGTCTTTTTAAGTTCGGCGACGGTGGCGGCCTTGTCCGCCGGCAGTACTTCGGCGTGCACGTCGCGGATGCCCAGCGCCTCGGCGACGACCTTGGCGCTGCCGCGGTTATCGCCGGTCAGCAGATGGCTGCTGATGTTCCGTGCACTCAGTTGTTGCACCGTTTGCAAGGCGCCGGGTTTGAGCGTGTCGCCGAAGGCGAACAGGCCCAGCACTCGTGGTTCGGGGCTTTGTTCGATCAGCCAGGACAGGGTCCGGCCTTCGGTTTCCCAGGCAGTTGCGGAGTCAGCCAATGGCCCGGCGTTCAGGCCGCTTTCTTCCAGCAGACGCCGATTGCCCAGGGCTAGCCGTCGACCATCGAGGCTGCCGGCAATGCCGCGTCCGGTCAGCGATTGACTGTCGCCGACATCGGCCACGGTCAAGCCGCGTTCGGCGCAGGCATCCAGCACCGCCTTGGCCAGCGGATGCTCACTGCCGCGTTGCAGAGCGCCGGCCATTTGCAGCAAGGCGGTTTCATCACCCTCGATGGCGCTCAAATGCGCGATACGCGGAGTGCCGGAGGTCAGTGTGCCGGTTTTGTCGAACACCACCGCGCTGACTTCGTGGGCGCGCTCCAGGGCTTCGGCGTCCTTGATCAGAATCCCGTAGCGCGCAGCCACACCGGTGCCCGCCATGATTGCCGTCGGCGTGGCCAAGCCGAGTGCGCAAGGGCAAGCGATCACCAACACCGCCACGGCGTTGATCAACGCGGTTTCCAGCGGCGCGCCGTACAACCACCAACCGACCAGAGTCGCCAGCGCGATCAGCAGCACCGCAGGCACGAACACCTGGCTGACTTTATCCACCAGTTTCTGTATCGGCGCTTTTGCCGCCTGCGCGTCTTCGACCAGGCGGATGATCCGCGCCAGCACGGTTTCCGCGCCGAGCGCCAGGGTGCGAACCAGCAGACGACCTTCGCCATTGATGGCGCCCCCGGTGACTTTGTCGCCCGGTTGTTTCGGGACCGGCAGGCTTTCGCCGCTGATCAGGGCTTCATCGGCGTGGCTTTGGCCTTCCATCACCTCGCCATCCACCGGGAAGCGTTCGCCGGGTTTGACCATGACCAGATCGTTGAGGCGCAAAGCGCTGATGGCAACCTCCAGCTCACGGCCATCGACTACCTGAATGGCTCGTTCCGGACGCAAGGCTTCGAGGGCGCGAATGGCGCTGGTGGTCTGGCGTTTGGCGCGGCTTTCCAGGTATTTGCCCAGCAACACCAAGGCGATCACCACCGCCGACGCTTCGAAATACAGGTGCGGCAGGCGGCCGACGGCGGTGGCCCATTCGTAAACGCTCAAGCCGTAACCGGCACTGGTGCCCAGGGCCACCAGCAAATCCATGTTGCCGGCGCCGGCGCGGACGGCTTTCCACGCCGCGACATAGAAGCGTGCGCCGAAGATGAACTGCACGGGTGTGGCCAACGCGAACTGTTCCCACGCCGGGAGCATCCAGTGCACGCCCAAAGGTTGCAGCAGCATCGGCAACACCAGCGGCAAGGCGAGGGCGATGGCCGCGAGCAAGGCCCAGCGCTCGCGGTGCAGTCGTTGTGGTTGATTATCGGCTTGCGGGTGTTCGACTTCCCAGACCCTGGCGGAGTAACCGGCCTTGGTCACGGCGCCGATCAAGGTTTGCGGGTCGACCTGGCCGAGCAGTTCGAGGTGCGCACGTTCGTTGGCCAGGTTGACGCTGACAGTCTTCACCCCCGGCACCTTGGTCAGCGCCCGTTCGACGCGGCCGACGCAGGACGCGCAGGTCATGCCGTCGATGTTCAATTCCAGGCTCTGCTGCGGCACGCTATAACCAGCCTGTTGCACCGCGTCCATCAAGGCCGGCAGGCTGTCACTGGGCGCTTGAACCCGGGCCTGTTCGGTGGCCAGGTTGACGCTGACGGCCGTGGCGCCGATGACTTTGCTCAAGGCGCGCTCGACACGCCCGGCACAACTGGCGCAGGTCATGCCGGCGATCGGCAGATCGAAGGTGGTGGATTCGGACATCGGTCACGCTCCCTGTAGAAATTGCCTACAGGATCAACCTTGCCATGCGGTTAAGGTCAAGCGCCAGTCTACAAGTCGCCGCAGACCAAATGTGGGAGCAACTGTCTTGATGGTTTTTATTTTGAAGGCCTATCGATAGACAGCTGAACTCCCACAGCTTTAGGCCATGCGACGCCCTACAGGAACACCGCGACCCGTTTAGGCCAAGGGTTCTTTCCACTCCGTTCGGTCTCGGATCATGGCGTTCAGCCGTATCAGCAACACGCGCATACAGGCAATGAGCGCTACTTTTGCGCATTT
>NZ_CAXAQH010000047.1:0-21685 GCF_963970905.1 Pseudomonas sp. EL_65y_Pfl2_R96 | reverse complement strand
TTCTTTATCGGCGCTTGGGTGAAAGGAGGAGGGGCGAAATCTCCCACGGATCTGTACTGCGTCAACAGTCAGAATCGGGCTTTGTCCCTCCTCCTCCCTTCAAGTCCTACCATACAAGCGGGCTTGCTCGCGAAGGGGCCATCACATCCAACATCAATGTTGACTGATACTCCGCTTTCGCGAGCAAGCCTGCTCCCACAGGCGCGCAGGCGCTGCTACTCAGAACCCTTCAAGCACAATCTTGCCCTTGGACTTGCCGCTTTCCAGCAGTTCATGGGCACGACGCAGGTTGGCTGCGTTGATGGTTCCGAAGTGCTCGCCGACCGTGGTTTTCAGCGTGCCCGCATCGATCAGCCCGGCGACGCGGTTGAGCAGTTTGTGCTGCTCGATCATGTCTGCGGTTTCGAACAGCGAGCGGGTGTACATGAATTCCCAGTGCAGCGACAGGCTCTTGCGCTTGAGCTTGGTCACGTCCAGCGCCTTCGGATCATCGATCAGCGCCAGCTTGCCTTGCGGCGCCAACGCCTCCACCAATTGATCCTGGTGTTGGTCGGTCTGGGTCAGGCTGGCGACGTGGGTCACAGACTCGACCCCGGCACGTTTGAGTTCTTCACTCAGCGGATGGCTGTGATCGATCACTTGATCGGCGCCCAGGTCACGCACCCAGCTCTGGGTTTGCGCACGGGAAGCAGTGCCAATGACTTTCAGTCCGGTGAGCTGGCTGGCCAGTTGCGTAAGGATCGAACCCACACCGCCAGCGGCACCGACGATCAGCAGGCTCTGGCCTTCATCGGTTTTGCCCTCATGCACTTGCAGGCGTTCGAACAGCAGTTCCCACGCGGTGATGGCGGTCAGCGGCAGAGCGGCGGCTTCGGCGAACCCGAGGGTCTTCGGCATATGGCCGACGATGCGCTCATCCACCACATGCCGCTCGCTGTTGCCGCCGGCACGGGCGATGGAGCCGGCGTAGTACACCTTGTCGCCGGCCTTGAACAAGGTCACTTCGCTACCGACGGCCTTGACCACACCGGCCACGTCCCAGCCCAGCACCTTTGCCACGCCACCTTCAGGCTGGATGTTCTGGCGAATCTTGGTATCCACCGGGTTGACCGAGATGGCTTTGACCTCCACCAACAGGTCGCGCGGGCCGGCGACCGGTTCTGGCAGTTCGATGTCTTGCAGGGATTTTTCGTCGCTGATTGGCAAGGAGGCGTAGTAGGCAACGGCTTTCATGGTGGGCTCCGGGGAAGGCATGATTTCGATGGGAAGGATGATTGGTTATTTCTCTGCAAGATAAAACCCGCTAAAAGAGCAGTCTCTTTCAATATTTTTTTGATAATGGAGGCTGACGATGTTGCGTTTCGATGACTTGCAGTTGTTCGTTCGGGCCGCGGACCTGGGCAGTCTGTCGGCGGCGGCGCGGGGGATGGATATGTCGGCGGCGGTGGCCAGCGCGGCATTGAAACGCATCGAACAACAGCTCGGCGCACGCTTGCTCGCCCGTTCTACCCGCAGCCTGCGCCTGACGGCCGAAGGCGAGGGCTTTCTGGAGTACGCCCGGGCCGCCTTGAGCAGCCTCGATGAGGGCCGCCGCTTGCTGGCCAGCGGTCAGGATCAGGTCAGCGGGATTTTGCAGCTGTCGGCGCCTTCGGATTTCGGGCGCAACTTGCTATTGCCATGGCTCGACGAGTTTCAGCGTGAACATCCCAGGCTCACGGTGCGTTTGCTGCTCGGTGACCGCATCGCCGACCTGTTCCGCCAACCGGTGGACATCGCCCTGCGTTACGGCGAGCCGGAAGATTCGAGCCTGGTGGCGCTGCCTGTCGCCCCGCACAACCGCCGTGTGCTCTGTGCTGCGCCGAGCTATCTGGCCCGGCATGGCGAACCGCGGCATCTGGAGCAACTGGCTCAGCACAATTGCCTGTTATTCATGCTCGGCAGCCGGGTCCACGATCACTGGAGTTTCCGCGACGGCAAACGCGAAGTGAGCCTGACCGTCAGCGGCGATCGCTTCAGTGACGATGCCGATGTGGTGCGGCTGTGGGCCGTGGCGGGGGCGGGGATTGCGTATAAATCCTGGCTCGATGTCGCCGCCGATGTGCTCGCCGGTCGATTGAACGTGTTGATGCCGGAGCTGCTCTGTGAGCACGCACCGCTGAATTTGCTGTGCGCCCATCGCGCACAATTGAGTAAGCCGGTGAACCTTTTGCGGGAAATGCTTGCCAGCCGATGCGCTCGGATAAGCAGTCAATTTCCGGCGATATCGGGTGTCGATCATTAGTCGCAGGCAAATAGCGAAATTTCTGTCAGGAACTATCACCACCAAGGGATTCCCGAGGGCAGGAACCGGCGGTTAACCCGCTTATACTAGCGCCCGCCTCATGTACGCACAGTCGATCTCGCAATGGCGAGTTCACGTTCGATTCGGTCAGACCCCATGGTCCTCACCGGACCTTCGCTGCACCCGCGAAGCAATGGCCTGGGTGAGTGGGTGTCTTTACCCGGTTTATGGCGGTTTTCGCGTTTTGGCCGACGATACATTACTGGTCAAGATGTCTCTGAGCAGTAGACGAAACGATTCAACAGGGAGTGAATACATGGAACATGCACCTTGCATCAGCCAGATCGCCACGTTGCTGGCTGACCCAAAGCGCAGCGCAATGATGTGGGCCTTGATGGACGGCTCGGCACGGCATACCGAGGAGCTGGCGTTGCTGGCGGGCCTGTCTCCGTCTTCGGCCAGTGCGCATTTGGGGCGCTTGTCCACCGGCGGTCTGTTGAAAGTCGAAACCCGTGGGCGCAAGCGGTTTTTCCGGCTTGCCGCGCCCGAAGTCGGCGCCGCGATAGAAGCGCTGGCCAGCGCTACTCTGGCCAGCGCGCCTCAGGACATTCCAGATGTTTTCAAACGCACGAGCCCTATCGCCAAACCTCAGGTGGCGCCTTCGTCACTGCTGCGGGCCAGGCTCTGCGATGACCATCTGGGAGGCACCCTGGCCGCCGATCTTTACCAGCGTCTGCTGGATGCAGGCTGGATCGAGCAATTCGATCAGCGGGTCATGATCACTCACAAGGGTTCCACACAGTTGGCAACACGCGGTGTGTTCATTCAGGCGCTGGCTTATCGCGACAGCAGAGTGGCCTGCGCTTGCCCGGACTGGAGCGAAAGACGTCCGCACATGGGCGGCTCATTGGGCGCAGCCTTGTTGCAGCTGTTCATGCAATCCGGCTGGTTGAGCCTGCCCAACGATTCGCGAGCCTTGCAGATCACGGCCGCGGGGCAGCGTGAAATCCATCGTTTCGCCAAGGAAACCGAGCTGGAAATGGCGTTTTAGAGCCATTGAGGTGCGACGTCCGGGATCTTGGGTTTCAGGCGTCGTTCAGAGCTGTGGACAGGTCGCATCCAGCAATAACCCCCCACCGCGATCGCGCACACTCGATCCGGGGACTTTCGGATTGGGGGAATGTGGCATGGAAACACGTAGCTTCAGCGCGGCAGAACGACTGGAACGGCTGCCTGTCAGCGGTTATCACCGCATCATTTTCATCATCATTGCCCTGGCGTTTTTCTTCGACTCCATGGACTTGGCGATGATGACCTTTCTGCTCGGCTCGATCAAAACCGAGTTCGGCCTGAGCACGGCGCAGGCCGGGTTGCTGGCCAGTTCGAGTTTCTTCGGCATGGTGGTGGGCGCGTCGCTGTCGGGCATGCTGGCCGACCGTTTCGGGCGCAAACCGGTGTTCCAGTGGAGCATTGTGTTGTGGGGTATCGCCAGCTATCTGTGCTCCACGGCGCAGAATGTCGAAACGCTGACGCTGTTCCGAATCCTGTTGGGGATCGGTATGGGCATGGAGTTTCCGATTGCCCAGTCGATGCTGTCAGAGCTGATTCCAGCCAAACGCCGTGGGCGTTACATCGCGTTGATGGACGGTTTTTGGCCGCTTGGTTTCGTCGCTGCCGGGGTGCTGTCGTATTTCCTGTTGCCGGTGATTGGCTGGCGCGACATTTTTCTGGTGTTGGCGGTGCCGGCGGTGTTCGTCCTGGCGATTCGTTTTTTCATTCCCGAGTCGCCGCGCTGGCTGGAGCAGGCCGGGCATCACGACGCGGCGGACAAGGTCTTGCGCCGCATCGAAGGCCGGGTTCGGGCTTCACTGGGGTGTTCGGATCTGCCTGAGCCGATTCGCCTGCCACGGGGGGCGAGTCAACCGGGCAACTTCTTTTCCGCGCTGCGGGAAATCTGGTCGGCGCAGTATCGCCAGCGCACGATGATGATCTGGAGCGTGTGGTTCTTCGCCTTGCTGGGTTTCTATGGCCTGACATCCTGGCTCAGTGCGCTGTTGCAACAGTCGGGCTTCGCCGTGACCCAGTCGGTGTATTACACGGTGCTGATTTCCCTCGGCGGGATTCCCGGTTTCCTCATGGCCGCCTGGCTGGTGGAGCGTTGGGGGCGTAAACCGGTGTGCGTCGTGACGATGCTCGGCGGCGGGGTGATGGCGTTTCTTTATGGCCAGAGCGCGGTGTTCGGCGGCAACGTCAGCCTGTTGATCGTCTCGGGGCTGCTGATGCAGTTCTTCCTGTTCGGCATGTGGGCGGTGCTCTACACCTACACCCCGGAGTTGTACCCGACGTCGGCACGGGCCACGGGCTCGGGGTTCGCTTCGGCCATCGGCCGCGTGGGGTCGTTGCTCGGGCCATTGGTGACCGGGCTGGTGTTCCCGATAACCGGGCAGGGCGGGGTATTTGCGTTGGGAGCGATGTGCTTTGCGATTGCGGCGGGGGTGGTGTGGATGTTCGGGATGGAGACCCGGGGCAAGACGCTGGAAGAGTTGAGTGAGGCAGAGGTCGTCGGCTGAACTCAATACCTGTGGGAGCGAGCCTGCTCGCGATGAGGCCATAACATTCAGTATCAATGTTGAACGTCAGTCCGCTATCGCGAGCAGGCTCGCTCCCACAGGTTTATTTGGTGAACCTTACGGTTTCACCAGCCGCGCATCCAGGCTGTTCTGCGCCAGACGCTTGGCCTGATCCTGGGTCATGCCCAGATCGGTATACAGCGCGTGGAAGTTCTCGGTGACATACCCGCCGAAGTACGCCGGGTCATCGGAGTTCACCGTAACCTTCACGCCACGCTCGAGCATGTCGAGGATGTTGTGCTGGGACATGTGATCGAACACGCACAGTTTGGTGTTCGACAACGGGCACACGGTCAGCGGGATCTGCTCGTCGATGATCCGCTGCATCAAGCGCTCGTCTTCGATGGCACGCACGCCATGGTCGATGCGCTGGATTTTCAGCAGGTCGAGGGCTTCCCAGATGTACTCGGGCGGGCCTTCTTCACCGGCGTGGGCCACGGTCAGGAAGCCTTCGTGGCGGGCACGGTCAAACACGCGCTGGAACTTGCTCGGTGGGTGGCCCATCTCCGAACTGTCCAGGCCCACGGCGACAAACGCATCGCGGAACGGCAGCGCCTGGTCGAGGGTTTTCTGCGCTTCGTCTTCGCTCAGGTGGCGCAGGAAGCTGAGGATCAAACCGCTGGTGATGCCCAGTTGCTGCTCGCCATCTTTCAACGCGGCGGCGATACCGTTGAGCACCACTTCGAACGGGATGCCACGGTCGGTGTGGGTTTGCGGGTCGAAGAACGGTTCGGTGTGAATCACGTTCTGTTCTTTACAGCGCAACAGGTAGGCCCAGGTCAGGTCGTAGAAATCCTGAGAGGTGCGCAACACATCAGCGCCCTGGTAATACAGGTCGAGAAACTCTTGCAGGTTGTTGAAGGCGTAGGCCTTGCGCAGGGTGTCGACGTCGCTCCACGGCAGGGCGATCTTGTTGCGTTCGGCCAGGGCGAACAGCAGCTCAGGCTCCAGCGAGCCTTCCAGGTGCAAGTGCAATTCTGCCTTGGGCAGAGCGTTCAGCCAGTCGTACATTTTTGAAATCTCATCAGGTGCAATGAGGGCATTCTACAGATGCCCGTGGAAACAATGAGCAAAACCTGACCAGCCGGTTCATTACACAGCTTCCTGTTCCCGTCGATAGGCGTAAGTATCGGCGAAGCGCGACAGCAGGAATTCGGCGCAGGTGGTAGCTGGATACTTCGCCGGATGCTGTTCGTCCTGGCAGCCGGGCAGGCACTCGATGGGCGTGTCGGGGTGTGGCTCGGCAAAGAACGGCATCGAGTACCGATCCACCCCCAGCGGGCTGATCACCCGATGCGGCGTCGACAGGTAACGGTCGTTACTCCAGCGGGCCATCATGTCGCCGAGGTTGACCACGAAGGAGCCCTCGATCGGCGGCGCATCGATCCATTCACCCCGCACGTTGCGCACTTGCAGACCGCCGGCGGCATCCTGGTAGAGCAGGGTGATGCAACCGTAATCGGTGTGGGCGCCGGCGCCTTGCTGTTCTTTCGAGGTGGCAGTGTGGCGCGGTGGGTAGTGAATCATCCGCAGCACGCTCACCGGTTCTTTGAATCGGCTATCGAAGAAGTCACGCTCGATGCCCAGGGCCAGGGTCATGGCCCGCAGCAGGGTTTGGGCGAGGGCCTGCATGTCGACGTAGTGTTGTTCCATCAGCGATTTCCAGCCGGGTATCGACGGATGACGGTTGGGCCCGCGCAAGGGTTTTTCCGCCAGCACCTCGGGATGATCGGCGGGCAGGTGCAGGCCCATGTCGAAGGTTTCTTTCAGGTCGCTGGGTTTGCTCGGGTCGAGTTGTTCGGTGGCGATGGCGCCATAGCCACGGTGGTGGCGGGTCTGGGTGATGTCGATCTTGAGTTTTTCGGTGGCGGGCAGGGCGAAGAAACGTTGGGCATGGTCGAGCACAGCGTCGATGCGCGACGGGGCGATCGGGTGGCCCTTGATATAGAAAAAGCCCCATTCGCGGCAGGCATGGTCGATTTGTGTGGCGACTGATTTCCAGGCGTTTTGATCAGCGCTGTAGAGCGGGCTGATGTCGATGATTGGGAGGCTGTTCATGCGATTGTCCTGAAGAGTACGCAGATTGAAAAAGCACCGCACAGCCCTGTGGGAGCGGGCTTGCCCGCGATAGCGAACTGACAGTCAACATTGATGCTGATTGTAATGGCCTCATCGCGGGCAAGCCCGCTCCCACAGGGTGTCGTGTCTGGCTAAGTCACTTCGGCATCTCGGCCTTCATGCCTTCGACGTAGTAGTTCATCGACGCCAGTTGCGCATTGGTTGCCGTTGCACCCGCCGGGATTTTCTCGACACCGGCCTGATCCTTGATCGGCCCGGTGAACGGATGCAATGCACCGCTCTTGATGTCGGTAATGATCTGCTCGGCTTCGGTTTTCACCGCCGCCGGTACCAGGTCGCTGATCGGCAGTTCAACCGTACCTTCCTTCAGACCGCCCCAGTAATCCTGGGATTTCCATGTGTGGTCGAGCACGCTTTGGGTCGCCTGAATGTAGTGCGGCCCCCAGTCGTTGACGATAGACGTCAGCACCGCTTTCGGCCCGAAATGCGCCATGTCCGAGGCATAGCCGACGGCATACACGCCGCGCCGTTCGGCCGCCTGGATCGGTGCCGGGCTGTCGGTGTGCTGGAATACCACGTCCACGCCCTGGTCTATCAGCGCATTGGCGGCGTCGGCCTCCTTGCCCGGGTCGAACCAGGAGTTGACCCACACCACTTTGATCTCGGTGCCGGGGTTGTACTTGTTCAGGGCCAGTTGAATGGCGTTGATGTCGCGGATGACTTCTGGAATCGGGAAGGAAGCGACATAGCCGATCTTCTTGGTCTTGGTCATCTTCGCCGCAAGGAAACCACCGACGTAGCGACCTTCATAAGTGCGCGCCAGGTAAGTGCCGAGGTTCTTGTCCTGCTTGTAGCCGGTGGCGTGTTCGAAGGTCACCTTGGGAAATTGTTTGGCGACTTTCAGGGTCGGGTTCATGTAGCCGAAAGACGTGGTGAAGATCAGGTCGTACTTGTCCTTGGCCATATTGCGGATCACCCGCTCGGCATCGGCGCCTTCGGCGACGTTCTCCACGTAGTTGGTGGTGATCCGGTCGCCGAATTTCTCTGCCAGCGCCTTGCGTCCCTGTTCATGCTGATACGTCCAGCCGTGGTCACCGATCGGGCCGATATAGACGAAGCCGACTTTCAGCGGGTCGGCGGCACTGGCGGTCAGGCTGACGCTCAGACCGATGGCTGCGGCGACAGCGCAAAGCAGCTGCTTCAACGGACGTTTATGCATGAACTGGAACTCCATTTTGTTGTGAGGTTGGCGGGGCTAATGCAAATTACTGACCAATAGGACAACAAAATCAAAAGATCGCAGCCTGCGGCATGAGTTCATGCTCCTGTGGAGCTGCCGAAGGCTGCGACCTTTTGATGTTCAATTCATCACCAGAGCCAACCCGGTGCAGCGGCTCCAACTCATGCCATCCACTGGTGCGAGCGCCTCACACAAAACCGTGGGAGCGGTGTTGTGTCAGGTGCCGGCGATCAGCTGCCGAGCCGCCTGGCTGTGATCGGCAATCAACCCTTTCAGATCCAGCCCCTCAACCTGCCCATCGATCACCCGCCACTTGCCGGCGACCATCACCCGGTCCGCCCGATCCGCGCCGCACAGCAACAGCGCCGAAACCGGATCATGGCTGCCGGAGAAGCGCAGCTCATCGAGCTTGAACAGCGCCAGATCTGCCTGCTTGCCCACCGCCAGTTCACCGATATCGGTGCGCCCGAGCAACTGCGCCGAACCCTTGGTCGCCCAGCCCAGTACCAGTTCCGGCGTGATCTTTTCCGCGCCATAACGCAGCCGCTGAATGTATAGCGCCTGACGGGTTTCGAGGATCATGTTCGACGCATCGTTGGACGCCGAACCGTCCACGCCCAGCCCTAGCAGAGCACCCGCAGCGGTCAGGTCCAGCGTAGGGCAAATGCCGGATGCCAGGCGCATGTTCGAACTCGGGCAATGGCAAATGCCTGTGCCGGCTGCGCCGAGGCGGGCGATTTCGTCGGGGTTGAAGTGAATGCCGTGAGCAAGCCACGTACGCGGACCGAGCCAGCCGACGCTGTCCAGATAATCCACGGTGCGCAGGCCGAAGCGTTGCAGACAGAAGTCTTCTTCGTCGAGAGTTTCCGCCAGGTGCGTGTGCAGACGCACGTCGAGGGTGTTCGCCAATTCGGCGCTGGCGGACATGATTTGCGGGGTCACCGAAAACGGCGAGCAGGGCGCCAAAGCGATCTGTATTTGCGCGCCATCACCACGTTCGTGGTACGCGGCAATCAAACGTTGGCTGTCGTCGAGAATCACTTCACCTTGTTGCACCGTCTGCTGAGGCGGCAGGCCACCGTCCGCTTCACCGAGGCTCATGGAACCGCGAGTGAGCATGGCGCGCATGCCCAGTTCGCGAACACTCTCGACCTGCACATCGATCGCGTTTTCCAGGCCTTCCGGAAACAGGTAATGGTGATCGGCCGCGGTGGTGCAGCCAGACAACAGCAACTCGGCCAACGCGACTTTCGTAGCGAGGGCAAGTTTTTCAGGGGTGAGACGGGCCCAGACCGGATAGAGGGTTTTCAACCATGGGAACAACGGCTGATTGACCACCGGCGCCCAGGCGCGGGTCAGGGTTTGATAGAAGTGGTGATGGGTGTTGATCAGCCCCGGCAGGATCACATGTTCGCGGGCATCGAAGACTTGTCCACAGGGTGCAGACGGTTGCTGGCCGGCGCTGAGCACTTCGACGATCAAACCGTCTTGCAGCACCAGACCGCCACGGGCATCGAGCGCGTTGGCCGTGAAAATGGCGAGGGGATTTTTTAACCAGGTACGGGTCGCAGGCATGGTGGCCGGCTCCTCTGAAAGTTAGGTTCAGGGTTGCCAGCTCAGTGTTGCCCTGTCTGCTGATCCAGGGTCGCCGCGGGGGCGAGGTGCGGAGTTTCGAACAAAAAAGCTTCGCGGGCAAGCCCGGCCCGACAGGACAACGCGAAACCCCTGCTCGCGATGGGGCCATTGCATTCTGCATTAATTTTGAATGTCAGACCGCTATCGCGAGCAGGCTCGCTCCCACAGGGGAATGTGGTGTTTACCAGGGAATGGTCTCACCCCTGTAATTCACAAAATGATGCCCACCCTTGCCGGCATACGCATTCACCTGATCGATCAACCCACGGGTGCTGGTTTCCACATCAATGTCCGCACCTTCGCCACCCATATCAGTTTTCACCCAACCCGGGTGCAGCGACAGCACGGTGAGCTTCTGTTCGCCCAGTTGCGTGACGAAGCTGTTGGTCATGGAGTTCAGTGCCGCTTTGCTGGCCTTGTACAGCGCCAGCTCCGGCGCGTCGGGCATGGTCACGCTGCCCAGCACCGAACTCATGAACGCCAGCACGCCGCTGCCTTCACGAATCTGCCCGACGAAACGCTGGGCCAGGTTGATCGGCGCCACGGCGTTGGTGAAGAACAATTGACCGACCTCGGCCAAGGTCGCGCCACCCGGCGTCTGGACCTCCGGCCCCTTGACCCCGGCATTCACGAACAGCAGGTCGAACACCTCGCCCTTGAGCTGTTGGCTGAGGGCGATCACCGCTTGCTGATCGTCCATGTCGAGTTTTTCGATCCGCACCTTGCCCAACGCCTGCAAGGCTTCGACGTTCTGCGGGTTGCGCACGGTGGCGGTGACTTGCCAGCCGTCGGCCAGCAGGGTTTTCACCAGGCCGAGGCCCAAGCCCCGGGAGGCGCCGATGATGAGTGCGGTTTTTGCCGTGGACATGAGTGGCTTCCTTGATGGATGAGAATCACGGATTCAAAGGATACTGACTTAAAGGACAATGCTGACCGAGCCGTTGTTGCAGTTCGTGGCGCAACGCGCCGAGTTCGGTCATGCGGGTTTCGATCAACTTGAGTTTTTCTTGCAGCAGTTGCGTGACGGCACTGTCCGGGTCGGGCGACTGCCATAACGCGACAACGCTATTACCTATTTCGCCAAGGGTAAAGCCCAACCGCTGAGCTGTCTTGATGTACAGCACCAGTTGCACCATCTCCGCCGGATAGTCGCGATAACCATTGGCGCTGCGTTGCGCGGCGATCAATCCACGTTGCTCGTAAAAGCGCAACGTGTCGCGGCTGACGGCGCTGGCCTGGGCTAATTCACCGATGCGCATCTTGATGTCTCGAGAGGGCTTGACCCTGGAGCATGCTCCAGGTTTTAGCTTTGACGCGGTGGCCAGGTTTCTGTTTTCGGCTTGGCAGGCTTATGCCCTGGCCTATGGGGCGAGTTCGCTCTTGGCGATTTTCCTGTTCTTTGAGTTGGCGTGGGGCGTGGCTCAGGTGTTGCCTGTTCGGGCGCCTTCGCGATGTAGAAACGGGCTTGCTCGTGAAGAGGCCCGCCCGGTCACCGCTTAATGCCCAGCCTGCCACGGCTGCCCCAACGATACCGGCGCATACAACCGTGTGCGCACGGCATCCCGGGACAGCAGCACCAACACCACAATGGTTGCGACATAAGGCAGCATCGCCAGCAGGCTCGACGCAATTGCCAGCCCCAACCCCTGCGCCACCAAATGCAGGATGCTGGCGAGCCCGAACAGATACGCCCCGAGCAGCAACCGCCACACTCGCCAACTGGCAAACACCACCAGCGCCAGAGCAATCCAGCCGCGACCGGCGCTCATGTTTTCCGCCCACATCGGCGTATACGCCAACGACAGATAAGCTCCGGCCAATCCCGCCATTGCGCCGCCAAACAGCACCGCCAGCGTGCGCACGCCCAACACTGGCAAGCCCATCGCACTGGCGGCGTCCGGGTTTTCGCCGACCGCCTGAATGATCAGGCCGACGCGACTTTTCAGAATCACCCAGGCCACCAGGGCAAATAGTGCGAACGACAGGTACACCAGCAGGTCCTGGGCAAACAGCATCCGCCCGATCAGCGGGATGTCACTCAAGAACGGAATCGCCACCGGCTCGAAACCCGCCAGCGGCTTCCCGACCCACGCTGCGCCAACAAAGGTCGACAGGCCCACGCCGAAGATCGTCAACGCCAACCCGGTCGCCACCTGATTGGCATTGAACACCAGTGCCACCAAGGCAAACAGCGACGACAACAGCATCCCGGCGAGCATCGCCAGCAACACACCCAGCCAGAGATTGCCGCTGTTCAGCGCGACGATGAAACCGATCACCGCGCCAAACAGCATCATGCCTTCCTGACCCAGATTGAGGACGCCGCTCTTCTCGCAGATCAGCTCGCCCAGCGCCACCAGCAGCAACGGCGTACCGCAGCGGACCATCGCGTAGAAAATATTGCTCAGCAGATCGATATCCATCACAAGGCTCCTGCTTGTACGGCGGTGGTCGAGGTGCGCCGTACCCAGCGCAGGTTAAAACGCGGTCGGTAGAGAATCAGCACGTCACTGGCCAGCAGGAAAAACAGCATCATCCCTTGGAAAAGTTGAGTGATCGCTTGCGGCAGGTTCATGCTCATCTGCGCGCTCTCGCCGCCGATGTACAGCAGCGCCATCAACAGGCTGGAAAACAGAATGCCGATGGGATTCAGTCGCCCGAGAAACGCCACGGTGATCGCCGCATAGCCGTAACCCGGTGAAACCTGCGGCACCAATTGGCCGATGGGTCCGGTGACTTCGCATACCCCGGCCAACCCCGCCAGGCCGCCGCTGATCAACAGCGCCAGCCAGATCAGCCGCTTCTCGCGAAAACCGACGAAACCCGCCGCACGCTTGTCCAGCCCAAGCACTTTGATCTGGAAGCCGACAAAGCTTTTCTGCAACAACACCCACACCGCCACCAGCGCGAGCAAGGCGAAATACACCCCGGCGTGAACCCGACCGTCCTCCAGCAACAGCGGCAAACGACTGGCATCGCCAAACATTGCCGACTCCGGAAAGTTGAACCCGGCCGGGTCCTTCAGTGGCCCGTGGACACAGAACAGCAGCAGATTCAGGGCGATGTAATTGAGCATGATGCTGGTAAGGATTTCATTGGCGTTGAAGCGCGTGCGCAGCCATGCCGTCAGGCCGGCCCATGCAGCACCGGCCAAGGTGCCGACCACCAGGATCAGCACCAGCGCCCAGCGACTTTGCATATCGATGATGTTTACCGCCAGCGCACTGCCGGCCAGGGCGCCGAGCAGCAACTGACCTTCGGCGCCGATGTTCCAGATCCGTGCTTGATACGCCACTGCCAGGCCCAATGCGCAGAGCAGAATCGGCAACGCTTTGACCAACAATTCGGAGACGCCGTACAAGTCGCTGATCGGTGCAATCAGCAACGTGTGCAAGGTCAGCAGTGGATCATGCCCCAGCGCGATAAACAGCAATGAGCCGCAGCCCAGCGTCAACACGGCCGCCAGCAAGGGCGAACACCACAACATCAGGCGCGATTGCTGGCCACGGGGTTCGAGAGAAAGCAGCATGTGAAACTCCGTTAAAGCGCTACGGGGGCAGGTGAATGAGGAGCGTCGAACTGACCGGCCATCCAGCCGCCGACATCGCTCAGTTGGGTGTCGACGGTGGCCTGCAGTGCCGACAATCGACCGCCGCACAAGGCGCCGAGGCGATCACTGATCTGGAACAGTTCGTCGAGGTCTTCGGAAATCACCAGAATCGCCGCGCCAGCGTCGCGCAAGGCAATCAGCGCCCGGTGAATGGTCGCGGCGGCACCGACGTCCACGCCCCAGGTCGGGTGCGCGGCCACCAACAGTCTGGGCTGCTGAAGGATTTCCCGGCCGAGGATGAATTTCTGCAAGTTGCCGCCGGACAGGCTGCGAGCCGGTACCTGGGCATTGGGTGT
Organism: Pseudomonas sp. EL_65y_Pfl2_R96; assembly: GCF_963970905.1. Taxonomy (NCBI): domain Bacteria; kingdom Pseudomonadati; phylum Pseudomonadota; class Gammaproteobacteria; order Pseudomonadales; family Pseudomonadaceae; genus Pseudomonas; species Pseudomonas sp. EL_65y_Pfl2_R96. The sequence goes on along the minus strand of NZ_CAXAQH010000047.1, from coordinate 7,914 downwards.
CTTGACCCCGAAGCGGCGAATGATGTCTTCGGCCAGCGCTTCGACCTTGCCACGCTGGATCAGCCCATTGCTGACCAGCCCCTGTTGAAATACGGTGAGCAGGGCGTTATCTGCCAGGCTCAGCTCCGGCACCGCGCCGTGGCCCAGACGCTCGGCGGGGACGAATGCCAAACCAAGTTTGCGTCGTGCGTCCGGCCGCAAATGAGCGACCGGTTGCCCGCCGAAACGGACCGTCGCGCTGTCATCGCGGGGCAACCGTTCTTCACCACTGAGCAAGGCCAGCAACTCATCCTGGCCATTGCCCGCCACCCCGGCGACACCGACGATTTCGCCGCTGCGCACCTCGAGATTAATGTCCTTGAGCGAGCAGCCGAACGGGTCCGGGTTGTGCCAGGACAATTCAGCCACATTCAAAAAAGCATCAGCGCCCATGACCTTTGGGTAGTCGGTGATCAGCTCGGCGGCTTCACCGACCATCAACTGCGCCAGTTGCCGGTCCGAGCATTCGGCCGGTACGCAATGCCCGGCCACCCGACCGCCGCGCAACACCGTAGCGCTGTGGCACAACGCGCGTACTTCGCCGAGCTTGTGGCTGATAAACAGAATGCTGCAGCCCTCGGCGGCCAGTCGGCGCAAAGTGACGAACAATTCATCGGCCTCTTGCGGAGTCAGTACCGACGTCGGCTCATCGAGAATCAGCAGGCGGATGTCTTGCATCAGGCAACGAATGATTTCCACCCGCTGACGCTCGCCGATGGACAGGCTGTGGACAAGTCGCTCCGGTTCCAGCGCCATGCCGTAGCGCTGGGACACTTCACGAATCTTCGGCTCAAGCTGCTTCGGTGTTCCTGCCGCGGCGCCCATTGCCAGCGCGATGTTCTGCGCCACGCTCAGGGTTTCGAACAGCGAGAAATGCTGGAACACCATGCCGATCCCGAGACCGCGAGCCTGGGCCGGATTGCGCATGCTCACGCGCTGGCCCTGCCAGATCATTTCCCCTGAGTCGGCGTGAGTGACGCCGTAGATGATCTTCATCAGGGTACTTTTGCCCGCACCGTTTTCGCCGAGCAAGGCGTGGATTTCACCGGGCGCAATGCTCAGGTCGATGGCGTCGTTGGCCAGGCAACCGGGATAACGTTTGGTGATTCTGCGCAATTGCAGGCGGGGTGTTTGATCGGGGATCGGCACGGGGTTGGACATGACAGGCTCGGGTCAACTGAAGTTATGCCTGGGGATAAAGCAATTTCCTGGCCATTGAGTCAGGAAAACGGCAAAGCCTTGCAGGCATAGGCGTTTTCGACGGTGCCTCGCCTTATCCCAATTCCAAATCAGGCACCACTTGAGGGCAAGCCGTTTGATCAGGCTCCGGTTTTGCGCGCGATGAGTTGGTCAAAAAACAAGCAACAGGCTACACGCTAGGTTGGATATGGCGCTGCGCCAGCCATGAACGGGTTATCCACAGGTTGTTCCACAGTATTTGTGCGCAAGCCGACCGCACGGGCATAAGCACCGAGGGGCTTTCTTCTAATGGCGATAAACCGCTCTAACTGACTGTTTTTACATGGAATAAACGTCACGACTGGTGAGTTGGACGAAAAATGAGCAAAGCCCGCAAAGCCGCATGACAGAAGGGTTACAGCAGAATGTGCTCAGGTTATCCACAGCCGGGTGCACAGCAGATGTGGGCAAGTGTCGAGGGCTAAGAAAATCGGGGTGCCCCAAAAGATCGCAGCCTTCGGCAGTTCCTACGGGATTTGCGTTTATCCGGTATTACGGGTGGGCAAGGTCGGCGTAGGAGCTGCCGAAGGCTGCGATCTTTTGATCTTTGATCTTCAACGCTGCAACAAAATGCGCCCGCGACTCAAATCCGCCAGTTGCATTTGCAGCGTATCTATCTGCTCGTCGCCAATCGCCAATTGCAGTTCCACACCATTGGCCGTGAAGGTTTCCTCCACCACCAAACCACCCAGCTCCGCCACCCGAAGCTTCACCAACGGCAACTCGCCAAATGCACAGGCACAACTGACCGGCACCCGACTGATCAACTCGACTTTCGGTGCCCCTTGCAGGCATTTGTTGGCACTGCCGCCATACGCTCGGGCGAGGCCGCCGGTGCCCAACTGGATGCCGCCATACCAGCGGATCACCACGACCGCGACCTGATCGCACTCCTGCGCTTCGATCGCTGCAAGGATTGGCCGGCCAGCGGTGCCACCGGGTTCGCCATCGTCACTGCTGCGGTATTGATCGCCGAGCTTCCAGGCCCAGCAATTGTGCGAGGCATTCAAATCACTGTGTTGCTCAAGGAACGCCTGGGCGTCACCTGCGCTGGTGATTGGCGCGGCGAGGGCGATGAAGCGGCTTTTGCGAATCTCTTCGCGGTATTCGCAAAAACCGCTGAGGGTAAAAGGCATAAGTGTCTTAGAGCGAAGGCGTCAGGCCGCAGCCTTTGAGAATGATGCGAATCAGGTTGCTGCCGGCGTCTTCCATGTCTTGCTTGGTCAACCTGGTGCGCCCGGTGACACGGCAGATCTGCGTGGCAAAGTCGGCGTAATGCTGGGTGCTGCCCCACAGCAGGAAGATCAGGTGGATCGGGTCGATCGGGTCCATTTTGCCGGCGTCGATCCACGCCTGAAACACCGCGGCCCGGCCCTGAAACCAGTTGCGGTAGTCCTGGTTGAAATGCTCGGTCAGGCATTCGCCGCCGCTGATGACTTCCATGGCGAAGACCCGCGAAGCCTGTGGCTGGCGCCGGGAGAACTCCATTTTTGCGCGAATGTATCGCGTCAATGCTTCTGCCGGATCGTCCTCGACGGTCAGGGTATTGAAGGTGCTGTCCCATAACTCAAGGATGTTACTCAGCACCGCCACGTACAAACCGAGTTTGTTGGTGAAGTAGTAATGCAGATTCGCTTTGGGCAACCCGGCTTTCTGCGCGATGGTGTTCATGCTGGTGCCTTTGAACCCGTGACGGGCGAACTCGTCTTCGGCGGCTTTGATGATGGTCTCTTCGTTCTTCTGACGAATGCGGCTGGCGGGTTTGCCGCCGTGGGCTGGGACTTCAAAGGTCATAGGCACTTCCGAACAGGTAGATGGGTGCAACCAGATGCGTTGATAGCGCACCCGCACGTATCAGACAAGTCCCGACGCGATAAATCCTGAACACCACAGTCCCTGTGGGAGCGGGCTTGCTCGCGAAGGCGGTGTGTCAGTTGCATAAATATCGACTGACACTCCCTCTGCGCGAGCACGCTCGCTCCCACAAGTTCTCAACGCGTCGCCGCCAGGCTCTCCAGAAAACTCTCCAGCACCAAGTGGGGACGACGGCCCTTGCGTGTGACCGATGCCAGGCTCAGGTCATAAAAGCGTGCCTTGGGTTTCAGTGCACGCAATCGGCCCTGCTGTACCCAGAGGCTGGCGTAATGATCCGGCAGATAACCGATGTAGCGCCCGGTCAGAATCAGAAATGCCATGCCTTCGCGATCCGACGCACTGGCGGTGCAATTGAGCGCCTGATAATGAGCCTGAATCTCGGCGGGCAAACGAAAGGTCGGGGCGATGGCGTCCTGGCTGTTGAGACGCTCATCGTCCAGCTGTTTGTCGTCGACATAGAACAACGGATGGCCGACCGCGCAATACAACAGCGAGCGCTCGCTGTAGAGCGGCTGATATTCCAGCCCCGATAGCGCGCTGGCTTGCGGCACCACGCCGACATGCAAGCGACCGTCGAGCACGCCTTGTTCAACCTCATTGGGTGCGATCATGCGGATCTGGATCAGCACGTCGGGGCCGCGTTCCTTCAGTTGAGCCAGGGCGTGGGTGATGCGCATGTGGGGCAGGGTGACCAGGTTGTCGGTCAGGCCGATGGTCAACTCGCCGCGCAAGTGTTGGTGCAGGCCGTTGACCTCGGTGCGGAAACTTTCCAGCGCACTTAATAGCTGCAACGCTGATTGGTAGACCTCGCGACCTTCTTCGGTCAGGGAAAAACCGGCGCGACCTCGTTGGCACAGGCGCAGACCGAGGCGCTGTTCCAGATCGCTCATCTGCTGGCTGATCGCAGAGCGACCGATGCCCAGCACCGATTCCGCCGCGGAGAAGCCGCCGCATTCCACCACGCTGCGAAAAATCCGCAGCAGGCGGATATCAAAGTCACTGACTTGTGCCAGTGGATCGGGGCGACGGGTACTCATAGTTTAGTCCGGGCCTGACTGAAGGTTAGAAAAGTTGGATTTCATCGACTTTATCCCCGTGGCAATTTAGCTGCAAGAACGCTTTTGATCTCCACGCCGCTTATTTGCTCTGCGAGGTTTTGCCCATGAACGTGCCTGAAAACGCCCCGACTTCCCTGGCCAGCCAGCTCAAGCTTGACGCTCACTGGATGCCCTACACCGCGAACCGCAACTTCCAGCGTGACCCGCGCCTGATCGTAGCGGCCGAGGGCAGTTGGCTGACAGACGACAAGGGCCGCAAGGTCTACGATTCGCTCTCGGGTCTGTGGACGTGTGGCGCCGGGCACACTCGCAAGGAAATCCAGGAGGCGGTGGCCAAACAATTGGGCACCCTCGATTACTCGCCGGGCTTCCAGTACGGTCACCCGCTGTCGTTCCAGCTGGCCGAGAAAATCACCGACCTGACCCCGGGCAATCTGAATCACGTGTTCTTCACCGATTCGGGTTCCGAGTGTGCAGATACAGCGGTGAAAATGGTGCGTGCCTACTGGCGCCTGAAAGGCCAGGCGACCAAGACCAAAATGATCGGCCGCGCTCGTGGCTATCACGGCGTGAACATCGCCGGCACCAGCCTCGGCGGCGTGAACGGCAACCGCAAACTGTTCGGTCAGGCGATGATGGACGTCGATCACCTGCCGCACACCTTGCTGGCGAGCAATGCTTTTACTCGGGGCATGCCGGAGCAGGGTGGTATCGCGCTGGCGGATGAATTGCTCAAGCTGATCGAACTGCACGATGCCTCGAACATCGCAGCGGTATTCGTCGAGCCGTTGGCCGGTTCCGCTGGCGTGCTGGTTCCGCCGCAGGGTTATCTCAAGCGTCTGCGCGAGATCTGCGATCAGCACAACATCCTGCTGGTGTTCGACGAAGTGATCACCGGTTTCGGCCGTACCGGTTCGATGTTCGGTGCTGACAGCTTCGGCGTGACGCCGGACCTGATGTGCATTGCCAAGCAAGTCACCAACGGCGCGATTCCGATGGGCGCAGTGATTGCCAGCTCCGAGATCTACCAGACCTTCATGAACCAGGCGACGCCTGAGTACGCCGTGGAATTCCCGCATGGCTACACCTATTCCGCGCACCCGGTAGCCTGCGCCGCTGGCCTGGCGGCACTTGACCTGCTGCAAAAGGAAAACCTGGTGCAGAGCGTGGCTGAAGTCGCGCCGCATTTCGAAAATGCGTTGCATGGTTTGAAGGGCTCGAAGAACGTTATCGACATTCGTAACTACGGGTTGGCCGGTGCAATCCAGATCGCGCCTCGCGACGGCGATGCCATCGTGCGTCCGTTCGAAGCCGGCATGGCCCTGTGGAAAGCCGGGTTCTATGTGCGCTTCGGCGGCGACACCCTGCAGTTCGGCCCAACCTTCAACAGCAAGCCGCAAGACCTTGATCGTCTGTTCGATGCGGTCGGCGAAGTGCTGAACAAGACCGACTGATTTCTCCCTCTATTTCCTCTAATAGAAAGAAAGGCGTCCTTTAGCGGACGCCTGTGGACAACTTTTCAGGAGCCCCGCATGACCCTTATCCCGCATTTGATCAATGGCGAACTGGTGACCGAAGACGGTCGCACGGCCGACGTGTTCAACCCGTCCACCGGTCAGGTTATCCACAAGCTGCCATTGGCCAGCCGCGAAACCATTCAAAAAGCCATCGACTCGGCCAAGGCTGCGTTCCCGGCCTGGCGTAATACGCCGGCGGCCAAGCGCGCTCAGGTGATGTTCCGCTTCAAGCAACTGCTGGAACAGAACGAAGCCCGCATCGCACAACTGATCAGCGAAGAACACGGCAAGACCCTGGAAGACGCTGCCGGTGAATTGAAGCGCGGGATCGAGAACGTCGAGTTCGCCTGTGCGGCGCCGGAAATCCTCAAGGGCGAGTACAGCCGTAACGTCGGGCCGAACATTGATGCCTGGTCGGATTTCCAGCCATTGGGCGTGGTGGCCGGTATTACTCCGTTCAACTTCCCGGCCATGGTGCCGCTGTGGATGTATCCGCTGGCGATCGTCTGCGGCAACTGCTTTATTCTGAAACCGTCCGAGCGCGATCCAAGCTCGACGCTGCTGATTGCTCAGTTGCTGTTGGAAGCCGGCCTGCCGAAAGGCGTGCTGAGTGTGGTGCATGGCGACAAGGCTGCGGTGGATGCCTTGATTGAAGCGCCGGAAGTCAAAGCGCTGAGCTTTGTCGGTTCGACGCCGATTGCCGAATACATCTACGCTGAAGGCACCAGGCGCGGCAAACGCGTCCAGGCGTTGGGCGGGGCGAAGAACCATGCGGTATTGATGCCGGATGCGGATCTGGATAACGCAGTCAGCGCACTGATGGGCGCGGCGTACGGTTCGTGCGGTGAGCGCTGCATGGCGATCTCGGTGGCGGTGTGCGTCGGCGATCAGGTGGCGGATGCGTTGGTGGCCAAACTGACGCCGCAGATCAAGGCGCTGAAGATCGGTGCGGGTACGACCTGTGGTCTGGACATGGGGCCGCTGGTTTCCGGTCAGGCGCGGGATAAAGTCAGTGGCTATATAGAAGATGGCGTTTCGTCCGGTGCATCCTTGGTGGTCGACGGTCGTGGTCTGAGCGTGGCCGGTCATGAGGAAGGCTTCTTCCTGGGTGGCTGCCTGTTCGATAACGTCACGCCAGAAATGCGCATCTATAAAGAAGAGATCTTCGGGCCGGTGCTGTGCGTCGTTCGGGTCAACAGCCTGGAAGAGGCGATGCAACTGATCAATGATCACGAGTATGGCAACGGCACCTGCATCTTTACCCGTGATGGGGAAGCTGCGCGGTTGTTCTGCGATGAGATCGAAGTGGGTATGGTCGGCGTCAACGTGCCATTGCCGGTGCCTGTGGCGTATCACAGCTTTGGCGGCTGGAAGCGTTCACTGTTTGGCGATCTGCATGCTTATGGTCCGGATGGCGTGCGGTTCTACACCCGTCGCAAGGCTATTACCCAGCGCTGGCCGCAACGGGCGAGTCATGAAGCTTCGCAATTTGCATTCCCTAGCTTGTAAGTAGAAGGGCTGAAGGCCGACCTCTTGAGGTCGGCCTTTGTGTTTTCGGGCTTTTTTGACCTACATGACAGAAATGTGAAGATAGGTGTTGACGGCAGATTCTGGACGTCTATAATTCGCCCCACTTCCGGCGCAGTCGAAACGGAAAACTCCTTGGTAAACAATGAGTTACGCAGTTTTCGGCAGCGGTTACGCTTCAGTTCATCGAGGCCAGAAGGAGTTGGTAAGGCAGTGTGTTGTCGCCTTATTGACGGTTCGATCTTCTCGGTCGAAAGCGGAGAAAAACAGGTGTTGACAGCAGCGACTAACGCTGTAGAATTCGCCTCCCGCTAACGAGAGATCGGGAGCGCAAGTGGTTGAAGTTGCAAAGGAAACTTTGAAAACTTCTGAAAATAACCGCTTGACAGCAACAGAGGCTGCTGTAGAATGCGCGCCTCGGTTGAGACGAAAGATCTTAACTAACCGCTCTTTAACAACTGAATCAAGCAATTCGTGTGGGTGCTTGTGGAGTCAGACTGATAGTCAACAAGATTATCAGCATCACAAGTTGCTCCGCGAGAAATCAAAGATGTAACCAACGATTGCTGAGCCAAGTTTAGGGTTTCTTAAAAACCCAAAGATGTTTGAACTGAAGAGTTTGATCATGGCTCAGATTGAACGCTGGCGGCAGGCCTAAC
>NZ_CAXAQH010000046.1:0-27639 GCF_963970905.1 Pseudomonas sp. EL_65y_Pfl2_R96 | reverse complement strand
ATCGAAATCGGCAGCCGCAACAACGCCCCCACGCCGCAGCACAAAATCCAGGACATCTACCTCTTCCACATCGACCTTTCCCGGCCGGACACGCCTTTTTGTTTCGAACAGTCCATCGGTGGCGGCCATTGCGAGCAGGGTGGGGCAGCGTGGTTGGCGGCGTCGGAGCTTGAGGCCTGGCCGGGTGAGTGGCGTCTGCATTTGCAGAAGTCCGGTTGTGGTTGGGTCGCTGAGTTGGTGGATGGTCATCCGGGTGTCGATCAGGCGATGGTGGTGTCGATGATTCTCGAACGCCACGTCGAGGGTGCCAAGTCTGTGGGGCGGTGGAAGGCGATTGCCGGATGGTTCAAACGCAACATTCATTTCACTGGCCGTTACGGCGTTTAACCCGAGGAGAATCCCATGAGCCAGACACTGGAACGCGCCATTGCCATCGCCGCCGCAGCGCATGAGGGACAGGTGGACAAGGGCGGCGCGCCTTACATCCTGCATCCGCTGAAGGTCATGCTGCGGGTGAACACGCTGGAAGAGCGCATCGTCGCGGTGTTGCATGATGTAGTCGAGGACTGCGGCATCAGCCTCGACGATCTGCGCAAGGAAGGCTTCAGCGAAGCGGTGCTGACGGCGATTGCGTCGGTGACCAAGGTGCCGGGCGAGTCCTACGAAGCGTTCGTTGAGCGCGCGGCGCAGAACCCGATCGGGCGGATGGTGAAGCTGGCGGATCTGGAAGAGAACAGCGACTTGTCGCGGATTGCCCAACCGTCCTGGGAGGATCTGGAGCGCGTTGAGAAGTATCGGCGGGCGATGGGGGTGTTGCGTTCGTAGCGGGTGCCGATCACTCCGGGATTTGCCGACGTCAGGATCAAAAGATCGCAGCCTTCGGCAGCTCCTACGCCGCCATCGCTGCCAATGCTACGGGGTGTGTTTGGCCAGGGTCGCCTTAAGCGCCTCGGTGACAAGAGCAATCAGAATGGGTTCGGAGGTCGACTGCATCACTGCACCAATTTCCGATTGCTGTTCTTTCACTTTGCTCGCGTATTTTGAAGCGTGGCCTTCAGCGGCGAGTGATGCCAACTCTGTTCGAGAGAATGACTTCTCATAGGCCCGCGCAAGGTTCTCGTCCCATTCAGGCTGATACTTGGGCAGCAATGCATTGATTTCGTCGGACACGGCATTGCGTGCCTTTGTGCTTCCCAGCTTTGAAGCGATCGTCACGTAGGTGACTGTTCTCTGCGCGGCCGACAGTGCAAGGGTGGAGAGGTTACCGCCTATATGTGCCTTGGCAATGAGTGTGCGGGCCTCATCAAGCGCGGGTGTTTCAGCAGACACGGTATTGGACAGCGCGAATAACACGGTCAATGCGATGGCGGCAGCAGGCATCCTTTTCACAATTTTCTTCCATGGGAGGACCTTGACAACCCTAGTCGAGGAAACATGAATCGCCCCGATTTTTTCCGAGATCACGACTGGCCGCTTTGAACCGTGGAGGATTGCCCTCTCCCTGGCAGGAGAGGGTAGGCCCACCTTATGCGTGATGAATCTCCCGATCGTTGGTTTCCGGCAGGAAGAAGGTGCCGAGAATGGCCGTCATCACGGCGATGACGATGGGGTACCACAGCCCGTAATAGATATCACCCGTGGCCGCGACCATGGCGAACGCCACCGTGGGCAGGAAGCCGCCGAACCAGCCATTGCCGATGTGGTAGGGCAGCGACATCGAGGTGTAGCGGATGCGCGCCGGGAAGAGTTCCACCAGCCAGGCGGCGATCGGGCCGTAGACCATGGTCACGTAGATCACCCGAAGCGTCTGGGTGGCGCCCCGCTGATGCTTTTTTCGGGGCGATCGCCTTGGCCGGGCTGCGCTCGGCAGCACCGGGGACGCGATCTGGTGGCAATGCTGCCGGAGCGCTGCCATCGCGATCCGGCGCATCGATGGTTGCGGGCGTTCATTGTGAATTCGGTGTGAATCGCGCCGTCTGTACTTCGTCAGCGCGGCGTTAGTATTTTTCCATTCTCCCATCATTCCCCTTGAAAAGAATCGGTCTAAAAAGCCCGGCCCGGGCTTCGAACGATTTGCTATTCTGAACATGTAGGTGAAGACGCAGACTGATGCGCAAAGGGATAGCGAGGAAGCGTGGGGCGCGCTCCCAAGGGTACACGGTTAGAAAGATCTCCGCGCTGAGATCCAGCCCTTATGCCGTGTGAGGCAGAACAGCCTAAAGCTAAAAATCCTGTTCTGTGAGAGGCCCGATAAACCTTGTAAGCCAGAGACCAGCACTGGCCACCTACTCGATTTTCAAAGCCCGCCTTGTGCGGGCTTTTTCGTGTTCGCGGGGGCAGATAACAAGCGGGTTATCAGCGCCATCACACCGCACCCGTAGCAGCTGGCGAAGCCTGCGTTCGGCTGCGAAGCAGTCGTAAAATCATAAATAGCGGTATATCAGGCAGACCGCATGAGCCGGATTCACGCCTGCTTCGCAGCCGGACGCAGCCTTTGGCAGCTGCTACAAAGAGGGCGTTACGGCTGAAATTGGCTTTACTGGCTGGCAACGCCCTCGGCGATTGTGTTTAGCCAGTGCTTTGGCTAATCTCGCACAAACACGTAAAAACAGGCATAACCATGCAAGCCGAGCATCCCTCAGCCGAACTCCCCCAGCTGCGCCGCCAGAAAATCCTCCTGATCCTCGAACGCGACGGCAAGGTCATGGCCGGCGAGCTGAGCCAGCATTTCGCCGTGTCCGAAGACACCATTCGCCGGGACCTATCGGAGCTGGCCAGCGCCGGGCTGGTGCAGCGGGTGCACGGCGGGGCGCTGCCGCGGCCCAAGGACACGGGCAAGGATTACTTCACCCGGGTCAGCGAAACCGATGAGGTGAAAACCCGCCTGGCCCAACTGGCCGCACGCCGGGTCAAGGATGGCCAGATCGTGATTTTCGATTCCGGAAGCACCACGCTGCAGATCGCGCGCTCGCTGCCCTGCGACATTGTCATCACGGCCATCACCGCCTCGCCAATGATCGCGATCACCCTGGCTGAATACAAAGGCATCACGGTGATCGTCGCCGGTGGTCAGCTCAACCCCGCAACCATGTCTTCCAGCGGGCATGAAGCTCTGCGGCTGATCGAGGGCATCAAGGCTGACCTGGTGTTCACCGGCGTTTGCGCCATTCATCCGGAAGTCGGCCTCAGCTCGCTGCATTTCGATGAGGTGCCGGTGAAGCAGGCGATGCTCGCCAGTGCCTCCCACGTGATTGCCGTCACCACCGCAGACAAACTGGGGGCGGTGGAACCCTTCGTGGTGGCGCCTTGCAACTGGGTGCATACGCTGATCACCGAACGTCATGTGGCCTCGGGTAACGTCGAGGATTACCAGAAACTGGGGATCGAGGTGGTACAGGCAGACGCTTGAGCGTCATCGCAGCTCAGCTGCATGGGTTACGCTGATAGCAACGACGGGAGGAATGCAGCCATGACTGAGCGCCATATGATCCACTCGGAAACGCTGTCGAACGGATGCAGCATTGAGGTTAAAACCAAGATACTGAGAGACGGCTCGCTGGAGATGTTCATCGGTGTTTACCGGCCGGACGGCTCGGTCATTGTCGAGGACAAACACCCGTCGCCGCATCTGCTGGACATGGAAGCTGCGATGGACTGGGCCATCGAAAAAGCGAGGACCATCGGTAACAGCCAAAGAACGCTGTAACGCCCGGCGATAACTGAATCATTGATCGGCAGGAAGGTCGTACCTATGGGTTTGAACGCACTGCGATTGAATTCGCTGTAGCGTCACCTCATCCCCGCAGCCCTGACCTTTTAGGACGTTCAAATGAAGCGCACCGCGATAATGACCCTGGCCATTGCAAGTACTCTCCTGCTGGGAGGCTGCTGGCCTTACTGGGAAGAGGGAGACAGGTACGATCGGGATCACCGTGAATACCGTCGCGATCATGACCGTGGCTATGATTACCGTGATGATCGAGGGTATGACCGCGATTACGATCGTCGTGATGATCGCCGTCGACATCGCAACCGTGACGACAATGACAACCAGGGCGACGATTGACGCTTGATCGCCCGGCTTCAGAGCGGGGTCATTACCGCTCTGAACCTCCTCCTGAGGAATAACCATGCGAATGCTGACCGGGCCTATTGCTGCGCCCTTCACTCAATGGCTGATCGCGGCGGGTATCGGCCTGACTGCCATGGTGTTCAATGCGCAGGCACAAACCCCACCTCAAGCCACTCAGGAAATAAACGGCTTGCTGGACTTTGTCGAGCACAGTGAGTGCCGGTTCGTGCGCAACGGAAGCGAATACCAAGGCCCTCAGGCCCGGGCGCATCTGGAGAAGAAGCTGGAGTATCTGGATGAACAGGACAGGGTGAACAGCGCAGAAGACTTCATTGAACTGGCGGCCACCCAAAGCAGCATGAGTGGCCGCGCCTATGAAGTGCGCTGTCCGGCCGGCATGCAACCGGCCAGCCTCTGGCTGAAGACCGAGCTACAGCGGCAACGTCATTGATTGTCTTGTCGGGCGCTAGCGCAGCAGATGCACCACCAGCCCAATCAGTCACTGGCGATTCCTTTTTCAAAAGGCGGTTCAGGCCTTCACGGCGTACCAAACATCGCCGTCCAGTAAATGCCCGCGTCACTCTTCGGGTCCACCGCATAGGCTGCGCCCAGTTCGCGAAATTGTGGGTTCATCAGGTTGGCGCAATGGCCCGGGCTGGCCAGCCAGCCATCCACCACCTTGCGCACGGTGTCTTGCCCGGCGGCGATGTTCTCACCAACTTGCTGGCCGGCGTAACCCGCCAATTCGGCCCGATCACCCGGCGTGCGGCCGTCGCGGTCCTTGTGATCGAAGAAGTTATGGTTGGCCATGGCCCGGCTGTGGGTCTCGGCTGCGGTCCCCAGCGTGGCGTTCCAGGTCAGCGGCGTCGTGGCGGTAAAGGATTGGGCACCGCACTGGCGCGCTTGCGTGCGGGCGCTATTCATCGCTTCGAGCAGTTTTTGGCCCTCCGCCTGCCAGTCGCCAAGGCGCCCGGTCAACAGCGGACGCGCCAGCACGATGCGCCACTCACGGCCGTCCCGGCTGACGCCGACGTCGACGAATTGCGGGTCCAGCACCACTTGGCAGAAGCTCTCCTGAATCGCCTTCATGGCGGACGGTGCATCACGCGGGCCGGACAAGCTGATTGCCTGCACATTGACCATCGGATAAGCCGCTCGGGCCAGCGCCTGCTGCAAGTCGCCAATGCTGTTGGCGGACAGGACCAGACGCGGATCGCTCGCCAGCGGCGGCAGTTCAGAAGACGCCTGGCCGCCGCAGCGCTGCACCTGGCTGCGGTAAACGTTGATTGATTCGACCAGTTGCTTTTCATCGGCCGCCGACGCGGTGACGCTGAACACCAGCCCGAATGACAACGCGGCAAGATGCAAAATGGATGACAGGCTGCGCATGAAAATCTCCCTTGAATGGACTAGGGGGGCGTTCTCAATTGGTTTCGCGGCGGGGAAACTCATTGAGAACGCCGCCTTCGCCCATGATGCGCGATTTCCCCCCTCTCGACGCAATGCCTTTTCGCCTCGACATGCCGTTTCTTGTCAGGCGGTGGGAATGACTTGCGACGACTACAATCTACCCAGGTCAGTGCTACAACGACGCCGTTTCATTGCTCTGGCCGGTTTCATCGGAAGGGTCGATCATGCGATTAAAATGGGTAGCCACCGGTTACGCAATCATCCTTCTGTGCGGGCAAGTGTTGGCGACCGACCAAGAGCAAAAGCAGGAAGTGGCCGAAGACAAGGCGCAGGTCCTGGAGCAGAAAGCGGCGGAGAAGGGCAGTGAAGTTCCGGTGCCCAAGTCCGAGACCATCACCACCTCTGAAGCGCAGGCAGTCGATCCGGCAGGCGCCGCGCCGCTGGACGATGCCATTACGTGCCTTGCACGCAGCATCTATTGGGAAGCCAAAGGGGTGACAGATGCCGACATGGAAGCTGTGGCCAGCGTGGTCATGAACCGGCTGGGCCATGAGGGTTTTCCGGATACGGTGTGCGCCGTGGTCAAGCAAGGTTCTGAAAAGCATGCCTGCCAGTTTTCGTGGTGGTGCGACGGGCGTTCGGATCAGGTCAACGAGGACGACGAATATGTCCTCGCCAAGGAAATCGCGCGCAAGGCACTCAACAAGCAGCTCACGGACCGCACCCATGGTGCTTTGTATTTCCACGACAGAACGGTGAAGCCCGACTGGGCGAAGGAGTACACCAAGACGGCCGAGACCCGGAAGTTTCTGTTTTATAAACCTGGTGGCGGGACGGCAAGGTAGGTGGGAAACGCCACGGTTATGGTCTGCTTGGCGCACAAGAAATTTGATGGGGCTTCACCCGCCAGTCAGTTAAGCCGCAGAACCTGTGGAAGCATAACTGCCTGGTATTCGGGCTTGCCCGTGCTTTTTTACGGTTTCTTTACGGTAGATATTCTCCCCCGCGACGATACTTGCCGCGTTTTTTTGATCATCGACAGGCCTGCACGCCTTCGTCCCCTGGTTGACCTGAGGGGTTCAGCGTCGTTGTTTCTCTGGGGCAGTGACCTTTTGCCGGACGGCATGACAACGCAATGGGCTAATCTCATTATCAAGTTGTTGGAGCTCATGGCAGCCGAGTCGAAACGCCAACCCCGTGACCCCGCAACCCCTCTTGCCCGAAGGGGCATGCAATTTCTTCCTCTCAATTTCAGAGAAGTTACCCGTGAGTGAAACAGTGATCCCTGCCCAAGAAGAAACCCATTCCAGAACCTCGGGAGTGGGTTTGCTCGTCGCCGCGGTGGGCGTGGTTTATGGGGATATTGGCACCAGCCCGCTTTACACCCTCAAAGAAGTGTTCGCCGGTCACTACGGTGTCCAGGCTAATCAAGACGGTGTGCTGGGCATTCTGTCGTTGATCTTCTGGTCACTGATCTGGGTCGTCTCGATCAAGTACGTGCTGTTTATCCTGCGCGCCAACAACCAGGGCGAGGGAGGCATCATGGCTTTGACGGCATTGGCACGTCGGGCCGCGGCACCGTATCCCAAAATGAGCTGGGTGCTGGTATTGCTCGGCCTGTTTGGCGCGGCGCTTTTTTACGGGGACAGCATGATCACCCCGGCCATCTCGGTACTCTCTGCGGTTGAAGGGCTACAGCTTGCGTTCGATGGCATTGAGCATTGGGTCGTTCCGCTGTCAGTGGTCATCCTGGTAGCGCTTTTCCTGATCCAGAAACATGGCACGGCGCGTATCGGCATTCTGTTCGGCCCGGTCATGGTGCTGTGGTTTGTGGTGTTGGGCGCACTCGGTATTCACGGCATCCTGCAACGCCCGGAAGTGCTGCAAGCGCTCAATCCTGCTTGGGCCGTGCAACTTTTTGTGGTTCATCCGGGCATTGGCGTGGCCATTCTGGGGGCTGTGGTGTTGGCATTGACCGGTGCTGAAGCGCTATATGCCGACATGGGCCATTTTGGTCGCAAACCGATTGCGCGTGCCTGGTTCATCCTCGTGCTCCCGGGCTTGGTACTCAACTACTTTGGCCAAGGCGCGCTGATCCTCGAGAACCCGGAAACAGTACGTAACCCGTTCTATCTATTGGCACCTGGCTGGGCGCTGCTGCCGATGGTCGCGCTGTCGACACTGGCCACCATCATCGCCTCCCAGGCGGTGATTTCCGGGGCCTTCTCACTGACTCGCCAGGCCATCCAGCTGGGTTATGTGCCTCGGATGTTTATCCAGCACACCTCCAGTCAGGAGCAGGGGCAGATTTACATCGGCATCGTGAACTGGGCGCTGATGGTTGGCGTCGTGTTGCTGGTCATCGGTTTTGAATCGTCCAGTGCGTTGGCGGCGGCTTATGGCGTGGCGGTGACGGGGACCATGCTGATTACCACCATTCTGTCCTCGGCCGTCGTATTGCTGCTGTGGAAAACCCCTCGTTGGCTGGCCATTCCGATGCTGTTGGGTTTTCTCATAGTGGACAGCCTGTACTTCGCCGCCAATGCGTCGAAGATCTTCCAGGGCGGTGCATTCCCGGTGATTGCCGGTATTGCCCTGTTCATTTTGATGACCACCTGGAAACGCGGTCGAAAGATCATGGTCGAGCGACTGGACGAAACCGCTCTGCCTCTGCCGTTGTTCATCAGCAGCATCGGCTCGCAACCACCTCATCGGGTGCAGGGGACCGCGGTATTTCTGACGGCCAGGACTGATGCGGTGCCTCATGCCCTGTTGCACAACCTGTTGCATAACCAGGTGCTGCACGAGCAGGTGGTGTTGCTCACCGTGGTGTCCGAAGACAGCCCGCGTGTGGCGGCGGATCGGCGATTCGAGATCGAGGCTTATGGTGAAGGGTTCTTTCGCGTGAGTTTGCACTTCGGCTTTATGGAGGAGCCCGACGTACCGCTGGCGTTGAGTCTGTGCCATTTGAAAGAGCTGGATTTCAGTCCGATGCGCACCACGTATTTCCTTAGCCGCGAGACGGTCATTCCGACCAAGCGTATCGGCATGGCCCGTTGGCGCGAAAGCCTGTTCGCGTTTTTGCTGAAGAACGCCAACAGCAACCTCAAATACTTCAAGTTGCCGCTCAATCGCGTGATCGAGCTGGGCACGCAGGTTGAGATGTAAGCGCAAATCCATGTGGGAGCGGGCTTGCTCGCGAAAGCGGTGTGTCAGACAACGATGATGTCGACTGACACTCCCTCTTCGCGAGCAAGCCCGCTCCCACAGGTTCTGCACCAAACCTTTAGCCTTGAAGCGCTTCCATCAGTACCTGCACCCATTGACCGCCGTTCATCGTTTGCGGCAAATATCATGTGAATTCACGATGACATTTTTGCCGAGCTTCTATACTGAATTTCGCAGAGGCACGCGTCACCGCAACTCAGCGGGCCTCGTGAGCGCAGTTCAGCCGTCAACATGAAGTCGTGAGCTGCAAAGGATTGCGATCGGTGTGACGACACAGTCGCCACCCCAGCGAAATGCTGCAAGGGAGGGTGCGTTCATGAACACGGCTCGACAAGATGTCGCGACACTTGGCTCCGGATGGAACAAAGTCTTGCTCAACTATGCGCTGGCAATGCGCGAACTGGACAAGCTGCCGATAACCGATCGCAACAGTTGGAAGTTTCTGGGCGCCATCCACGGGTTCGATCGGCAATTGTGGATTGACGAGAACGTCCTCGGTGAGGACGACTCGATTCCGCAGGATCTCACCAACAAGACATACGGCAGTCAGTGCCAGCACGGCAGCTGGTACTTCCTTTCCTGGCACCGCGGCTATGTGTTTGCATTCGAGGCGATCGTCGCCGCGAAAGTGAAGGAGCTGACCGGCGAAGATTGGGCGCTTCCGTACTGGAACTACCTCAACAGCGGCAACCCGGATGCGCGGCGTGTTCCGGATGCTTTCCTGGAAGAAACCTTGCCCGACGGCAGCCCAAACCCGCTCAGCAAATATCCCCGTCGAGAGGGGCTGACTGCCTTGCGGCCGGGACCACGCGATGCGTTCAGCCTTGCCGCCATGGAGGAGAACGATTTCCAGGTCGGCAATGATGGAAGCATCGGCTTTGGCGGCGGAGTCACCGGCGATTTCGTTCAGTTCGCCCGCTGGACCGGCGATCTGGAGAACAACCCGCACAATACGGTGCATCGTCTGATCGGCGGCGACAGGGGGGTCATGGCCGATCCGTACCTGGCGGGCCTGGACCCGATCTTCTGGTTGCACCATTGCAACATCGACCGGCTCTGGGAAGCGTGGATGAACACGTCGGGCAAGACGATGGTTCGCGATCCACGCTGGCTCAACGGTCCGGCTGACCGTACCTTCATCATGCCGGTGCCCGGCGGCGCGGCTCCTGGAATGAAGTTCTCCGGCCGCGACACACTGAAGGATGGCAAATTACACCGTAGCTATGCTGACTTGCGCATCGGCACCGGTGTAACACCTGGAGCAGAGGCTGTGGCACGGGTCAAAATGGGTGCGCCGGACCAACAAAGCATCGAACCAATCGGTGCCAATGCATCGGTCGTCAGGGTTGGCGGGGCGCCAGTGCGCACGCAGGTCGACCTCGACCAGCAAGCCACCACCGCCGGCATCGCCGCGATGGGCGCCATGGAGGCGGGCAAGGAGGTGACCCGGCTTTACCTGGCGCTTGAATCGGTGCGCGGCTCCGCGCCTTCTCCTCTTCTGGAGGTGTACGTCAATCTGCCGGAAGGCGTCGATCCGCAACTCCATCCCGAGTGCCATGCCGGCAGCCTGACGCTGTTCGGCCTGAACGTCGCCTCGCGGCCAGACGGCGGCCACGGCGGCAACGGGCTTGGCTATACGATCGACATCACCGAGCTGGCCCAGCGGCTGACGGATGCTGGCGACTTCGATCCAAACCATTTGCGTGTGACCCTCGTTCCGGGCGAGCAGATATCGGAAGCCAAGCCCGTGACGGTGGACCGAATCAGCGTTCTCAAGCGAAGTGGCGTCGTGAGTTGAGTACCCGCTCATGCAGCCAGGTTCGGTATTGCGCAACTTCACCCAGGCGCCCTGGCCGTTGCTTTTCGCGACGGCCGGGCTCGGTCTGGCCCTTTCGGTTTACAACGCCGGGAACGCTACGCACCCTACCTTCTGCAGTTCCGTAGAGGGGCTGTCTATCGTCACGCTCTGGCCCACCGTGTTGGAGGCCGAGTTCGCCTTGAATCCACTGAACCGCCTGCTGGCTGACTGGGCGCTGATGCTTGTCGCGATGATGCCGCCCTTGCTGGCAATGCCGCTCATGCATGTCTGGCGCTCCAGCCTGCCACGCAGACGCCTGCGCGCGTCAGTCGGGTTCTTGCTCGGTTACGGTTTGCTATGGATGGCCGCCGGACCGATCCTGACAGTCCTCGCGCTGTTGTTGCAGTTCACCGTCGCAGAGGCTGCGCTTGCCGGTGCGCTGCTCATTGCGACGCTGTGGAGTGCCAGCCCGTGGCACCGCGCGGCGCTCAATCGTGGCCACCGGATGCGGCGGATCGGTCTCTTCGGCTGGGCTGCCGACAGGGATTGCCTGATCTTCGGCATGACGCATGGGGGCTGGTGCATTGCTTCGTGTTGGGCCTGGATGCTGGTGCCACTGCTTGGCGGGGCGTGGCACATTCCGATCATGCTGTTTGCAGGTGCAATGATGCTGACTGAACGCCTCACCCCAGCCGATCGGCCGCGCTGGCGTTGGCCGGCGATTTTCCCCCGACTTGACCTCTACACTGTCCTCATTGCGCGAAAGGCGGCGCGCCCGCATGACTAGGCGGGCCTGTCTGGCGATCGGGGTCAGCACGCTGACCCCGACCTCAAACCAGGCGTTGCGCTTCGCGTACCTGGACGGAGCCGTGCTCGCCGCCCGTTCAATTGGCGACTGGGCGCTTAGCTCGGGCTTCGGTGCCAGCAACGTAAGAATCGTCGACGACGGCCTCGCTGGCGACATTCCAGTCACCCGCGAGCGGGTGCAGCAAGCGGTCGATGAACTGTTTCCGAGCGGGGCCGAGGTGGTCGAGCAGTTGATCCTGGCGTTTTGCGGTCATGGCCTCACCAGTGGGGATTTCGGCTCGATCTTGTGGCTGTTCAGCGATTCCCTGCGCTCGAAGTACTGTGTTGGTGCCGACCGGTTCTACGAGGAGTTGTTACTGCACGGCGTCCAGCGCATCACGCTGATTACCGATGCGTGTCGCGAAGCACCGAGGAATATCGAGTTGATGCGCCTTGATGCCGTGCGCGGGATCGTCGTGCAGGGCACGAAAGTTGACAGCCCCAGGTTTGATCACTTGGCCTCCTGCCAGGACGGACAACTCGGCTATATGGTGTCTGATCCGATGTCCGGCGCTCCGGGCAAGTGTGTGTTTTCTGGCGTGATCGCCGACGCGCTCTGGGGCATCGAGCCGGCCGCCATCAGCGATGGTGTGATCACCACGGAGACATTGGGCAGATGCGTGCGGTCGCGCACCACCGAGCGCGCGAAAGAGTATCGCCTGAAGCTCAACCCGCAGTGCCTGGTCGATCCGGAACCGGCCGTGCTCTACAACACCGCAAGCCCCTTGCAGGGCGCTGCCGAGTTGCAGCCCTGGCCGCGCACGGGAAATGCCACCACCCAGGGCGCGGTCGAGGCGGCTGGCGCACCGGGTTCCGCCGAGCAAATTCTTGAGCGGGTGCATACCGACACGGATTTCCGGGAGCAAATTCTCGGCCCCGGTTTTGGCTTCAAGGGGCGTGATCTGGCGGTTCCAGCGGACCATTTCATCACCATCCCCGACGACAGTAAGGAACTGCTCCAGGATTTGTTTGAGCTGCGGCACCAGACCGCTCACACGCCTGAAAAAACGCAAAAGGCACAGGCACTGGTTCATCGGCTTGAGGCAGATTGGGCTGCCGATGTCCGCAAGACCGCGGCTGGAGAGGTTCGGCGCAGGCTGGAGCAGGTCAACGATCCAGGCCGGGCGAACGTGATCGTCTGGGGCAATCAAGCGAGGATTTTGTCCCGGGAGCCGATCGAGCGACTCGGCGCAACGCCCGGATTCGAGACGTTCCGCATCAAGGGCGATCCGCAGGGGATACCGGTGTTGGTCGAGTTGGCCGATGGCACATTTACACCGGTCGTTCCGTACGATGACCTGTACGCCGTCGTGGCACCCAGCACCGCCGGCGACGTTTTCCAGGCCTATGGCACGCGCAATGCTCCCGAGAGCTATCAAGGGATGCTCGGTTCAATCGACGATTTCGCCGCCGGCCGGCTTCGAGCCGACAGCATCGACCGGCTCGCCGCAGACCTGCGGAACCAGAAGCATGCTGATCCCATGCTGGGTGTGATTTGCGCCTACCTGTATCGTGCCGTTGCCGACTACGACAGCATCCGTCGCATGGCGTATTTTTATGTTGCCCATAGCCAGCCGGTGCCCTTTGACATCGCGCTACTCGGGGCGATGCAGGTGACCGTCGAGGTGAATGGCGCTCTGCAGTTACACGTGCCGGCCGTCAAGGAGCGCCAACCCCGACCGGATGCACCCGCGCTCCCTGACTACGTCATGCAAGCGACCCCGGCCGTGCAGGCCTGGATCGGTGGGCGATGCCCGTGGCTGGGATTGGGTTGGGACTATGTCAAAGACCCGCGACCGGAATGGGCTGCGCTCGTCGAAGGGCTGGCCGACCATGCCGGGACGGTTCGTCGTAGTGGGTCGACGGTGTTGCCTGATAAGGCTGCGTATGAGCTTGCAGCGGTTTGGAAACTTCAGTTGCGTTGAGCCGAGGGTCGTCTACGTCGCGTTTTTAACTTCGGCTTTTGGGGGAGGGGCTATGAACGTGGCAGGCAGGAGTCGGCTAAAAGTAGCCGGAGAGACTAGTGCCGGAATGAAGTGTTCCATGGAAAAATCACCGGAGAGCTCGTCATGGCAAAGCAGCAAATTCCCGAGGCTCAACTTATTGATGTGATCAACAATGAATTGGTGAGTCGTTGGCCACATAAAACTCACACTTGCAGAGTCGAGCGTCTACGAAAAGTCTCTTTTCCTGAACGCAATTGGGAAATTGACACAATGAGCAATGGTGGCCCCGATCTTGACCATGTAGGGGCCTGCGACGAACTTCGCAATGCGGTACTTGAAGAACTTTCTTCCAAATACGACGTGCAATGGCCATAAGCTCCTTTCAGCACTGCAGTCAGTGGCGTAATGCTTCGATGAGCTTCATTTCCTCATGGGCATCGCGCCGCGCACGACGCCGGAAATACCTCGCTATGGCACAGGGCAAAGTCCTCTGTCCATAAGCGAACCTTGCTTCGACGTAGTCGCGGAAAAGCCTGTCGACTCGACTGCGCTCCACGCGATTGATCAACGCAATGGGGTGCGGGCGCATCTGGAATGGATCAAATCTAAACCTCATGGTTGCGGTCCTCGCATGACAGCACAGCCAGCTTGAAATGGTCCTTCGTGTCCTTCGACAGAGTAAATCCGTAGTCTCCGTTCTAATCCAACTTTAGCATTCCAGCCTAACAAGTGGTTCAAGCCGCTCGCTTTGCCCTCTCGGGACGTCATGAATGTCTGCAAAGGGTTCTGTTGAAAAAGTCGGCTTTGGTAGTCATGGCAGAAAAGTACGCGTCTGAGATTGAAGTCCGTGTTTTGCGCAGAAGAGATTGGACTCAGATTTGACGTAGCAGCGTGCAAAAGAGGTGTTTTCACCCATCAATATTCGAGCGTTTTGGGCGAACCGACTTTTTCAACAGAATCGGCCAAAAGCGTCCAGTCAAATGTACCCGGGGAATCTGGATTCATAGCCGCGAACCAGCTTCGGCTTGAATAAATGGCCATGCCGCTCCCTCGCGCTACGTGCCATCGGAATGAATACATCAATCAAATATGTAAATTCCGATGGCGCTTAAGCCACATAGATCAGCTCTCAGCGGAAATGGTTGAGTCCTGACCGGCTTCAGCCGCCAGCTTCAATCGGTCCGCTTTGCTAATGTATTTAGTCTTGCTTTTCGGTGCCAATTTGGCGCTGGCCTTTTTGGCATTAGCCTTTAATAACTGATTTATTTTTTTACGACGATTCATATTTTCTGCTCGGTTTGTCAGTGCTTGAATGATACCAGCTTAAAATTCCAGGTAAAAAATGATACCGGTTGCGGTGACCTGCGGATCCCGGCAGTGGCCGTGGCAGCGGGAACTTCAGGGTACTGGCCCGGTCAATGAGGGCCCTGTATCGCAGATGCCGAGCAGCGCTGGTGGCCTGTTTTACGACAGTGCCGTCCGAGATCAGCCGAGTCCACCCCTGATGCCAACCAAGATTTTTCTGCCGGGTCTTATCCTGGCGTTCTGCGCCGTCGCGTCGCTTTGTTCGGTTGCTGCCGAGCGAAGGGCGTCCTCGCAAAGTAACAGCGCATCAACCACCCTGATCGAAACCGCCTCGCGGCAGTATGGAGATGGCCAGTTGGACCAAGCCGCTGCCACGCTGGAGCGCGCCCTGCATATCCAGCCGAGCAATCCCGCGACGCTGCATTACCTCGGTGTGTTGCGTCTTCAGCAGGGGCAGTACGAGCAGGCTGAAACGTTGGCGGTGCGCTCGAACATGAGGGTTGGTAGCAACCTACAGTTACGCAACCGCAACTTCCAATTGATCCAGGCGGCGCAGCAGGCCAAGGCTTCGAGTACCTCACCCAACACCAAAGAGGACCAGGTCGCAGTACAGAAGGGGCTCGAAGAGGAGGCCCAAAGGCTCCGCGAAGCAGAAATGGCCGCAACCACTCCGGACTCCGGGCGCGACGCTGGCAACTTCGCTCGCGCAATGCCCGAAGGAGAATTGCAAGTGGCTTCCGCCGAGCCAACGCCCACGTACGACGAAGTTGAGATTCCCCGCGGTCATTGGCCGCCTCCGGGTAAATGCCGAATCTGGTTTCCTGATCGCCCGCCCGGGCATCAGCCCCCGCCCGGCAAATGCAAGAAGCTGCGGCATCGGGTTCCGTTGGGAGCCTACCTGGTGCGCGGTTGAGTTTCTGAGTGGTCTTCTGGGGGGCGGCGACGGTCCAGCTTCGACCGTCGCATTGAATGGTCAGACTTCCGTCTGTTCCGCCACGTTTTCTTCCTGATATCTACAACCTGATGGGCGATCACTGCTATTTCAGGCCGGTTTGAGACCTGGTGTCGCAGGTTGGCGGAGCATCGCCCGTGTTGCAGGCGGATTAATCTCGTGGCTTCGCACTAGCGACGATAGTAGCGGTGATCGTCCTCGTAACGGTGCCGCATGGGCCGATCCTCGTGGCGTTCCCAATAACGATGGCGTTCAGCTTCTCGACGGGCCTGCTCTCTACGCCACTGCTCTCTACGCCAGTCGTCTCGGCGCCAATCGTCTCTACGATCGTGCCAACGGTCGTCATGCCAGTATCGGTCGTCATGGGCCAGCAATGGACCTGGCTGTTTGCCAGCCATACTGGCCAACGTTGGCCAAGGGTTGCCGGCGGCTTCGACCGGAGCCTGAACGGTTGTGACTTCAGTTGCGAAAACAGGGGTTGAGGTCTTCATTGGTGTTGCTGATGCCGAGCCCACTGTCGCGAGCGCGAACAGGCCGAAGAGCACCATCCGTGGGTCATGGAATTTCATGAGCAAAGACAACCTCTGATTGACAATGGACGTGTGGCCATCTGAGTGCGGGAAGCCTGCGAGGTCGCGCTTACCGAGGATGTGCCTGTCCACATAGACCGATAAATAGAGAAAAGTTCTAGGACGCCGCTGCTTAAATAATCGACGACCGTAAACCCAAGACCTCAAAATAATTCTTAAGCCCTGCGCGTGGAGCAGTACTCCACAATGAGCTGAGTGACCGCTGCCACAATCGCCTGATCCGCTTCAGGAGCGCTGAACAACCGAAACTGCGCATCCGGCAAATCCGGCAATCCTTGTTCTACGCCAAGAACCGCCAGCCCTTGCCCCAACTGACTGACTGGCATGGGTGCTACCGCGAAGCCAGCCAGTGCCGCCACTCGCAATCCGGCCGTGCTGCTGCACAACATCGCCGTTCGTTGGGCGATCCCTGCCCGAGCCAGCCGTGTCAGCGCTATCTCGCGATAAGGGCACGGCTCGGGAAACAGGGCCAGCGGCAACGGCGTCGGTAACGGGGTGACGGGCTGCGCCGACCAGGCCCACACCAGTGGTTCTTGCCACAGCAGCAGCCCCGCGTCGCTGGTTTCGCACAGAGAACCGATGACCAACTCCAGATGCCCTTGCTTCATCAAGGCCAGCAACATGCCCGGAATGCCCACCTGCACGTCGATCTCCATCCCAGGGTACTGCGCCGCGAAATCCTGAAAAGTGCGCATTAATCTCGATTCGACGAAGTCTTCGGATACCCCGATCCGCAGTCGCCCGTGAAACGGCGTGCGTGTCAGTTCTGCCCAGGCATCACGGTTCAGCGCGAGGATCGTGCGCGCATAAGCGACCAGGCGCTCGCCATCGGGCGTCAGTTGCTGGGAACGGGTGGTACGCCTCAACAGGGGTTTACCAATCTGTTCTTCCAGTCGCCGCACATGGCCACTGACCGCAGACTGGGTCAGGTGCAGTTTCTCGGCTGCACGGCTGAAGCCTTCTTCATCGACGACCGTGACAAATGTCTTGAGCAGCAGAGTATCGAACATAGTTTGATCTGTGATTAATGGCTTATTTATTTGTGATTTATATTCCAAATAAAACTATGTTGCAATGTTTGCCGCCCCCCAATCTCCCACCACCCGAGGCGTGCCATGACTACTCTTCTGCATATCGAATGTTCCCCGCGCAAACAGCGCTCAGCCTCCCTTGAAGTCGCCCGCAGCTTCATTGCGCGCTATCAGGAAAACACCCCGGACACCGAAATCATCACCCTCGACCTTTGGAACATGGCGTTGCCGGAATTCAATGATCTGGCCATGGAGGCCAAATACGCCGGACTCAATGGCACTCCCTTGACCCCGGTACAACAAGACGCCTGGAATACGCTGAAAGATCTGGCCGCTCACCTGCACAGCGCAGATGTGCTGGTGATGTCCGTACCGCTGTGGAATTTCAGCATCCCGTACAAACTCAAGCATTTCATCGACTTGGTGTCGCAGAAAGACATCCTGTTCAGCTTCGACCCGGAGCGCGGTCTGGAAGGCATGCTGCACAACAAAACCGCCGTGGTGATGTACGCCCGTGGCCTGGATTTTTCGGCGCAGTCGATCACGCCGGCAGAGCGCTTCGACTTTCAGAAGCCCTACGTGGAAGCCTGGCTGCAATTTATCGGCGTGACGGATGTGCACTCGGTGATTGTAGAGAAAACCATCCTGGGGGAAGACGTTGACCTCAGTGCGCGTGAAGCCGCGACTCGGCAGGCCAGGAGATTGGCAGATAGTCTGGGTCGCTGAGCCTTCAGGTGCTGGTTCAAAAGGACGGCTTTCCAAACGCCAAAATAGAAGTTAGCGTAATAAATACTACAAAATAAATAGCTGACACTACATGGAAAATTGGCTGGCACTGATTCTTGGTTTACCCACCGCGAACGCCACCGAGCGCATGCGAGCCTGGCGTGCTCTGAAAGCTTCAGGTGCGGCGGTTCTGCGCGATGGTGCCTATCTATTGCCTGATACCGGTGTCTGTCGCGAAGCTCTGGCGTCTGTCGAGCGCGACATCCTGGCCATCAATGGCACCGCTTACATCCTGCCCGTCGTCGATCAGGAGGGTCAGCGCTTTGTCGAGTTGTTCGACCGTAGTGATGACTACAGCAAGCTACGTGCAGAGATCGAAGAATGCCGCGGGCAGCTTCATCCTGAAAACGCATCGGCCACCGCCAAACACATTCGCAAACTGCGCAAGACCTACGATCAGCTGACCCACATCGATTACTTCCCAGGTAAGCCGAAGCAGCAGATAGACGCCGCTTTACAGGAGCTTGAGACGGCCGTCAGCAGAGCGTTGTCTGCCGATGAACCCCGTAGCCGCGACCAGCCGGTAACGGCACTCAACCGTGGCGACTATCAAGGTCGTGTCTGGGCAACCCGCAAGCGTCCCTGGGTTGACCGCCTGGCATGTGCCTGGATGATTCGGCGCTTCATCGATCCCCACGCTCGGATTCTCTGGCTGGACAGCCCGCAGGACTGTCCGGCCGATGCGCTGGGTTTTGACTTCGATGAGGCGACTTTCAGTCATGTCGGCAACCGTGTGACCTTCGAAACCTTGCAAGCCAGCTTTGAACTTAAAGAGCCCGGCCTGAACCGCATCGCGGCGTTAGTGCATTACCTTGATGTCGGCGGGATTCAGCCAGTGGAGGCTGCCGGCATCGAGCGAGTACTGGCAGGTCTACGCGAAACGATTAGCCACGACGACCATTTGCTGGCTGCTGCGAGCGCCATTTTCGATGGCCTGCTTGCCGAGTTTGTGAAAGAGGAACAACCCAATGAGTAAGGTGTTGGCATCAGCGGTTGAAGAGGATCTACCGAGGCCGGAGGCGATCAGTTTGCGTGAGGCATTCTGGTTCTGGCTGAAGCTTGGCTTTATCAGTTTCGGTGGGCCGGCAGGGCAGATTTCGATCATGCACCAGGAGCTGGTAGAACGGCGGCGGTGGATCTCGGAACGACGCTTTCTCCATGCGCTCAACTACTGCATGTTGCTGCCTGGGCCAGAGGCTCAGCAACTGGCGACCTACATCGGTTGGTTGATGCATCGCACCTGGGGAGGCGTGATTGCCGGGGTGCTGTTTGTGCTGCCCTCACTGTTCATCCTGATTGCTTTGTCGTGGATGTACATCGCCTTTGGCGAAGTACCGGTGGTGGCCGGACTCTTCTATGGGATCAAGCCTGCTGTGACAGCCATTGTGGTGCAGGCGGCGCATCGGATCGGCTCTCGGGCATTGAAGAATAATTGGCTGTGGGCGCTAGCGGCGGCGTCGTTTACCGCGATTTTCGCGTTCAATATTCCCTTCCCGCTGATCGTGTTGGGGGCGGCATTAATCGGTTACTTCGGTGGTCGCCTGGCTCCGGAAAAGTTCAGAACCGGCGGCCATAGCGCCGCCAAAAAGTCCTTCGGCCTGGCCTTGATCGATGACGACACCCCGCCTCCGGAGCATGCCCGTTTCAGTTGGTTGAAACTGACGTCGCTCGCACTGATCGGCGCCGCGTTATGGGCATTGCCGATGGGACTCCTGACCGCACTCTTTGGCTGGGAAGGTACCTTGACCCAGATGGGCTGGTTCTTTACCAAGGCCGCGTTGCTCACCTTTGGCGGGGCCTACGCTGTGCTCCCGTATGTCTACCAGGGCGCGGTCGGTCACTATGGTTGGTTGACGCCGACTCAGATGATCGATGGCTTGGCGCTGGGGGAGACCACGCCAGGGCCACTGATCATGGTGGTGGCCTTCGTGGGGTTCATAGGTGCTTATGTTTTGCAGGTTTTCGGTGCCGATCATGTGTTTCTGGCTGGGGCTGTCGCCGCCGCCCTGGTGACATGGTTCACCTTCCTGCCCTCGTTCCTGTTCATCCTTGCAGGTGGACCGCTGGTGGAATCGACCCACAACGAACTCAAGTTCACTGCACCACTGACTGCCATTACAGCAGCGGTGGTCGGCGTGATTCTTAATCTGGCGTGTTTCTTCGGTTATCACGTGCTGTGGCCGAAGGGCTTCAGCGGCAACCTTGACTGGCCCTCTGCATTCATCGCCATTGCAGCGGCAATCGCTCTGTTGCGCTTCAAGCGTGGCGTCATTCAGGTGCTGATGGCCTGTGCGCTCGCCGGCTTGGCCGTGCATCTGCTGCGCTAGAGAGCACGAACTGATTAACGATCTCTGGCGGGCATTGGGCCTGCCAGATCACCCAGCCTATTGAGCCAGGCAGGAGGTGTCCCATGAGGTGGATACGCTGGCCACGATAAGGGGCTGTCCGACGGCCATAAAAGATCTAAAAAGCCTCTGTCGCTGGGCTTGTGGAGTAAGTGCAAGGTCCAAACCAGAGCGGTTGGATAAAAAACGCTTTTCCATTCCGGCAGACACCGCAGATCCCATGTGGGAGCAACTGTCTTGATGGTTTTTATTTTGAAGGCCTATCGATAGACAGCTGAACTCCCACAGGTTTCGCTCCTTGACTGACAGGCACTCGCCGAGGCCGAGCAAATAATCAAGGCCGATAAGCCCGCCGCCGCCCAGACCTATCTCCGGGTGGAACAATCGAAACTGGCCTTGCCACTGGTCGAGAAAATCGTCGCCGACCCTGAAATCGACTTCACCGTCGTGCCACAGCGCACCTTTATCTACGCCGAGAAACTCCAGGAACTCGGTGTGCTGAAAAACAAGGCCGCCAGCTGGAAGGATTACTTCTTTGAAGAAGCACACGGTAGCGAGGGCCGCTGAGCGGGTCTGCTACAAAGCCGGCGTCGCGGCTTGATTGACCGGCATCAGGGCTTGCGCAGCACAAGCAACAACAGCGCCGCAGCCGCCAGCACCGCCCCGGCAACGAAGGTGCTGGCGGAGCCTGAGGTCTGCCACAGCGCGCCGGCCAGCACACTGGCGATCAACAGGCACACGCCGCTGATCAGATTGAACAGGCCGAACGCCGTGCCCCTGAGCTGTTCGGGCGCGGTGTCGGCGATCAGCGTCGCGAGAATGCCCTGGCTGAAACCCATGTGCAGGCCCCACAGGGCAACGCCTAGCAGCAGGGTCATGATTGAATCCGCTTGCGCCAGCAGCAGGTCTGCCAGGATCAGCAGCCCCATGCCGACACACAGCAATTTGGTGCGGCTGATCCGGTCGGACAACCAGCCGGCCGGGTAGGCGGAAACCGCATAAAGCAGCGACATGACCACCATCACCATCGGCACCCAGGTGGCCGCCAGGCCTGCTTCCTGTGCCTTCAACACCAGAAAAGCCTCGCTGAAACGGGCCAGGGTGAAGAGCCCGCCGACGATCACCACCCACCAATAACTGCGTGAAAACTCCCGCAGAACCTTCCAGTGGATGGGCGAGCGAAAGGCGCGTTCGCCAGCACCATCGCTCGGTTCTTTGACCCCGCCGACAATCAGCGCCACCGATATCACCGCCGGGATCACCGCAAACCACAGCACCAGATGGATCTGCCCGAGCCAGAGCATCAACACGATCGCCAGAACCGGCCCAAGAATCGCCCCCACGGTGTCCATCGACTGGCGCAAGCCAAAGCAGGCGCCACGGATTTCGGCGGGTGCGACATCGGCGACCAGCGCATCGCGCGGCGCGCCACGGATGCCTTTGCCGATGCGGTCCAGAAAGCGTGCGGTGAACACCAGGTCTACCGACTGCGCGAGGGGGAAGAGTGGCTTCGACAACGCCGCCAGACCATAACCCATCAACAGCAAGCCTTTGCGCCGGCCGATAAAGTCGCTGATGGCGCCGGAGAATATCTTGACCAGCATCGCGGTCGCCTCGGCGATGCCCTCGATCACCCCGACGGTCAATGCGCTCGCACCTAACGTCGTGACCAGAAACACTGGCAGCAGGCTGTGCACCAGCTCCGAAGACAGGTCCATGAACAGGCTGACAAAACCCAAGGCCCAGACCGTGGAGGGGATACGCAGTGAGGTCGGTCTGGGCTTTGAGAGGTATTTGTCCATGTTCGCTTCCGGGGTTGAATGCTCACCGATTGTTCATGTCGCTAACCCCGGCGATCAGCCCTTAAAGGTTCTGGCTGAGAAAGAGCAACGTATTGCCATGCGCCTCAGCCGCCGCCCGCTGGTTGTAGCTGTCACGGTGTGAGCAGTTGAAGCCATGTTCGGCCCCCGGATAAACCTCGATATCGACGTCGTCGTTGAACTCGAAACGCTCGGCGATTTGTTTCACGGCATCGATGGGAATGTGGCGGTCCTGTTCGCCGAAGTGCATCAGCGTAGGCACCTTGATTTCACCGGCCCGATCCAGTTGGTTCTGAATGCCGCCGCCGTAGTAGGCGATTGCCACGTCCACGAAACCGTTAGCTGCGGTGTTGTACGACAGCATGCCGCCGAAGCAGAAACCGATGGAAGCGATCCTGCCGTCCAGCCCCGGATGCGCCTTCAGGGCGTCGATGGCCAGTTTGATGTCGGCCTGGGCCTTGTAGCGGTCGGTGGCGTTCATCAGCTCGACGGCGCGTTTCCAGCCGGCTTCGTCGTAGCCCAGTTCGATACGGTGGCCGTGGCGCCAGAACAGATCCGGCGCTATGACCAGATAGCCGTCGGCGGCGTATTGCTCGGCGACCGAGCGGATGTGCTCGTTGACGCCGAAGATTTCCTGAATCAGCACGATCCCCGGCCCTTTACGGGTGTGTGGGATAGCCAGGTAAGCGCCGAATGCGCCCTCGGCGCTGCTGATCTCGATCCATTGGGTGGTTACGCTCATGATGGCTCCTTTACACAAGTTGGGTGGGTTATCGAGACGCTGGCGTATCAGCGGTGACTGCGCCGCCAGAAGAGTCGAGCCAACAACGCGTCCATGCTGAGTTTGCCGGCCCCCGAGAGCAACAACGGCATGAGGGCTGCGAGGTAGATCAGCGGCAGTTTGAAGTTGCCGTGGCCTTTGTTGCTGATGGCATAACCCTGGGCAAGTTCACTCAATGTAGACCAATCGTCCGGCCAGTGAACGGCAGCGGTGGCGACGACAGTGACCACGACCAGAATAATCGCCGAGAGCCGCGTCCCAAGGCCTGCCAGCAAGGTGAGGGCGCAGATCAGTTCGGCCCACATCGCCAGTTCCCAATTCAGCGTGGCGGTCACGTGGTTGAAGGGAAACGGGAAGCGGTCCTGGAGGTCGGCGAACCAGTTCTGGCCGTTCCATTTTTCCAGGCCTGACTCGAAAAACTCCCAGGCCAGAAACAGCCGCAGGGTGAGGGGGGCGATCCAGCTGCCGGTACGGTCGAGGGTCAGGTGCAGGCCTTGGCCGGCCGATGAGATAGAGGTGTTCATGGGCTTGAGCTCCGGGAGTTCATTGTGGGTGGTGTTGAGGTTTTATTCGGTCAATGGCGTGTTTCTGGCGGGCCTTTTGTACTTCAGCGCGATCTTGCCCGGCAGCCGAATGACGATTGCCGAAAACAGCAGGCCAAACAGTGACCAGCCGTGGTAACGGGGGACTTGAGTCATCATGACAACACTCCTGAGCATGGGCCGACCCGGTTTACCGGTGGTCAGCGGACGGCAGGAGTGTTTCAATCGGGTGTGTGGGTGGTATGTCTGAAAGGTCGCCCGGTGCAAGTTGGTGTATCCCGGGCCGTGACAGATACATTCCTATACAAAACTGTGATCCGACGTCGACCAGCGACGTCTAGCGACAGTGTCCCCGCAATCCCATGGGGCGAGACTTCGGAACCCGGCATGCAAGCGCTGTTGAACGAGATCCTTGACGCAGTCCGACCGTTGATCGGTCAGGGCAAAGTGGCTGACTACATTCCTGCCCTCGGCACGGTGCCGGCCAATCAGTTGGGCATTGCCGTGTATGGCAACGACGGCGAGCTGTTTTGCGCCGGAGACGTCGATACGCCGTTTTCGGTGCAGAGTATTTCAAAGGTGTTCAGCCTGGTGCAGGCCATCGAGCATTCCGGTGAAGCGATATGGGAACGCCTGGGCCACGAACCGTCCGGCCAGCCGTTCAACTCGCTGGTGCAGCTGGAATTCGAACGCGGGCGCCCGCGCAATCCCTTCATCAACGCCGGTGCGCTGGTGATTTGCGACATCAATCAATCGCGCTTTGCCGCGCCGGCGTTGTCGATGCGCGATTTTGTCCGCCGACTGTCCGGTAACCCGAACGTCATGGTGGATGGCAAGGTCGCCGAGTCGGAGTACCAGCACCGCGCGCGTAACGCGGCCATGGCTTATCTGATGCAGTCGTTCGGCAACTTCCATAACGACGTCGAAGCGGTGCTGCGCAGCTATTTCAGCCATTGCGCGCTGCGCATGAGTTGCGTGGATCTGGCCCGGGCGTTCTGCTTCCTGGCCAACGACGGCTTCTGCAAACACAGCGGCGCACAGATCCTCAGCGCCCGTCAGACTCAGCAAGTCAACTCGATCATGGCCACCAGCGGGCTGTACGACGAGGCGGGCAACTTTGCCTATCGCGTCGGTCTGCCGGGCAAGAGCGGCGTGGGCGGGGGCATCGTCGCGGTAGTGCCGGGGCAATTCACGGTGTGCGTCTGGTCTCCGGAATTGAACGCCGCCGGCAACTCCCTCGCTGGCATGGCGGCGCTGGAGTTGCTGAGTCAGCGAATCGGCTGGTCGGTGTTCTGATGGCCTGTCTTGGCTAGCGCTCGATGACCGCTACCGTGAAGCAGGCATTCTTTGACTCACCCGAGCGGGTGAAAGAGCGGGTGACTTCATGGTGAAATTCGGTTCCGCGCTTCTAGTCTTCAATGACACGCATTTGCGCAAAGGGTTGTCTGCCGTAGTCCAGATAGGCAATACCCTGTGGGTCGCCAATGATGAATCCTTGAGCCTGGAGCGCCTCACCCTGCGTGAGCCCGTCGGTGCGGGCGAATTTCTGTTTGACCAGCACAAACAGTTCTCGTTGGCGTCCCTGTTAGCCCTGCCGGTCATCCCGACGATTGGCGAAGAATTCGTTGAAGCAGACCTGGAAGGCATGAGCTACGACCGCGACACAGGGTATCTCTGGATTGTGGGTTCTCACAGCCTGAAACGGAAAAAGCCCGACAGCACCAAGTCCCTGAAGAAAAACGCCGCGCGTCTGGCAACTGTCAGCAGCGATGGCAATCGTTTTCTCCTGGCCCGGATTCCGGTGGTCGAAGAAAACGGGACGTTCACTTTGGTAAAGAGCCCCGCCAGCGATGATCGAGTTGCCGCCCAATTGGCCGGCAATCAACTGGGTAACGAATTGCTCGATGAGCTCAAGGATGACGAGCATGTAGGGGCATTTCTGCACATTCCCGGCAAGGACAACGGGTTCGATACCGAAGGTCTCGAGATCAACGGCAAGCGTGTTTTTATCGGGTTGCGAGGGCCTGTGCTGCGGGGCTGGACCATTGTTCTGGAGATCGAACCGGAAGACCATCCCAAGGCCGTCCACGCGCTGACGCTGAAAAAAATCGGGCCTGGGGGGCGAAAATATCGAAAACATTTTCTCCAGTTGGGCGGACTCGGCGTCAGGGACTTATGCATCGATGGTGACGACATGTTGATCCTGGCCGGGCCGACAATGAACCTCGACGGGCCTGTCAGCGTATTTCGATGGCTCGACGGCGCCAGGCCAACAGGCGAAAGTTTTGTCTTCAGCGAACAATTGACGCCGGTCCTGGAGGTTCCTTACGGGCAAGGAGAGGATAAAGGCCGCGATCATGCCGAAGGACTGACCTTTGTCAGCACCGCGGGCGTAGAAGAGCCCTTGCTGCTGGTGGTCTATGACGCGAACGCCAGGTGGCGCAAACAGGGGCGCAATTGCCTGGAGCAAGATGTATTTCGACTTGCTAAAAAGTAACCGCTACTGCGCCCCAGTGAATGACGCTCCACGGATTTTCCTATACATTTTCTGGCCGCTCTCCTGCATGGTGAAACCGTTTCATGTCTCTTGCGCTCGAACGTCTAGTCGCTGGCACGCCGATTCCTTTTGCCGGTAATCGTGTCACTGTGGTCAGCCCCGAACTGGCGGCGCGCTTTCAGCCCGGCGACCATCTGCTGGTGGAGCAGGTCAGCGGCGAGTTGTTGCTGATCCCGGTGGCGGACCAGCAAGCGGCGGCGGTCGCCATCGAGCGCGCCGAAGCGGCGTTCGCCGCGATGTCCAGCGTTTCGGATCACGCCATCAGCGCGTTCTTCGATCGCTTTGCGCAGCGCCTGGAAACCCCGGAATGCTGGGCCTTGATTGCGGCCGCCAACCTGGCCGACATCGAGCGAGCCAAGGCGCGCGGGCGATCCACCACACGGTTGCTGGCCGATGAACGCATGCGCGGCGACATGATCGCAGGCCTGCGGGCCTGGCGCGATGCACCGGCCACCCGTGGCAAGGTCGTGAGCTGCGTCGAGCACGACGGCTGGAAAGTCGAGCAAGTGGTGTCGCCGCTGGGTATCGTCGCTTTCGTATTCGAAGGCCGGCCGAATGTCTTCGCCGACGCCGCCGGTGTATTGCGCACCGGTAACACGGCGGTGCTGCGCATTGGCAGCGACGCGTTGGGCACCGCCCAGGCCATCGTCACCCATGCGTTGAATCCGGCACTGGCCGACGCCGGGCTGCCGAGCGGCGCGGTGTCACTGGTCGAAAGCGTCAATCACGCCGCCGGCTGGGCAATGTTCGCCGACCGGCGCTTGTCGCTGGCCGTGGCCCGTGGTTCGGGACGTGCGGTCAGCCAGTTGGGCAGCATCGCGCAACAGGCTGGTACCGCCGTCAGCCTGCACGGCACCGGTGGTGCTTGGCTGATCGCCGACAAACACGCCGACGCCCAGCGCTTTGCCGCCGTGGTGCGCAACTCGCTGGACCGCAAAGTCTGCAACACCCTGAACGTTTGCCTGATCCAGCGCGAGCGCGCTGGCGAACTGGTGCCGCTGTTTCTCGACGCACTGCAACAGGCCGGCACCGCACGGGGCCAGGGCTGCAAGCTACATATCGTCGAGGGCAGCGAACAGCATTTGCCTGGCGATTGGCGGACCGCGAGCGTTGAGGTGTACCGCGCCGAAGGCTATCAGACCGAAGCGCTGGCCGAACCGCTGCCCGAGGCCCAATTGGGCCGCGAGTGGGAATGGGAAGAAACCCCGGAAGTCAGCCTGCAAGTCGTCGACGACCTGGACCAGGCCATCGCCTTGTTCAACCGTTACAGCCCGCAATTCACCGTGTCGCTGATCAGTGAAGATGCGTTGGCGCAGGAGCGTTTCTACAACGCGGTCAACGCGCCTTTTGTCGGCAACGGGATTACCCGCTGGGTCGACGGACAGTACGCGCTGAACAAGCCGGAACTGGGGCTTTCGAACTGGGAGAGCGGCCGGCTGTTTGCGCGCAGCGCGATTCTCTCGGGCGATGGTGTGTTCACGATTCGTAGCCGCATGACCCAGACGGATCTGTCGGTCAAACGCTGAGACGGTACTCCAAAACAGCCACGCAAACCTGTGGGAGCGTGGCTTGCCCGCGAAGAACGATGACGCGTAATACCTGAAAAACCGCGGTGCATTCATCGCGCGCA
>NZ_CAXAQH010000045.1:0-28831 GCF_963970905.1 Pseudomonas sp. EL_65y_Pfl2_R96 | reverse complement strand
ATGGCAGCCTGAAGCCCCCTCCAGGCTGATCGTTCCCACGCTCTGCGTGGGAATGCCTCTCGGGACGCTCCGCGTTCCTGCCTCACCGCCGATGCAATGCCGAGCACCGTTGTGACGCAGAGCGTCACGGGCTGCATTCCCACGCAGAGCGTGGGAACGATCATTAGAGGCGCGTCGCAATTTCCCACTCTCTCTGCGGCGCTGTCCGCTAGCCCCACTACATCACCCCGCTCACGCTAGTCATTCCCTCGCAAAGGAATGCATCCATGGGCCGAAGCCGCTACACCATCACCGAACCCGATAAACCCCATTTCTTGACCTGCACTCTCATGGAATGGCTGCCGCTGTTTATCCGTCCCTACATTGTCGATCACTTGCTCAATTGCTGGCGCTATCAACAAACCCACCAAGATCTAAAGCTGTATGGTTACGTCGTCCTGGAAAACCATCTGCATTTCGTTGCCGAGGCTCCAGACCTGAGCAAATGCCTCCGCCAGTTCAAATCCTTCACCGCGCGTCAGATCATCGATGATCTGCAAAGCAAAGGTGCCGAACGCGCATTGCAAAGACTGCGCTTCAGCAAACGAGCACATAAGCAGGATCGGGTTTATCAGCTGTGGCAGGAAGGTTCGCACGCGGAAATGGTGTACAGCGAAACGGTGATGCGCCAGAAGCTGGATTACATCCATTACAACCCGGTGAAGCGTGGGTACGTGGATTTACCTGAGCACTGGCGCTATTCCAGTGCGAGGAATTATGCAGGGATGGAGGGGCTGATCGAAGTTCAGCGCTGGTACTGAGGGTCCCCCACCTGATCGTTCCCACGCTCTGCGTGGGAACGCAGCCCGTGACGCTCTGCGTCATTACGGTGCCGGGCGTTGCGTCAGCGGTGAGGCAGGAAAAGGCATTCCCACGCGGAGCTTGGGAACGATCAGTGGCGGCTGGAGAGTTGGTCTACATTGACTGGCGAGCCCTTTCGATCCGCTCGGATCACACCCCTCAGGAGCGTACGCATGTCATTACAAGGCAAAACCCTGTTCATCACCGGCGCCAGCCGTGGCATCGGGCGTGAGATTGCGCTGCGGGCAGCAAAGGATGGGGCCAACATCGTGATTGCCGCCAAAAGCGCTGCCCCTCACCCCAAACTGCCTGGCACGATTTTCAGCGTGGCGGCGGAAGTCGAAGCCGCGGGCGGCAAGGCGCTGGCCTTGCAGGTGGATGTGCGTGATGAAATGGCCGTGCGCCAGGCCATGGTCGACGCCAGCGAGCATTTCGGCGCCATCGATGCGTTGGTCAACAATGCCGGGGCGATCAAGCTGACCGGGGTGCAACACATCGAACTCAAGCGCTTTGACCTGATGCATCAGATCAACACCCGCGCCGTGCTGCTGTGCAGCCAGGCGGCCCTGCCCTATCTGAAGAAGTCCGGCGGACACATCCTCAACCTGTCCCCGCCGCTGAACCTGGCCACCAAGTGGTTCGCCCAGTACAGCCCTTACACAGTGACCAAGTACGGGATGAGCATGCTCACCCTGGGCATGAGCGAGGAATTCGCCTCCTACGGCATCAGCGTCAATTCCCTGTGGCCGCAGACCATGATCGCCACTGCCGCAATCGAGTTTCAACTGGGGTCACGCGAGTCGTTCAAGCACGCGCGTTCGCCGGTGATTATGGCGGATGCGGCTTACGCGATTCTCGATAGTAGCGGCCGAAGCATTACCGGGCGCTTGCTGATCGATGAGGAGATTTTGCGTGAGCAGGGAGTGACCGAATTTGATCATTACCGTTTTGAGCCGGACAGCAATGACAAGCTGATGCCCGACCTGTTTATCGACTGAAATATTGACCATTGTGGGAGCGAGCCAGCTCCCACATAGGTTCTGCGGTGAGAATCAGAACTCGATCCGCACATCCCCCTTCGGCACGCTGCAGCACGACAGGATGTAACCCTCGGCTTCGTCTTCTTCTGTGATCCCGCCGTTGTGGTCCATCTCGACCTCACCGCCCAGCTTCATCACCTTGCACGTTCCGCAGATCCCCATCCCGCAGGCTTTCGGAATCAGCAGGCCAAGCTTGGCCGCTGCTGCGTGGACGGTTTCCCCTGGCGCCACGCGAATGCTCTTGCCGGAGGCGGTGAATTCCACCTGGTGCAGATCCGCCACGTCGACTTCCGGTGCGTCTGCTGCGATTTCGGCTTGCTCCACCGCATCGGCACGGGCTTCCGGCGGCGTCGCGCCGAAGGATTCTTCGTGATAACGCTTCATGTCGAAACCCGCCGCCTCGAGCATGCGCTTGACCGCGTTCATGTACGGGGTCGGGCCGCAGCAGAAGACTTCACGCTCAAGGAAGTCCGGCGCCATCAGTTCGAGCATCTTGTGATTCAGGTAACCGCGATAACCGGCCCACGGTTCGCCCAGACCATGCTTCTCGCAGATCAGGTGCAGGCTGAAGTTATCGATCCGCGACGCCATGTGTTCCAGCTCGCGGTGGTAAATGATGTCTTTGGGCGAACGGGCGCTGTGGATAAACACCATGTCGACGTTGCCGTTGGTGTCATAGAACCAGCGCGCCATGGACATGCACGGCGTGATGCCGACACCACCGCTGAGGTAGAGTACTTTCGGCGCGGTGAAGTCCATGGCGTTGAACAGCCCGACCGGCCCGTGCACTGCCAGCTCCTGGCCTTCGTGCAGGGTGTCGTGCAGCCAGTTGGAGACCTTGCCCCCCGGCACGCGCTTGATGGTCACCGAAAAGCTGTACGGCACCGACGGCGAACTGGAAATGGTGTAGGAGCGCATGATCGGCACGCCGTCGATTTCCAGCTCCAGGGTGACGAACTGCCCGGGCTTGAAGAAGAACAGGATCGGCTGGTCGGCCATAAAGCAGAAGGTGCGCACATCCCAGGTTTCCTGGATGACTTTGACGCAACGGACAATGTGTCGACCATTGGCCCAGGTCTGGGTGGTTACCGGGTTCAGGAAGCTGTTGGACATGCTGATCTCCACGGCCGACTACCGGCCTTCATGTTGGCGATTCTGCGTATAGCGCAGCCCCGCCATTTACCTATCTGCGACATTCACATACTTATCGCGACCAGCCCCCAATTACCGGGGGTTGCGCGTCGGGAACAGATTGGGCCATGTCGCCCATGGATAAGGTTCTGGCGAGCGCCGGCCCCACACTCGCCCCATACCAAGACACACTCTTTACACCTTGCGTAGCAAACCTGATCAGCCACTTTCGCGGCCACGCAGATGGCCTTGAGGAAACACACGATGGACGTCACCACTACACTGAGCCTGGGCGATCCACTGGAACCCGCACGCAAGGCCACCGCGCAGATGCTGCAAGAGCGCGAGCGCACTTTCTCGCTGCCGCAGCCGTTTTACTCTGACGAGCGGCTGTTTGATATCGACATGCAGGAAATCTTCCAGAAAGAGTGGTTGATAGCCGGCATGACCTGCGAGATCCCGACCAAGGGCAACTACCTGACCCTGCAAGTCGGCAAGAACCCGATTATCGTGATTCGCGGCGCCGACGGCGTGGTGCATGCGTTCCACAACGTCTGCCGCCACCGCGGTTCACGGTTGTGCACCAGTGAAAAAGGCAAAGTCGCCAAACTGGTCTGCCACTACCACCAGTGGACTTACGAGCTGGACGGTCGCCTGCTGTTCGCCGGCACCGAAATGGGCGCCGACTTCGACATGAAGCAGTACGGCCTCAAACCGGTGAACGTGAAGACCGCCGGCGGTTACATCTTCATCAGCCTGTCGGAGAATCCACCGGCCATCGACGACTTCCTGTCGACGCTCAGCCATTACATGGAACCGTACGACATGGAGAACACCAAGGTGGCGGTGCAAACCACCTTGATGGAAAAGGCCAACTGGAAACTGGTGCTGGAAAACAACCGCGAGTGCTACCACTGCAACGCGTCGCACCCGGAACTGCTGAAAACCCTGCTGGAATGGGACGACGTCACCGACCCGCGTGCCGACCAGGCCTTCAAGGATCACGTAGCCGCCTCGGCCGCTGCCTGGGAAGCCGAGAAAATCCCTTACGCCCACGCCAGTTTCGGCCTGCGTAACCGCATCGTGCGCATGCCGCTGCTCAAGGGCACCGTGTCGATGACCATGGACGGCAAACAGGGCTGCGCCAAACTGATGGGCCGCATCAAGAACCCGGACCTGGGCTCGATGCGCATCCTGCACCTGCCGCACTCGTGGAACCACTGCATGGGCGACCACATCATCGTGTTCACCGTGTGGCCGATCAGCGCTCAGGAGACCATGGTCACCACCAAGTGGATCGTGCACAAGGACGCGGTCGAAGGCGTGGACTACGACGTGGAGCGCATGCGCCAGGTCTGGGATGCCACCAACGATCAGGACCGTCGCCTGGCCGAAGAGAACCAGCGCGGGATCAACTCCACGGCTTACCAGCCTGGACCTTACTCCAAGACCTATGAGTTTGGTGTGGTGAACTTCGTGGATTGGTACAGCGAGCGGTTGCTGAACAACCTTGGGGCGGAAGCTCCAGCCTACCTCAAGGGTGTCGCGGCGCAATAAAAGCTTGATCGTTTGATCGTTCCCACGCTCCGCGTGGGAATGCCTCAACGGACGCTCCGCGTTCGGCTCTTGGGACGCGGAGCGTCCCGGGCTGCATTCCCACGCAGAGCGTGGGAACGATCATTGGGCTGAGGCCCACCTCACACTGCCATCCTCGCCAATAAACGTCTCTTCGATGTTCTCCCCCACCAGCCGCACCTTCACATAACCATTCAACACCCGATCCGGGTACGCCGCATCCCGCGCATTTTGCGTTTCCGACCACAGCACCCGCGAATGTCCATTCAACTCGCTGGCATTGCCGTAGGGAATCGCCCCGTGCCCGGCGCAGCGCGCATGCAACCCGCCTTGAGTGGCATAGCAGATGCCGTTGTGCAAATGCCCCCAATACCAGTAATCCGGCTCGCGCCCCAGGGCATCGCAGACGGGTTGATACAGCGCGGTCTTGTTGTGCCCGGAAATATCGAAGCCTTGGTGATGACTGAGCACCATGATCTTCTTGCGTTGGGGCAGGCTTTTCATCCAGTCGATCTGCGGTTGGTTCAGGGTGCCATCCATGTACAGGTTCATGGCGTCCGAGGCATACGCCGTGTCGAGGCCGATCACCAGCCAATCGTCGTTGTACAGGGCGAAGTAACTGGTGCCCTGCTGCGCCGGAAAACGCTTGGCCAGTTCCTTGAAATAGCCGTGGGCGCCGCTGTACATCTCGTGGTTGGAATTGAGAGTGAAAGAGCCCTGCGTGCCCATCGGCCAGCCGGCCATGTCCACGTCTTCCTGGGAATGGGTGCCGGCGTAATACACATCCCCCAGGTGAATGGTGAAATTGGCCCGGGCCAGTTGC
This sequence comes from Pseudomonas sp. EL_65y_Pfl2_R96, assembly GCF_963970905.1. NCBI lineage: Bacteria > Pseudomonadati > Pseudomonadota > Gammaproteobacteria > Pseudomonadales > Pseudomonadaceae > Pseudomonas > Pseudomonas sp. EL_65y_Pfl2_R96. The sequence goes on along the minus strand of NZ_CAXAQH010000045.1, from coordinate 23,422 downwards.
ATCTGATTCGCCACCGCCACCGCCGGGGCATGGCTGTCGAACGGTCCGGTGCCCCAGTCGCCGGCGATCGCCAGAGTCACGTCGCGATCCATTTTCACCAATGCCGGGTCAGTGGCGAATGGCGCGTGATGCCGCAGGTTTTCGATCCATTTCAGCAGGGCTTCACTCCATAACAGGTCGAGCAGTTCCCATTTGCGGCAACCGAGCAGACTGCCGTCCTTCAGCACCCGGGTTTGTAACTCATCCACCGTTTGCGGCAACGGGCTGGCATTGCCGATGCGCAGGATCGACAAGCCATGGGCCAACTCCCACGGCACGCCCGGCTGATCGTCCGGCAACTCGCCATGCTTGAGCACGTGCTGCGCCTGATCGTGGCCGCGTTTGAGCAGCGCAATGATGGCTTCGAACTCCTGGGGTTCGAGCTCACTGACGAGCTTCATCCAGGCCATTTCCACGCGCGTGAGCAAACCATGCAACCGCACTTTTAGCTTGTCGTACTCGTGTTCCCAATGACTGACCAATGACATGTCGCCTTCCTCCATCCGTAGTGGAATCACAGGGTTTTCATGAACTCGATGAGCGCCCGCTTATCGAGTTCCGACAGTTGCGTGCCGTACAGGTGGCCACCGTTGTGGTTGCCCTCCAGACGCGTGTCGTATTTGAAGTCCGCCGAGGCTTTCATCTGCTGGCCACTGGTGACGAAGCCGACCTTGTCCTGGTCGTAAATGTCGGAGCCGGTGAAGAACACCAGCGGCCGCTTTTCCGGTGGTTGCAGCAAATCCCACAGGGTCGGCACCGAACCGTTGTGCAAGTACGGCGCGCGCAACCAGATGCCATCGGTGGGCGTGTTGCTGTAGCTCTGGGTCTTGCGATAGGCGCCAAAGTCGAACGGCGCTTTCTTGAAGCCATGGAAAGCCGTGACTAAACCGCTGGTGAACGAGTTCAGCCGATGGGGATCGGTGCCCAGTACATCAATGTTGGTGGTGACCTGACCGGTGTCGGTGCGGCCGAAATCATGGCAACCGGCGCAGTTGTTTTCCCAGACCGGTTTGCCCCGGGCGACTTTGGTCTGGTCCAGCGCGAACGGCCAGGCCGGTGCCTTGTGCCCGAGTAGCCAATTGGTCACCCGGTTGAAACTGTCCGGCAGCACCGACTCCGGTGTCGCGCCCACGGCCATGGCCGCCGCGTAGTTGCGCTCATGGATGTCGTTGTTGTTGCCGTCCCAGTGCAAGTACAGCGACTCCCGGGGTTTCTGGTTCCAGACTTGCGGCAAATCGACGGTGCCGATGGTCGAGTCATCCGGGAAGCCGAACACCACCATTTTCGTCGGGTTGAAGGTATCGGTGCGCCCCGGCCCTTGCGGTGCGCGCAGTTGCTGCCAGGCGTAGGCCTGTTTCTGCTTGATCAGCGCGCTGGTGGCCATCGGGATGATCAGGTAGCGGTTATACAGGCGCTCGAAGAACCCGAGCTGAAACTTGCTGTTGATCGCAGTCATCACCGCGTCGGTGGTGAATTTCGGGTCGCTGGCGCAATCGTAGGCGAACCACTGGAAGGCCTGCAGTTGCAAGGTATTGGCCGGCGCAGAGGCCACCGGAGTAGCAACGTCGCTGGCATTGGCGCGGTAGGAGCCGGTGTGGCACAAGGCGCAGTTGGGCTCCACGGTGGGGTAGCCGATCTGCCGCTTGGCCATGCCGATCGGCAGGTCCTTGCCGTTCTCGTAGAGGAAACCGAACACTTCGTAACCGCCGGGCTTCGGCAGTTTCTCCGGGCACATCTGCGGCAACACGGCGAACAGGTAATAGGGAATCCGCGCTTCGATGCCAAGGCCGATGGCGGCGTACTTGTAGTGGTCTTCGTCGGAAGCGTATTGCTCGGCCGGCACCACTCGCAGCATCTGGTACCAGGTTTCGTAGCCGATAAACCCCAGCGCCAGCACCACGACCAGCGTGGCGACCTTGAAGCTATGTCGCCGCCAGCGTCGCGCCCACGCTGCGCACCACTCACGCCAGCCATCGCGAAGCAGCGCGAAAGGCCGATTGGCCGGAGCGCTGCCCAGGTACAGCAGAATCCCGAGGATTAGGAACATGCTCAGATCGCCCAGCAGCATCGGCACGAACACCTGGGCCTGGTTGCTGGTGTTGATCAGGTAGATCCAGAACGCCACGGCGACCAATCGCGACAACACGCACAGCCACGAATGCACGACGTATTTGGGTGCGTTGAAGCCTGACGGCATGTAGAACAGGCTGATCCCCACCAGCAACATACCGGCGTTTTCCAGCCACGGATCGGAGAGTTGGGGAGGCATTCCGAGCATCGAGGTCAGCAACGCCGGCGCGAACAGCGCCGGGATCGCGAAGACCATGTTCATCACAATGCCTAGCCAGATGAAGCGTTGAAACCAGCGGATGTAACTGTCCATATTTGTTCCCCGGATCGTTCAGATCGTTCCCACGCTCCGCGTGGGAATGCATCCCGTGACGCTCTGCGTCACACAAGCGGACGCAGAGCGTCCATGGCGGCATTCCCACGCGGAGCGTGGGAACGATCACCTAGCCGAGCGCCGTTTTCTCCAGGTGTTGCAGGATGATCGGGTACACATCGACCACTGCATTTTTGCCGAACATGCAGTCGATATGCCCGTAACCCGGCACCACATGCCGGCTGTAGCGCTCCGGGCCATGGGCTTTGCACACGCGCTCATAGGTCTTGAGCGTGCTTTCCGGCAGGTAGCACTGGTTGTCTTCGCCACTGATAAAGCAGATCGGCATGGTCAGCCGGTCGAAGTGCGGCATGTAGACGTCCTGCCCCTTGAAGTCCACCAGATGACCTTTGCGCAGGATCAGCGCCAGGTGCTCGAAGGTCTGCATGTTCGACTCGCCGAACAGTTCGTGCAGGTTGTCGTGCAGGGTCTCGTTGAGCGTGTCGTGGCGGTACAGCGACGCGTACATGAAGGTGATGCGATGGCACACCGGGTTGGTGCAGTAGCCCTGGGCCTCGATGCGGGCGTAGACGTTGAGGGCCTTGTCGTAGAGTTTGTTGAACCAGCTCTCCTTGTTGTCGGCATACGCGGTGAGGGATTTGATGCCGATGGCGTCGAGCATTCCCGGAAGGTGCAGACCGGCCTTGAGCCCCGTTGCCGTGGCGACCACCGTGTCTGCGGCAATCTGCGAACAGACCACCGAACGCACCCCCTGCAACCCGGCCAGCAGCGACATGAAGAAGGTCGTCGCCCCGTAGCAATGCACCACGCATTGCACATCCGCGGCCTTGGTTGCCTGCTGGATATGCTCAATGGCAGCCTTGAAGTCGTACTGCGCAATCTGATCGCCGTTCCATTCGTGCTTGCTGGCCGGCAGCAGAATGCTCACCCGGAAATCCAGCAGCCAAACGTCGTACTCGTGCTTGCACAAATACTCCAGCAGATTGGTCTGGATGGTGTCGGTGGTGAAAATATTCGAGCCCACCCCCAAGCCATGCACCAGCATCACCGGCCCTTTACTGCCGCCCTGATAACGGGTCAGGCGTAGCTGAACGCTGTCTTCGGTCTGGAAGAACTGCACGCTCGGGGTCGGCGCATCCAGCGGTCGTTTCTGCCGGGGTGGCGCATCGGGGTTGAAGTAGATGTCACCGGCGAACACGCCTCCGTAGCTCTCCCACAAAATGCCGGCGAAGAACTTGCCAAACCGCGCCAGCCCATCGATACGCTCGCGTTCGTTGCGTGCATTGAGCACCTTCATGGTGGTCATTTGCTTGGCGAAATCAGTTGGGAGGATGTGCATCACACCCGAACCAATTACCTCGCCGGTCTTGTCCGACCCGCGATACAGCGTTACGTAGAGGGTGCTGGTGTCGTGCCAGACGTTCAGCACGCCGTTGTCTTCGGGCACGGTCTTGAACGCGCTGAAGTAATAATCACTGCCGTCCTCGGCAGTCAGTTTCATGTCGTAGTTCATGTGCCGCACGCCGACCTGTTCCTGATATTCCTCGAACAGATTGAACACGCCATTGCTGGCGGTCAGCGGCTCCGGCGACAGGCCCGGCGCATCCAGAGTGCCGACCAGCGTCGCGGCGTGTTCCGGCTCCTTGATCATGCGGTTGAGGTCGTTGGCGGTGATGGTCAGGGTGAACTCGATCGGCGAGTTGTCCGACTCGCCGCGTTTGGCCGCCGCTTCGTAGCGTTTGAGATCGGTGCCCTGAGGCTGGGTGAAGTCTTTGGAAAAATAGCCCTTCATGGTTTCGGTGAACTGCACGCCGAGGGTCGGCGGTGCCACCGCTTTGCGCGGTGCCGAGGGCAGCGTGTAATCGATATGCCAACCGCGATCGGCGGCCAGCAGGCCCATGTTGCGCTCACTTACGGCGGAGATGGTCAGCAACGGATTGACCGCCAGGGAGGTCGGAATCACCGCGCCATCGGTCACGTACAACCCGGCATAGACATCGGTGCCGCTGACACCACTGAACACCTGGCCCTTGTGGTTGACCACGCCCTGCGCCGCATCCTCGCCCATCACACAACCGCCCAGCGGGTGAACGGAAACGATGCTGTGCTTGAGCAGCTCGGTCCAGATCGGGTTCTCGACCCATATCCCGCCCAAGGCCTTGGTGCTCTGGTGCAGGCGTTCGTTGCCGATCTTCACGTTTTCCTGCTCGCCAACGCCCGGCCAGTCGATGCGCAGCTGATCCTTGCTGTCGAGCACCATGCGCCCCTTGCCGTCGTCGTGGCTCATGATCAGGTAGGTCTGCATGTTGTGCAGGGCGCCGTGATACGGGCCGCGCAGGAAGCTTTCGGTTTCGCGCTCCGCGTACTTGAGCTTGCCGGTGAAACTGTCATCGGTGGGCTTGCCGAGCAACCCGGCGAACGTGGCCATGCTCGGCACCATGGGCCGGCCAAGCGCGCCGGGGATCGAGCCTTCCTCGATGACCATGCGGCTGCGCCAGTCGCCTTCGGTGCGCATGTCGATGATCGAGGTGATGCACGGGCCGACCGGTTTCATTTCATTGGCCGGATGGGCGCCGAAACCGATGCCGTTGATCGTTTCATCGCAGTTGTGGCCAAAACCGAGGATGTCGCCGTTGCCGCTCATGTTTTCGCCGAGCTGATTGGACGTCGACAGGCCTTTGTCCCGAGAGCGCAGGAGGATTTCGGTGGAGCCCAGAGTGCCGGCCGAGACCACGACAATGTCCGCCTTGACGAACAGCGTCGGCGCCGAAAACTTCTCGCGGCCGCTGTCCAGGTATTGGAAGTGCACGATCCAGCCTTCGCCATCGCGCTCCAGGTGCCGCACCTCGGCCTGGCAGAAAATTTCCGCGCCGTGGTTCCAGGCATCCGGCAGGTAATTCATCAGCGTGGTGTTCTTGGCCTTGTTGTTACAGCCTGAAACGCAGTCGCCACAGTGATTGCACGGTAACTGCTCGACACCGACGTGGTTGAGGTTGTTCGGCAGTTTGTCGAAGGTCACGTTGATCGGCGGCCTGTAGAAGTGCGCGCCTTGCTTGAGGTAGTCGGCGGACTTTCTGTTGGCCTCCAGTTTCGGTAGCACCGGCGAGGTTTTTGGGTAGGGATTGGGCTTGAGCATCTCCCGAGCCCGGGCGTAACCGTCCTTGAGCAAGGTATCCCGATGCTCGCGCACCGCCAGCGGCCAGCGCGGATCGTCGAACACGCCGGGCTCCGGTTCCAGCGCAACGTTGGCGTTGATCAGCGACGTGCCGCCCAGGCCGCAACCGACCACCACGTTCTGCTGGGCGTTGACATGCAAGTCGAACAACCCGGTACGCGAACCGATGTGTCCGTCCGGGTCATGGACTTGCAGTTCTTCAGTGGCCGCCAACATCGTATTGGGGTATTCGCCGGGCTGGATTTCCCGGCCTCGCTCCAGCAGGCACACCCGCTTGCCGGCCCGGGACAGGCGCGACGCCGCGATCCCGCCGCCGTAACCGGAGCCGATGACGATCACGTCGTAATGTTCCTTGATGTCGCTGATGGGCGTGGCGATCCGTGTCATGGGTCATTTCCTCTCAGGCAGATGGGCAACTCTGCGGTTGCCTGCAATCGATAGACGAACGAACACCTGGTCATCGGGCACGGTCGGGCCTCAATGGCAGCGGCGTTATGGCATGGGATAAAGGTCGCTATAGGCGAGCACGCTGATTAGCGGCGCGACGATGGATCCGTTTACGCAGCAAGGTGGCGGGCGTCGGTACACAGGTTATGCAGGGGCTGGGGTGCGAATGTGGCTGCGAGCGATGTGGCTGGCTATCCATCACGCGTTCTCCCTGAACCAGATGTGGATAAGTGACGGTTGTCCTTGTGCATGAGAGTGAAGACAGGCGTCAGATCGAAGTCAAGGAAGTGCCTTAGAACTGTATGAAATCTGATCTATCGCGTTCCAGCCTATGCAGGCCGTGGCTTGCAGGGTTCAGCGAACAAGTTATCCACATCTCCACCCACAGCTAATGGGGACAACTTTGGATGACGGGCCAATTTTCTTCACAAAAACCGAAGAAAAACCGTGACTTATCCAGAAGCAGGGTTCCAGCCATGCACTGGCTGTTTTTTGACCAGAAGCTTATAGGCCACGTTTTACGTGGCGTACAAGGGATGGCGAACACCTTATCCACAGAAGCACCAACAGACTTTGGGGGCAACTTTGCAGGTTCTGTGGAAAACCGCTGAAAGCCACAAGAACTCGGGGTTTGCGGGGACATTAGTGAAGGAACAGGCCCGATTGAACATTATTTGATCAATCTACTGAAAGCCACGCTTTATATGGCTTGTAGCGGACAGCGAACATCTTATCCACAGAAGCGCCAACAGAGATTGGGGGCAAGTATTGGCCTGTGAGCGAAGTTGTTCTGTGGAAAAAGCTCGAAAAAACCGAGGGTTAGACTGATCGTTTTTTGTACGGAGGGCTGGAGGGCTTGATTGGCATGGGGTGTAGCGAGGGACAAACATGTTATCCACAGAAGCGCTAACAGGGATTGTGGGTAACCACAGTGGCTTGTTGGTGTGTGCACACAATCTGTGATCGACATTGAACCCGTGTGGGAGCGGGCTTGCTCGCGAAAGCGGCGGGTCAGTCGACATTGATGTTGAATGTCAGTCAGCCTTCGCGAGCAAGCCCGCTCCCATATGGGTTCATGCCTTAAGGCCAACCGGTTGGAACGGTCGTAGGCATAGGCGAGAAATTGTTTGCCCAACCCCTGATTGCGCCAGCCCTCATGCAGGGCCAGGCTGCGCCAGTTGGCTCCAGATCTAATCCGCCGCACCGTCTGATGAAATCTGAAACAAGCGAGCAATCTCCCGCGCATCCGCGCGCAGGGCCGAACGAAACTCAACGGCCATTTACCGGGCTCCACAGGACCGTTAGCGAACCACGCCTTCTTCAATCAGCAACTTGAGAATGGCTTCGGCGCCCGCCTGCGCGGTCACGCCCTTGAGCACCTGCCCGCCGCCTCCACTGGCCTTGGCCGTCGCGGCTTTCATGCGGTCTGCACCGCTCTTGGCCTTGATCACTTTCAAGCGTTTGGGCCGTGGCTTGGCCGGTTGCAGCGTGGCCACCGCCAGCAGTTCATCGTCGATAACCTCGACTTCATCCGCCTGCAATACCCCACGACGTGCCGGACCATAGGCGCTCTGCCGAGGCTTGGGCGCCGCGTTATCCACAGTCGCCAGGAACGGCAGGCGTACTTTCAAGCGACGACGCTGCCCGCGAGGCAAGGCCTGCAGCACCAGCGCCGAGCCGCCGTCGATGGATTCGACCTGGGCCAACCCCACCACCAGCGGCCAGCCGAGGCTTTCCGCCAGCAAGAACGGCAACATGCCTGAGCCTTCACCGGTTTCCGCCTGACTGCCGGTCAGCACCACTTGCGCCCCGGCGTCACGCAAATAAGCGGTCAACGCCGGCAGTGCATCTGCGCCGACCGGTTGCTCCAGCACATGCAACTGTTCCAGGCCCATGCCCAGATACGCGCGCAGTGCCGGCTCCGCGACGTCGCCAGCATGCAGCACTTGCAGGTTATCCCCAGCCAGTTGCAGACCCAGCTCAACGGCCCGCGCATCCTGCTCGGCGCGACGAGGCCGGCCGGAGGTCGGGTGGGCGCCGATGGACACCAGGCTGATGATTTTCGTGCTCATAACCCTTTCCTTCCCTTAAGCCGCATCGCGCTTGGCGTCGTTGCGGTAAGCCTCTACCGCATCGATCAAGGCTTGAAGAATCTCGGCGCTCTCACCGATCACCGACAGGTCGGCCCGTTTGATCATGTCGCACCCCGGATCGAGGTTGATCGCCACCACCTTGTCGCAGGCACCGATGCCTTGCAGGTGCTGGATCGCCCCGGAAATGCCCACCGCCACGTAAACCCGTGCAGTGACCCAAGTGCCGGACGCACCGACCTGACGGTCGCGGGCCATGAAGCCGTCGTCCACCGCCACTCGTGACGCACCTTCGGTCGCGCCCAACGCCTCGGCCGTCCTGTGGAAAAGTCCCCAGTCCTTGACCCCGTTGCCGCCAGAGAAGATGAACTCGGCTTCGGCCATGGGAATCGCCGCCGGGTCCACCGCCACCGCGCCCAAATCCTCGATGCGCGACAAGCTGCGAGCGACCGCTGTGGATAACTCCACCGGCAACGCTTCGTGACGGGTTTCGCTAACCGGTTCGGCGCATTCGGCTGCGGCCAGAATCAAGCGTGCCACCGGCCGCGCAAGGTCTTGCAAACCGGCACCGGCGCGGCCGATGCATTCCTGATCCTTGACCTGCCAGACCCGTGTGGCCGGGCGTTCGCCCAGTGCGGCGGCAAAGCGCCGACCGAGTTCGCCACCACCGCTGCGGCTGTCCGGCAGCAACCAGTGACGCGGGCTGAACTGGTTATCCACAGCCCGCAGGCCCTGGACTCGTTGCTCCGGTGCATAACCGCTGAATTCGTCGCCCTCAAGCACTAGCAAGCGATCCACGCCAGCCGTGGCGAAGGCGTTTTCCTTGTGTTCACCGAAGACCACGGCCAGTACCGCGCCGTCCTTGCCGGCCAACTGATGGGCCAGGCCAAGCAAGTCACGGTCGTGGCTGCTCAAGCGGCCGCCGACCATGTCCGGCACCACGCTGATGTAGAACGCAGGTGCGGCCACTTGATGCAGCGGCAATTGCACTTCAACTGCGGCTGAGCGTTTGGTCGCCCCGCCCTGCTGAGCGCCGCTGCGGTCGATCCGCTTGATGCCGTTGGGGCCGATAAAACCGATCCCGTGAGGATTCTTGCGGATGAGACCGTTAGGCCCCATCCAGCTGTGTTGCGCCGGTTGCATGGCCGCGTGCAGCGGGTGCAGACGGTTGCGGGCGATCCATTCGGCGCGTGGGTCGCGGCGGATAATGTCACTCATTAATGCACCTCCGCAGGTTCACGTTTGGCCGGTGTCGAAGGCTTTCCCGGCGTTGCGTCTTCGAGCAACGCATCGGCTACCAGTTCGGCGATGTCCTTGATCATCGGACGCGGTTCGACCACGCCTTCGAGCATCGCAGTGCACTGTGGACAACCCACGGCCACCAGTTCGGCGCCGGTTTCGCGGATGTCCTCCATGCGCATGTCGGGGATCCGTTGCTTGCCCGGAATGTCGGTGATCGGTGCACCACCACCGCCACCGCAGCAGCGTGAGCGGAAACCGGAGCGTTGCATCTCTTTCACTTCAATCCCGAGTGCGCGCAGTACTTCACGCGGCGCCTCGTATTCGCCGTTGTAGCGGCCGAGGTAGCACGGGTCGTGATAGGTCACGCTGCTGCCTTTGTGCTGGCCGAGGTTCAGGGCGCCAGCGCCTATGATCTCCGCCATGTAAGTGCTGTGGTGCTGCACAACGTAATTAACACCGTAGTTGCCGTCGAAGGCGCCGTACTCGTTTTTCAGTACGTGGAAACTGTGCGGGTCGCAGGTGACGATGCGGTTGAAGTTGTACTTGGCCAGGGTCTGGATGTTGCGCTTGGCCAACAGCTGGAAGGTCGCTTCATCGCCCAGACGCCGGGCCACGTCACCACTGTCACGCTCTTCAAGACCCAGCACCGCGAAGTCGACCTTGGCCGCTTTCAGCACTTTGACGAAGGCGCGCAGGGTGCGCTGGTTGCGCATGTCGAAGGCTCCGTCGCCGACCCAGAACAGCACGTCGGTGGATTTCTTCTCGCTGAGCAGGTTCAGGTTCAAGTCCGCCGCCCAGTTCATCCGCCCGCCCGGCGCAAAGCCGCCAGGGTTGTCGGTGGCAATCAGGTTTTCCAGGACTTCGGCGCCCTTGTTCGGGGTCGCGCCTTTTTCCAGCGTCAGATGGCGACGCATATCGACGATGGCGTCGACGTGCTCGATCATCATCGGGCATTCCTCGACGCAGGCACGGCAAGTGGTGCAGGACCACAGGGTTTCAGCGTCCACCAGACCGTTGACGATTGGTTGATGCGGATTGCCACCGTGTTCGCCGATGGCTTTGCCCGGATAAGGGCTACCAGCGAACTTGGCGTCAGTACCGCCAGCCAGGCCAACGACCATGTCCTGAATCAGTTTTTTCGGGTTCAGCGGCTGGCCGGCGGCGAACGCCGGACACGCGGCTTCGCATTTACCGCACTGCACGCAGGCGTCAAAGCCGAGCAGTTGGTTCCAGGTGAAATCCTTGGGTTTTTCCACGCCCAGCGGCGCGTTCGGGTCATTCAGATCCAGCGGCTTCAAACCGGTGGAACGACCGCCACCAAAACGTTCGGCGCGACGGTGCCAGGCCAGGTGCAGGGCACCAGCGAAGGCGTGCTTCATCGGCCCGCCCCAAGTCATGCCGAAGAACAGTTCCGACACGCCCCAGAGCACGCCGACGCCGAGGATCGCAGCCACCACCCAACCACCGAAGTTTTCCGGAAGGATGCCGGCGACCGGCAGGGTCAGCAGGAAGAACGACGCCGAGAACGCCATCAGGCTTTTCGGCAGGCGCATCCACGGGCCTTTGGACAAACGGGCCGGTGGGTTGCGACGGCGCAGGAACATAAAGATCGCGCCGACAAACATCACCGCCGACATCAGCAGCAGTGCATAACCGAGGATGCGGTTATGCAGGCCAAAGCCATGAACCAGAATCGCCAGCACAATGGACGCCACCGCACCACCCGCCGTGGCGACGTGGGTGTTGGCAATGTATTTGTCCCGCGCGACGACGTGGTGCAAATCGACCATGTAACGCTTGGGCATGGCGAACAGGCCGCCGATCAGGTCGACTTTCGAAGCCCGGCCCTGGCGCCACATAGCCACCCGCCGCAACGCGCCCAGGACAGCCAGGCCCAGGGCAGCGAACAACAGAATTGGAAGAAGGGTGTTCAACATGTGGAGCTCCCACGGGACTCGTTGATCGTTCCCACGCTCTGCGTGGGAATGCCTCACCGGACGCTCTGCGTCCGCTTTTGAATGTGACGCGGAGCGTCACGGGCTGCATTCCCACGCAGAGCGTGGGAACGATCAGCTCACCGGCTTAGAAATCCTTGCACAACCGCAACGCGTCATAGATCGCCGCGTGGGTGTTGCGCTGGGCCACGCAGTCGCCGATGCGGAACAGCAAGTAGCCGTCGCCCGCCTGGCTCAACGAAGGTTGTGGCTTGATCGCGAACAACGCTTCGATGTCCATCTGACCTTTGTTGCGCGAGCCTTCCTTCAACGCGTAGTAGATTTCTTCGTCCGGACGCACGCCGTTCTCGACGACCACCTGGTCCACCACCCGCTCCTCTTTGGCGCCGGTGTATTCGTTTTCCAGTACCGCCACCAGCTTGTCGCCTTCGCGGTAGACCTTCTCCAGCATCATGTCGCCGGTCATGATCACTTCTTTCGGGTACATGCTGCGGTAGTAAGTCGGGAACGACGTACCGCCGATGGCCACGCCCGGCTTGATGTCGTCGGTGACGATCTCGACCTGGCTGCCCTTGTCGGCGAGGAAGTCGGCCGTCGACATCCCGGTGAACTCGCAAATGGTGTCGTAGACCAGCACGTTCTTGCCCGGCGCAACCTTGCCATCGAGGATGTCCCAGCTGCTGACCACCAGGCCTTCAGCCGCGCCCCAATGCTCGTTCTGTTCCAGGAACGGATGACCGCCGACAGCGAGCACCACCACGTCCGGACGCAGGTCGAGAATGGTTGCCGCATCCGCCGCCACGCCCAGGCGCAGGTCGACTTTCAAACGCGCCAGTTCCAGCTGGAACCAGCGAGTGATGCCGGCGATCTGGTCCCGTTGCGGAGCTTTCGACGCGGTGGTGATCTGCCCGCCGATGAATTCTTTCTTCTCGAACAGGGTCACGTCGTGGCCACGTTCGGCCGACACGCGAGCCGCTTCCATCCCGGCAGGGCCGGCACCGACCACCACGACTTTGCGCTTCACACCGGTCGATTTCTCGATGATGTGCGGCACGCCCATGTATTCACGGGAGGTCGCGGCGTTCTGGATGCACAAGACGTCCAGGCCCTGGTACTGACGGTCGATGCAGTAGTTGGCGCCAACGCACTGTTTGATCTGGTCGACCTGGCCCATCTTGATCTTGGCGATCAGGTGCGGGTCGGCGATGTGGGCACGGGTCATGCCGACCATGTCGACGTAACCACCTTCCAGAATACGGGTCGCCTGGTTCGGGTCCTTGATGTTCTGCGCATGCAGTACCGGAGCCTTCACCACTTCCTTGATACCGGCGGCCAAATGCAGGAATGGCTCCGGTGGATAACTCATGTTCGGAATAACGTTGGCCAGGGTGTTGTGGGTGTCACAACCCGAGCCCACGACGCCGATGAAGTCGATCATGCCGGTGTCGTCGTAATACTTGGCAATCTGCTTCATGTCCTCATGGCTCAGGCCATCAGGATGGAACTCGTCACCACAGATACGGATGCCGACGCAGAAGTCCGGGCCCACTTCCTTGCGCACCGCCTTGATCACTTCCAGGCCGAAACGCATGCGGTTTTCGAAGCTGCCGCCCCATTCGTCGGTACGCTTGTTAACCCGCGGGCTCCAGAACTGGTCGATCATGTGCTGGTGCACGGCCGACAGCTCGACGCCATCCAGGCCACCGGCCTTGGCCCGCGCGGCTGCGCTGGCGTAGTTGCCGATCACCCGCCAGATTTCTTCCGGTTCGATGGTTTTGCAAGTCGCGCGGTGCACCGGCTCACGGATGCCCGACGGCGACAGCAGGGTTGGCCAATGCTCGCCGTCCCAGCGGGAACGACGGCCCATGTGGGTAATCTGGATCATGATCTTGGCGCCATGCTTGTGCATGGCGTCGGCCAGGTTCTGGAAGTGCGGAATGATCCGGTCGTCGGCCAGGTTGACCGACTTCCACCAGCCTTGCGGGCTGTCGATGGCCACGCTGGAGGAACCGCCGCAAATCGCCAGGCCGATCCCGCCCTTGGCTTTCTCTTCGTAATACTTGACGTACCGGTCGGTGGTCATGCCGCCGTCGGTGGCGTAGACCTCGGCGTGCGCGGTGCTGAGCACGCGGTTGCGGATGGTCAGTTTGCCGATCTGGATCGGCTGGAACATTGCTTCGAAAGCCATGGCGGGGTCCTCGACTTACAACGGCTTGACGGTGAACAAACCGTCGTCGTGGCCTTCTTCGGAGCCACCGTAGACTTGCTCGGCGACCGTGCGGATCTTGCTGCCACGAGCGGCCAGGATCTGGTCCATGGCGCCGGCGAACCAGCCAGTGAACATGTAGTCGACCTTGCGCCCGACCTTGCCGTACACGTAGACGAATGCGGAGTGTTCGAGCTTGACGCTGGCGGTGCCTTTGTCGAGGTCGATGTCCTGGATCTTGAACAGGCCCCAGCCGCGTTGCGACAGACGCTTCATGTAGTGCTCGAACACCGCGACGCCTTCCAGGCCGTGGCATTCGGCTTCTTTTTCACACCAGTGCCAGGCGGACTTGTAGCCGGCCTTGTAGAGGATTTCGGCGTAGGCGTCGGCGCCCAGCACTTCCTCGATGCCCATGTGGTTGTTGACGAAGAAGTGACGCGGCACATACAGCATCGGCAGGGCGTCGGAGGTCCAGACACCGGTTTCGCTGTCGACTTCGATTGGCAATTGCGGGGCGATCTTGGCCATGGAAACTTAACTCCAGAAAATTCGTTGTGTTGCCCCCGGCACGGACGGCCGGGGGAAAGGATTCTTCAGATGCGGCGGCTTATTCGCCCCAAACGTCTTTCAAAACGTTGACCCAGTTTTCGCCCATGATCTTGCGCACCACACGCTCGGAATGGCCGCGTTTGAGCAGGGTCTCGGTCAGGTTCGGGAACTCGCCCACGGTGCGGATGCCCAGCGGATTGATGATCTTGCCGAAGCTGGTCAGACGGCGGGCGTAGCCCTTGTCATGGGTCAGGTATTCGAAGAAGTCCTGGCCATGGCCCTGGGTGAAGTCGGTGCCGATGCCGATGGCGTCTTCGCCGACGATGTTCATGGTGTATTCGATGGCTTCGGCGTAATCGTCGATGGTCGAATCGATGCCCTTGGCCAGGAACGGCGCGAACATGGTCACACCGACGAAACCGCCGTGATCGGCGATGAACTTCAGTTCTTCATCGGATTTGTTGCGCGGGTGCACTTTCAGGCCCGACGGCAGGCAATGGGAGTAGCAGACCGGCTTCTTGGATTCGAGGATGACTTCTTCGGAGGTTTTCGAGCCGACGTGGGACAGGTCGCACATGACGCCAACGCGGTTCATCTCGGCGACGATTTCACGACCGAAACCCGACAGGCCGCCATCGCGCTCGTAGCAACCGGTACCCACCAGGTTCTGGGTGTTGTAGCACATCTGCACAATACCGACGCCCAACTGCTTGAAGACCTCGACATAGCCGATCTGGTCTTCGAAGGCGTGAGCATTCTGGAAGCCAAAGAGGATGCCGGTCTTGCCCTGCTCCTTGGCTTTACGGATGTCGGCGGTGGTGCGCACCGGAATCACCAGGTCGCTGTTCTCGCGAATCAGCTTCTGGCTGGCGGCGATGTTGTTGACGGTGGCCTGGAAGCCCTCCCACACCGACACGGTGCAGTTGGCCGCGGTCAGGCCGCCCTTGCGCATGTCTTCGAACAGGTCGCGGTTCCACTTGGCGATAATCAGCCCGTCGATAACGATGCTGTCGGCGTGCAATTCGGCTGGGCTCATCAGGCTGTCCCCTATTAGCGATTCATGCGCCGAATCGTGTGCCGGCGCTTTGGGGCCAGCATATGCCTGAGGGACAGGGCAGCCGGGTGCAAAAACGACAGGGGAATTGCCGAAAGCGTCAATCCGCGACAAAGGGTCATCAACAGGCGTCATTGCCTACCTGTTCAAGCCCGTTCGCATGGGCCAGAATTCGCCGCATCACTGGATGCATTACTGAATTAAGGGGCGGCGACGCAATGAAATCGATCTTCCTGGCTTTGGCACTGATAGCGACCGGCGTACAGGCGGCCGAAGAGGCCGACGATAACCCCTGCGACGCTGTAGAGAACGAAGTCCAGACCCTGGAATGCTCGACTTACAGCAGAACCACCGCCGAACAGCTGCTGAGCGACAACTACCAAAGCCTGAGCGAGCGCATGCAAACGCGCTACGGCAGCAACAAGGCGCAATTGACCGACATCACCGCCAAAATCAAGGCCGCGCAACAGCAGTGGCTGAAGACCCGGGATGCCGATTGCACGGTGGAAGCGTTCCCGGCGACGAGCGGTAGCAAGGCATTCACCATTGCGCAAAATGATTGCGTGGCGCGCATGAGTGACGAGCGGTCGGAGTTTTTGGAGTCGATTGGGCAGGAGTGATCCTGAATCGTCCGTCGAAAGCTGGTAGCCCTACCAGCTTTTACCTTCAATCAAGACCTTTCCCACAGGCTTCACCGAGCAAGCCTACAAGTCCCGCAGGGTAAGGGTTAAAGCAGTTTTTTCGAGCAACATCCCGATAAATTTCGTTTGTTGGCCACCTGAAAAATATAAGTAAAGATTAGCAAATCTTATAAAAGACTTATACTCCCCCATAAACAGCATTCACTGGACTCGAAAGGCCGTTAAGCAGCTCTTGAAATTGCATTCCGTTCATCAGATCCAGGTTCGTGATGCCATCACGGCGCTAGCTGGCATGCCCGATGTAGGCAACGTCAAAGCACTGGTTGGTCATGACTACGCCTATCGACTGCGAGTCGGTAATTATCGGGTCATGTTCGACTGGGATGGCGCGATCAAAGTGGTCAGTATTCAAGAGGTCAAAAAACGCGATGAACGCACCTACTGAGATTCAAATCATCAACGACGCGGAGGGAAAACCGGCGTTCGTGGTCATTCCGTACGCGCAGTATGTGGCGCAGAAGATCGAGCCCGATCTGATCCCCCACGAAGTGGTCAGTCGCATCGTCGATGGCGCGACGCCCATTCGCGCCTGGCGCGAACACCTGAACCTTACGCAGGATGAAGTTGCCAAGCGCATGGGCATTTCCCAACCGGCTTTCGCCCAGCAGGAAACGGTTGCCAAGCCCCGCAAGGCAACCCGTGAAAAAATTGCCGCAGCTTTTGGCATCACCGCCAACCAACTAGAGTTGTAAGCTGAACGCCAGCATCAGGAAAAGGGATTGAAATGAAAATTTGCGGCATCGAAATCAAAGGCAGCGAAGCGATCATCGCCGTGGCCTCCCTCGACGGTCAGGCCCTAAGCCATGTCGAACTGAACACCAAGAAAATCGCCCTCGACGAGGACGACGAAGCCGCTAACGTTAAAGTCTTTGCCGCTCAGGTGGCATCGTTTGTTCGCGAGAATTCAATCGACCGGATCGCGATCAAGAAGCGCAGCAAGAAAGGCGAGTTCGCCGGTGGGCCGACCACGTTCAAAATCGAAGGGGTTTTCCAGTTGCTGGAAAATTGCGAGGTGACGCTGCTGTCGCCGCAGACGATCAATGCGCAGAACAAGAAGTTCGATTTTGAACTGCCGGCCACGCTGAACAAGTATCAGCATGAGGCTTACAAGGCGGCATGCTCGGCACTGATGAAAAAGTAACTCCATTCTTGCCAACACCGAACAACTGTGGGAGCGGGCTTGCCCGCGATGGCGGTGTGTCAGTCAGCATCCACATTGAATGTGTCGCCCCCATCGCGGGCAAGCCCGCTCCCACAGTTTTTTTTCGGTGTCGTCAGAATTATGCCTGGGCCGTACGGCGATCCTCTCGCGGGCACCGTTCAAACCGTGCCCGATAACTGCGGGTGAAATACGACGGCGATTCAAACCCGCACGCGATGCTCACTTCCAACACACTCATGTTCGTCTGACGCAACAACTGCCGCGCCTTCTCCAGCCTTAAGCGCAGATAGAAATTGCTCGGCGTGTCGTTCAGGTGCAGGCGAAACAGGCGCTCCAGCTGCCGCCGGGTCACTTTGATCGATTCCGCCAGCTCCAGGGTACTCAGCGGCGGTTCGCTGTGCTGCTCCATCTCCCCGATCACCTGCACCAGTTTCTTGTTGCTGATGCCATACCGCGTGGCGACTTCCATGCGCTGGTGGTCTTTGCGCGGGCGGATGCGCCCGAGTACGAATTGTTCGCTGACCTGGATCGCCAGTTCCGGGCCGTGGGCCTGGCCGATGAGGTCGAGCATCAGGTCGATAGAAGCCGTGCCGCCGGCAGAGGTGATGCGTCGGCGGTCGATCTCGAACAGTTCCTGGGTGACGCTCAACTGCGGGTAAGACTCCTTGAAGGCATCGATGGCTTCCCAGTGCAGGGTCAGGCGATGGCCGTCGAGCAGGCCGGCTTCGGCGAGGACGAAGCTGCCGGTGTCGATGGCGCCGAGCGTCACACCTTCGTTATCCAGGCGGCGCAACCAGTGCTCCAGTGCGGGAGTGGCGAACTTCAGCGGTTCGAAACCGGCGACCACCAGCAAGGTCGCGCCTTTCTTCAGCGGCTCCAGCGCCGCATCGGCGTTGACCGACATGCCGTTACTGGCCAGAACCGCCCCGCCATCGGCACTCAACACATGCCAGCGGTACAACTCGCCGCGAAAGCGATTGGCGACCCGCAGCGGCTCGATCGCCGAGATAAAACCGATCGCCGAAAAACCCGGCATCAACAAGAAGTAGAAATCCTGGGACATGGAGCGCACTCGATGGCAGGTAGCGAGAGGGCGGGAAGCGTGTGGACGTTGATACGCCACTTGTCAGCGGCATTCAAGTGCACAGGTCGCCGCAGTGCAAGAGCTGGTCGCCGCAGTGCGTTTTCACGGGCCTTGAGCTGCGTAACTTGGCATCACCGGCGCATCAGACACCGGAACCCACAATAACGACCTGCCGAGGAACCCACCATGAAACGACTGATCAGCAGCTGTGTTCTTGCACTCAGCGGTACCGCTTTCTTGAGCGCCAGTGTCATGGCCGCCGAACCCGCCGCGTGCCAGAACGTGCGCATGGGTGTAGTGAACTGGACCGACGTGATCGCCACCAGCGCCATGACTCAGGTCCTGCTCGATGGCCTCGGCTACAACACCAAACAGACCAGCGCCTCCCAGCAAATCATCTTCGCCGGGATCCGCGACCAGCGCCTGGACTTGTTCCTCGGGTACTGGAACCCCCTGATGACCCAGACCATCACGCCGTTCGTCGCGGCCAATCAGGTCAAGGTGCTTGAGGCGCCAAGCCTGAAAGACGCCCGCGCCACCCTCGCCGTACCGACTTACCTCGCCGACAAGGGCCTGAAAACCTTCGCTGATATCGCCAAGTTTGAAAAAGAACTGGGCGGCAAGATCTACGGCATCGAGCCAGGTTCGGGCGCCAACACCCAGATCAAGGCGATGATCGCCAAGAATCAATTTGGCCTGGGCAAGTTCCAGCTGGTCGAGTCTAGCGAAGCCGGCATGCTCGCGGCGGTGGATCGCGCCGTGCGGCGCAAGGAAGCCGTGGTGTTCTTCGGCTGGGCCCCGCACCCGATGAACGTCAACGTGCAAATGACTTATCTCACCGGCAGTGAAAATGCCCTCGGCCCGAACGAAGGCATGGCCACCGTGTGGACGGTCACCGCACCGAAATACGCCGAGCAATGCCCGAACATTGGTCGTTTGCTGAGCAACCTGACCTACACCGCCGAAGACGAGAGCCGGATGATGCAGCCGCTGCTCGATCACAAAGACGCGTTCGAATCGGCCAAGCAATGGCTGAAAGATCACCCGCAAGACAAGCAACGCTGGCTCGAAGGCGTGACCACCTTCGATGGCAAACCGGCCGCTGAAAACCTGAAACTGACCAGTAAATGAACCTGAAATGAATCACCGATTCGCAGCCCGACCGGGCTGCGAACGGAACCGTCACGCCCTGAGCCACACCCCAAAATCACGCCTGTAAGGAACCGCCTCATGAACCACGACGTCATCATCACCTGCGCACTCACCGGTGCTGGCGACACGACCGCCAGAAGCCCACACGTACCGGTCACCCCGAAACAAATCGCCGCGGCCGCCGTGGAGGCCGCCAAGGCGGGCGCTACCGTGGTCCACTGCCACGTTCGCGATCCGCAAACCGGCAAGTTCAGCCGTGACGTGGCGCTGTATCGCGAAGTGATGGAGCGCATCCGCGAGGCCGACGTCGACATCATCGTCAACCTCACCGCAGGCATGGGCGGCGACCTGGAAATCGGTGCGGGCGAGAACCCGATGGAGTTTGGCCCGAACACCGACCTGGTCGGTCCGCTGACCCGTCTGGCCCACGTCGAAGAATTGCTGCCGGAAATCTGCACCCTGGATTGCGGGACCCTGAACTTCGGCGACGGCGACACCATTTACGTGTCCACCCCGGCCCAGCTGCGTGCTGGCGCCAAACGCATTCAAGAGCTGGGCGTCAAGCCTGAGCTGGAAATCTTCGACACCGGTCACCTGTGGTTCGCCAAACAGATGATCAAGGAAGGCCTGCTCGATAACCCGCTGTTTCAGCTGTGCCTGGGCATCCCGTGGGGCGCGCCGGCCGACACCACCACCATGAAAGCCATGGTCGACAACCTGCCGGCCGACGCGGTCTGGGCCGCGTTCGGCATCGGTCGCATGCAGATGCCAATGGCTGCGCAAGCGGTGCTGCTCGGCGGCAACGTGCGGGTCGGCCTGGAAGACAACCTGTGGCTGGACAAGGGTGTATTGGCGACCAACGGCCAACTGGTCGAGCGTGCCTCGGAAATCCTCAGCCGCCTCGGCGCCCGTGTTCTGACCCCAGCTGAAGGACGGGCAAAAATGGGCCTGACCAAGCGCGGTTAACCCCAACCTACACCTCACCTGTGGGAGCGGGCTTGCCCGCGATGACGGTAGTCCAGCCGCAGAAGATGCACTGGATGTACTGATGCCATCGCAGGCAAGCCAGCTCCCACCTGGGATCACCGAACTCTTTAGGACGACGCCATGAGCTTCATCACTGATATCAAAACCTTCGCCGCTCTGGGCAGCGGTGTCATCGGCAGCGGCTGGGTATCCCGCGCCCTCGCCCACGGCCTTGATGTAGTGGCCTGGGACCCGGCGCCCGGCGCCGAAGCCGCCCTGCGCAAACGCGTCGCCAATGCCTGGGGCGCGCTGGAGAAACAAGGCCTGGCCCCCGGCGCGTCGCAGGATCGGCTGCGCTTTGTCGCCACCATCGAAGAATGCGTTCGCGATGCGGACTTCATCCAGGAAAGCGCTCCGGAACGACTGGACCTGAAACTGGAACTGCACAGCAAAATCAGCGCGGCGGCCAAGCCCAATGCGTTGATCGGTTCCAGCACGTCGGGGCTGTTGCCGAGCGAGTTCTACGAGAGTTCGACCCACCCGGAACGTTGCGTGGTCGGGCACCCGTTCAACCCGGTTTATCTGCTGCCGTTGGTGGAAGTCGTCGGTGGCAGGAACACCGCGCCAGAAGCGGTGCAAGCGGCGATGAAAGTCTATGAATCCTTAGGGATGCGCCCGCTGCACGTGCGCAAGGAAGTGCCGGGGTTTATCGCCGACCGTTTGCTTGAAGCGTTGTGGCGTGAGGCGCTGCATCTGGTCAACGACGGCGTGGCAACCACCGGGGAAATCGACGATGCGATTCGTTTTGGCGCAGGTCTGCGCTGGTCGTTCATGGGCACCTTCCTGACTTACACCCTGGCGGGCGGCGATGCGGGCATGCGGCACTTCATGGCGCAGTTCGGGCCGGCTTTGCAATTGCCCTGGACGTATCTGCCGGCACCGGAGCTGACCGACAAGTTGATTGATGATGTGGTGGAGGGCACCAGCGAACAGTTGGGCAAACACAGCATCTCGGCGCTGGAGCGCTATCGTGATGATTGCTTGCTGGCGGTGCTGGAGGCGGTGAAAACCACCAAGGCCAAACATGGCATGACGTTCAGCGAGTAACCCAAGTCAGGGGCCAGCAGGTCTGGCCTCATCGCGGGCAAGTCGGATCGCCGCACCGCCGCTCCCACAGGGTTCTACTGAATGGCATCGATTGTATGTACGCCTCAAATCACTGTGGGAGCGGGCTTGCCCGCGATAGCGCCAGCCCAGTCACCACACATTCTGGATCACTCACCATGCCCACCCTCACCACCTACCAAACCAAAATCATCCCCGACTGGGTCGACTACAACGGCCACCTGCGCGATGCCTTCTACCTGCTGATCTTCAGCTACGCCACCGACGCGTTGATGGATCGGCTGGGTATGGACAGCAACAACCGCGAAGCCTGCGGCCACTCGCTGTTCACCCTCGAACTGCACCTCAACTACCTGCACGAAGTGAAGCTCGATGCCGATGTCGAGGTGCATACCCAAATCATCGGCCACGACCGCAAGCGTCTGCACCTCTACCACAGCCTGCATCTGGTGGGCGGTGACAAGGAGCTGGCGGGCAATGAACAAATGCTGCTGCACGTCGACCTCAACGGGCCGCGATCCGCACCGTTCAGCGAAGAAACCTTGAGCAAACTGCAGGCCATTGTCGCCGAGCAAACCGACCTGCCCGCACCCGCC
Source organism: Pseudomonas sp. EL_65y_Pfl2_R96 (assembly GCF_963970905.1). Taxonomy (NCBI): domain Bacteria; kingdom Pseudomonadati; phylum Pseudomonadota; class Gammaproteobacteria; order Pseudomonadales; family Pseudomonadaceae; genus Pseudomonas; species Pseudomonas sp. EL_65y_Pfl2_R96. Next base: position 1,475 of record NZ_CAXAQH010000045.1, on the reverse strand, counting down.
TGGATTGGCCGAGTGATCGCTTTACCCCCCGAAAAATAACAAGGAGCTCGCCATGAACACCGCCGCCGCTTTTGCCGATTTCCGCACCTACCCATTGATTAGCGCGTTGACCGCCGTGCGTACCCTGGCGGACCGAATTCAAGTGACATGGGCGGACGGTCGGGTCAGCCCTTTTCATCATCAATGGCTGCGGGACAACTGCCCGTGCCCGTTGTGCGTCTACACGGTGACCCGCGAGCAAGTGCTGGAAATCGTCGATGTCGCAGAGCACCTGACGCCTGAAAACGCCACGGTCGATGCCCAAGGTTGTCTGTGCGTCGATTGGCAGGACGGCCACCTCAGCCGCTTCGATCCGGGCTGGCTACGGGCTCACGCCTATGACGATGAGTCCCGCGCTGAACGCCAGGCCGGCAAACCGAAAGCCAGGCTTTGGCACAGCGATTTGCAACTACCAGTATTCGAATACCAGGCCCTGATGGAGAACAACGACGCCTTGCTGCAATGGCTGCTGGCCGTGCGCGATGCCGGCCTGACTCAAGTGCGCGGCGTACCCACCGAGCCGGGTTCATTGAAGCTGATCGCCCAGCGGATTTCGTTCATCCGCGAGAGCAATTTCGGCGTGCTGTTCAACGTGCAATCCAAAGCCGACGCCGACAGCAATGCCTACACTGCCTTCAACCTGCCGCTGCACAGCGACCTGCCAACCCGGGAGTTGCAACCAGGGCTGCAATTTCTGCATTGCCTGGTCAATGACGCCGACGGTGGCGAGAGCATTTTCGTCGACGGTTTTGCCATCGCCGAAGCCTTGCGCGAGGAAGATCCCGAGGCGTTTCAAGCCTTGTGTGAAATCCCCGTGGAGTTTCGCAACAAGGACCGCCACAGCGACTACCGCTGCCTGGCGCCGATCATCGCCCTGGATGCGTTCGGGCAGGTGTCGGAAATCCGCATGGCGAACTTTCTGCGTGGGCCGTTCGATGCTTCGGTGGAGCAGATGCCCAGGCTCTATCGCGCTTACCGGCGCTTCATTGCGATGACTCGCGAGGCGCGCTTCCGGGTGATGACGCGGCTCAACCCCGGCGAGTTGTGGTGCTTCGACAACCGCCGCACCCTCCACGCCCGCAACGCCTTCGACCCCGCCACCGGTGCCCGGCATTTCCAGGGGTGTTATGTGGATCGTGATGAGTTGTTGTCGCGCATCCTTGTGTTGCAACGCTAGACCGAGTCATCGTTCATCGCGGGCAAGCCACGCTCCCATAGGTTATTCGCAAGTCCTGTGGGAGCGTGGCTTGCCCGCGAAAGCGTCAGCCCAATCAACACTTTCATGACTGATTCACACACGCAAAAAAAAGGTTCTTCACGGATTACCGGGAAAGACGCTCTTGATCTTCATGAAAAAGAATTCGCTGTCCCGGTAACCGTACGCCATCCGCTTAATGACTTTTATTCGATTGTTTATGCCTTCCAGCTGCCCCGTG
>NZ_CAXAQH010000044.1:0-30161 GCF_963970905.1 Pseudomonas sp. EL_65y_Pfl2_R96 | reverse complement strand
AGAGATAGACTTTTTCGACTTTAGCATCGGGTCGCATCATGGCGGGCTGGCTCCTGAGGGAATCGGGAGCACAGCATCCGGGATCAGCTAAGCGCTTTGAATGTGGGGTTCATGGAGCGCTTACGATTTAGCTGGATAGTAGACCCAGAACTCCGACTGAATCCTCAGTCGGAGTTTTTCCGAATTCACCTCGTTATGAATGTCGGCAGGCCTTTGGTTTGTAATCGATTGTAGTGGTCAACTAATCCCGGACACGACGTTAAGTTTTTCTTCGGCCCGAGCGGGCGCCAGCCCACCGTTGAATTGATGGGGGTCGAATCCAGTTGTACCGATGCATCAAGAAGTGGCTGATATCGCGTAGGGCTTCTTGAGCAGTTCTGTAGCCCACGGTCGGTATCCATTCAGTTCTCAAGCTGCGGAACACGCGCTCCATCGGCGCGTTGTCCCAACAATTTCCTCGACGACTCATGCTCTGACGCATGCGATAACGCCAGAGCCGCTGGCGAAACAGGCGGCTCGCATATTGGGCGACCCTTGATCCGAGTGAAACATCAGCCCTTGAGGTCTTCCACGCTGTTCGTAGGCCATGTCCAGCGCCTTGATCACCAACTCAGCATCTGGTTTTTCTGACAATGCCCAGCCCACTATCCGGCGCGCAAAAAGATCCAGCACGACAGCCAGATAGTGCCGTTTCCCCTGGGCCCAAATGTAGGTGATGTCGCCGCACCACACCTGGTTGGGTGCCGGGACATCGAACTCCCGATTCAAGATGTTCGGGATATCCAACCGTTCAACCGTCGCTCGTTTATAGGCATGAGAGCCAGGTTGTTTACTGACGAGATCAAGCTCGCGCATCAAGCTGCGCACTTTGAACCGACCGAGTTGCTCACCATCGTCACGCATCAACGAGAGAAGGCTACGACTGCCGGCAGCACTGCAACTTTGTGAAAACAACTCGCTCACCCGGCTGCGCAACCGAAGCCGTTCGACATTAGGCGTTCGACGCTTGAGGCGGTGGGCGTAGTAACTTGAGCGGTTGATATCAAACACTTTGCACAGCCAATCAATCGGCTCATGGACGCTCAGCTGATTAATCAGCGCGTACGCTCGTGATCTTCCGACATCAAGAGCGCGGTAGCCTTTTTTAATATCGATTTTTCCCGTTCAAGACGGGCGATCCGGGCTTCCAGCTCCTGGATTTTCTGCTGTTCCGGTGTCAGCGCTTTACTCTGCGGGGTGACGCCTTGGCGCTCCTTCTGAACTTGGTCAACCCAACGGCGCAGGGCCGACTCGCCGACGCCGAGTGAACGGCTGGCTTCGATGTAGCTGTAGTTTTGCTTGAGTACGAGGTCGGCAGCCTCGCGTTTGAATTCAGCAGAAAAGGAACGGCGTTGTTTGGTCATCTGACACCTCGATCTGGCGAGCATTCTCGCCTAAATGGGTGTCCGGTTTCATTAGACCACTACACATGAAACTACCTGTGGGATTTTACGCAAAGGGCAAGGGTACGGTGGCGGACTCGGCGCTGCAAGCGTGAAGCGACAGCATCACTCGTCGCGACCTTCCATCATGGTGCGTTTGAGCATCACATAAACCGCTCCGGCGCCGCCGTGTTTCGGTTGGCACGACGTGAAGCCGAGCACCTGTGGATGCTGACGAAGCCAGGTGTTGACGTGACTCTTGATCATCGGCCGTTTGCCGTCCAGACGCACGGCCTTGCCGTGGGTGACGCGCACGCAGCGGATTTCGAATTTGGTCGCTTCGGCCAGAAACGCCCACAGGGTTTCACGGGCCTTTTCCACGTTCATGCCATGCAGGTCGAGGCTGCCTTCGAACGGAATCTGTCCGATCTTGAGCTTGCGGATCTGGCTTTCCTGAACGCCGTCGCGGGCCCACATCAGCTCATCTTCGGGGCCGACATCAATGACGAACTGATCGGACAGCCCGTCAACGGTGGTGGCATCGGTGCGCACGGTGGCGGCCTGGCGCAGCTTGGCGATTTGCGCGCGGTCGGCCTTGGGTTTGCCGGTTTCGGCGCGATCGTGCTTGATCGGCTTGACGCCTTGGATCGCGCTTTTGAACAGGGAAAAATCGTCGTCTTGCATGTCAGCCTCCGCGAAGGGCGGCCAGTTTACCCAAGTCGGGACCCTATCCATAACAATTCGGGCCCGCCAAAACGCCGGGCCGTTGATTCAGTCATGTTTTTTCATCAGGTGCGGCGCCATGTTCAGCTCTTGCGACTGGCGCGAGCGGCGACGGCAGCGGCGCCACAGCCAGACGCCGATGTACAGCACGAACAGGCCCACGGCCAGAATGATCGCCGAGCCCAGCGGGCTGGCATTCAATTCGCCCAATGCTGGTGGCCGCCCCAGCAGGCTGGCCGCGCCGGCCATCGCCAGCAACACGCCGCACGTCGCCAGCAGGGCAGCGAACGCTGCGCCGAAGCGAAACCGCCAGTTGCGTTGGCCCTTGGGTCGCAAGCGGCGTGCATCAAAACCATCGGATAACTTCATTCCGACCTTCCTCAATGGGTATCGGCCCTTCGACCGGGAGTTGACCGGGATGTTCCTGAGGCTAGGGCAATTACGGAAAATGAGAGGCTTTTGCGGATGAGCGGCGGCGTGGACCGCTCATCGAAGGTCGATCAGATCAGTTCGCGGGTCAGGGCGAGGGTGGCGAAGTTGTCCGCCATGATCGCCATTTCGGTCTGCTGAACCTGTTCGGCGCTGAGGATACCGCCCTTGCAGGGCAAGTCCCGCGTTGCGCAGGCATCTTCCACCAGGGTGCAGCGAAAGCCCAGGTTCTTCGCCGCGCGCACGGTGGTGCTGACGCTGGAGTGACTCATGAAGCCGCAGACGATCAGGTCGAGCGAGCCCAGTTGTTGCAAGCGATCGTACAGTTCGGTGCCATGAAACGCACTCGGCAGCAATTTGCCGATGATGGTTTCGTCGCCCTGCGGCTCCAGGCCCGGGATGAACTCACCGCGTTCGCCTTGTGGATCGAACAGCCCACCGACAGTGCCGAGGTGACGCACGTGCACGATCGGGCGACCGGCTGCACGGGCAGCGGCCAGCAGGTGTTTGATGTTCGCGACGGCAGCATCCATGCCGCTCAGGGCCAGCGGGCCACTGAGGTACTCTTTCTGGGCATCGATGATGACAAGGGTCGCATGACCCAGATTGGCCGCTGCATAACCGCGGCCGCTGAGTTGAAACATCGTTTTTGGAACGGACATTCTGGGGCTCCTTCGAGTGGGGCTTTTGCGACATTGTCCTCTGGCTGAGCGCTTCTGTGAATCGCTACCATCGTAGGCACCGCCGTTGTTGGCTTGCAGCCTTGTCAAGATACTCGTTCTGTTCAATAGCCTGCTGAGAAAATAGAAGAATCCTACATCTGATCCGGTGTTTTTCCTGCGTCGTCGCGGCGCCTTTTGGCTGTTAGAATCGTCAGTCGTTTTTTCTGGAGTTTACCCCGTGATCACTTCCCGACTTCGTACCCTGCGTGACCATATCCGTTGGGCCGTCAGCCGCTTCCATGGGGAGGATCTGTTTTTCGGCCATGGGACCGACAACGCCTGGGACGAAGCCCGTCAACTGGTGTTGGGTGCGCTGCACCTGCCGTGGGAAATCGCCGACAGCTATCTGGACTGCCGTCTGGAAGACGACGAGCTGGTCCATCTGCAACGCTTGCTCAAGCGCCGTATCGAAGAACGCATTCCTACCGCTTACCTGCTGGGCGAAGCCTGGTTCTGTGGCCTGTCGTTCATTGTCGACGAACGTGTACTGATCCCGCGTTCACCGATTGGCGAGCTGATCGAAAAACGTTTCGAGCCGTGGCTGGGCGCCGAACCTGCGCGCATTCTCGATCTGTGCACCGGTTCCGGTTGCATCGGCATCGCCTGTGCCTACGAGTTCCAGAGCGCCGAAGTGGTACTGGCCGACCTGTCGTTCGAAGCGCTGGAAGTGGCTAACCAGAACATCGAGCGCCACGGTGTCGACGAGCGGGTCTTCACCGTTCAGGGCGATGGTTTCGATGGTTTGCCGGGTCAGCGTTTCGACCTGATCGTGTCGAACCCGCCTTACGTCGATGCGGAAGATTTCGCTGACATGCCGGATGAGTATCAGCACGAACCCGAGCTGGGCCTGGCCTGCGGCGACGATGGTTTGAATCTGGTGCGCCGCATGCTTACCGAAGCGGCGGATCATCTGACCGAGAAGGGGCTGCTGATCGTCGAGGTGGGTAACAGCCAGGTTCACGTCGAGGCGCTGTACCCGGAAGTCGACTTCGCCTGGCTGGAGTTCGAGCGCGGCGGGCATGGTGTGTTCATGCTCACAGCGGAGCAGTGCCGCGATCATCAGGCGCTGTTCGCTTCCCGCGTCTGACTGTAGAAAGCCTTCGCGGGCAAGCCACGCTCCCACAGGTTTTGTGTGTGCCACATCATTTGGATACAACACAAAACCTGTGGGAGCGTGGCTTGCCCGCGAAGGCCGCGCCTCGGTCTATAACCTTCAGCGGTGCGTGGCAATCCAGATCAACAGCCCCGCCTGAAACACCGCAAACGCCACCAGACACGTAATGGTAAAACGCAGCCCGGCGTCTTCGCGTTTGTACTTGCTGACCTTTTCTTCGTGCTTCTTGAGTTTGACTTCCTGTTCCGCCAGGTTCTGCTCGGCTTGCTGGAGCATCTGCGCGGCTTCGAGGATTTCCACCTGTTGCAGCTTTTCGCTGTTCCAGTCGCCGAGCAAGTCACCGACCTGCACCTCTTTGACGCTGCCCTTCAAATGCTGGGCATCGGCGTAGACCACGTCAAAACCGTGCACCCGCAGAAAGTGATCGCGACGCAGACGGGTGTCTTCGTTCAGCGCATCCTTGTTGTTCAGGTCGGTGCCGTCGACGGTGTAGGCGGGCCATCTCTTCTTCGCCCACGTGACGCCCTGAGAGGCCATATAGCGCCCGATGCCACGGTTCATCGGCTCGATCTGCAAGCCGCTTTCCGGCTCGAAATGCACGCGTTTGGTCGTGTGATTGACCCACACGTCCAGATGGTTCTGTTCTTTGCGCACCCGCTGGCCCGGCAGCTTGATGGTCATGCGCATCAGGCTGTGTTCCTTGCTATTGCGTTCGGCGTAACCGAATTCGACAAAGCGCAATGGCCGGCCACCGGTGTTGCGGTCGGTTTGCAGCGGCGCCAGGCGGAGCATTTTGTGGTGCTCGACGTGGACGTCCGCCCACGGCAGCTCGACCGCTGGCGGTGCGTCTTTTTCAGCGGTGGTGTCGGGTGAAGCCGGGGTATCAGTCATAACGGCGAGATCCTGTCCAAGCTCTGTTGCCGCCAGTCATAACGCTGGCGACAAAGGCTTATCGGCCGTTTTTTTCAGGACTGGAGGGCTAGGGGGCGTTCTCAACTAGTTTTCACGCCCCTAACAGCGCTTAGCTGGAGCGAAGTCCGTCAATAAACCCGAGGATTCGCGTGCCCAGCTCGGCCGCCAGCGGCAATTGCGGATCTTTATAGGAGGCCAATTGCCGCTTCACATCGTTGGGCACGATGCGCAGCACGTGGTTCATGCCTTCGATCAGCGCCAGTTCGGCGTCCGGTTTGGCCGCCTTGAGTGCCTTGGCGTCACCCACGCCGACCTGGATGTCGTTGCTGCCCTGGATGATCAGTGCCGGCATTTTCAGTTTGGCGAAGGCCGCCGCCGGGTCCTGGTGAAACAGCGAAATCAGGTACGGCTGCACGCTGGGGCGGAAAATCACCTGCAATTGCGGCGGCACGTTGTCGTCGGTGTGACCGGCCTTGAGGCTGTCGAGCAGTTCATTGCTGCGCAGCATCAATGGCGGCGGCAGGCGATTGCTCAACTGCTGGCGCAGCACTTGATCGATCGGGCGGGCGCTGCCGGACATGGAAATCACCGCCGCGGCATCGACACTGGGCGCCGCCAGGCTGGCGATCAACGCACCTTCGCTGTGACCCAGCAAAATCAGTTTGCCCAGGCGCGGATCGGCCTTGAGCTTCTGCCCCCAGGCCACGGCATCGGCTACATAGTCTTCCACCGACAGATTGCGCTCATCCGGTGTGGCCGCAAGGCTCGCCGCCACGCCGCGCTTGTCGTAGCGCACGCTGGCGATGTTGTGTTTGGCCAGCACCCAGGCCAGCCGTTTGAGGCTGTCGTTGCGCCCGCCGTCGGGGTTGTTTCCGTCACGATCCGTAGGGCCGGAGCCGGAAATGATCAGGACAACCGGCACAGGCGTGTCGGACTTGGGCAGCAACAGCGAGCCGAAAAGCTCGCCGCTGCCCGTGTCCAGGCTGATCGGGCGTTGCAGGACAGTGGCCTGTACAAAGCCGGTAAACAGGGTAAGGCTCAAGGCTAGAACTCGCAGCATCATCACGCCATCATTCACAAGGTGCCGGTTGGACTCGCAGGCACCCATAAGGTTCGAGGATGAACTAGTCGGGTAGCCTGCGTATACTGGCGCGCATTACGTATTTTAGTTTCGATTTCACGGAGCGTCCCGCATGTCCGGCAATACCTACGGCAAGCTGTTCACTGTCACCACCGCGGGCGAAAGCCATGGTCCGGCGTTGGTCGCCATTGTCGATGGCTGCCCGCCGGGCCTGGAGATTTCCCTTGAGGACCTGCAGCGCGACCTGGACCGCCGCAAGCCCGGCACCAGCCGCCACACCACCCAGCGCCAGGAAGCCGACGAAGTCGAAATCCTCTCCGGCGTGTTCGAAGGCCGCACCACCGGTTGCGCCATCGGCCTGTTGATCCGCAACACCGACCAGAAGTCCAAGGACTACTCGGCGATCAAGGATCTGTTCCGCCCGGCCCACGCCGACTACACCTACCACCACAAATACGGCGAGCGCGATTACCGCGGCGGCGGTCGCAGTTCGGCCCGGGAAACGGCCATGCGCGTGGCGGCAGGGGCGATTGCGAAAAAGTACCTGGCCACCCAGGGCATCGTCATTCGTGGCTACATGAGCCAGCTCGGCCCGATCGAAATCCCGTTCAAGACCTGGGATTCGGTGGAAGAAAACGCCTTCTTCAGCCCCGACCCGGACAAAGTGCCGGAGCTGGAAGCCTATATGGACCAGTTGCGCCGTGACCAGGATTCGGTCGGCGCGAAGATCACCGTGGTCGCCGAAGGCGTGATGCCGGGCCTCGGCGAGCCGATCTTCGACCGCCTCGACGCCGAATTGGCCCACGCGCTGATGAGCATCAACGCGGTCAAAGGCGTGGAGATCGGCGCCGGTTTTGCCAGCATCGCCCAGCGCGGCACCGAGCACCGCGATGAAATGACTCCGGAAGGTTTCCTCAGCAACAACGCCGGCGGCATTCTGGGCGGCATCTCGTCCGGTCAGCCGATCGTCGCGCACCTGGCGCTGAAGCCAACGTCGAGCATCACCACGCCGGGCCGTTCCATCGACATCCATGGCAACCCGGTGGAGGTCGTCACCAAGGGCCGTCACGATCCGTGCGTCGGCATCCGTGCCACGCCGATCGCCGAAGCGATGATGGCCATCGTGCTGATGGATCATCTGCTGCGTCACCGTGGGCAGAACGCCGATGTTCGCGTGAGCACTCCGGTGCTGGGTCAGCTTTAATGGCTGACCTTAACGTCGCTACGGTCTGACGGCTGTGGCGGCGCTCCCGTACTGGCGGCTCTCCAGTTTCTATCTGTTCTATTTCGCCTTGCTCGGTTCGACGGCGCCGTTTCTGGCGCTGTACTTCGATCACCTGGGTTTTTCCAGCGCGCGCATCGGCGAACTGGTGGCGATCCCGATGCTGATGCGCTGCGTGGCGCCGAATATCTGGGGCTGGCTCGGTGATTACACCGGCCGACGGCTGGCCATCGTGCGTTTCGGCGCGGTCTGCACCTTGCTGACGTTCTCGCTGATTTTCGTCAGCAAAAGCTATGCGTGGCTGGCGATGGTCATGGCCTTGCACGCGTTCTTCTGGCACGCGGTATTGCCGCAGTTCGAAGTCATCACCCTGGCGCATTTGCAGGGGCAGACGTCGCGCTACAGTCAGATCCGCCTGTGGGGGTCCATCGGTTTCATCATCACCGTGGTTGCGCTGGGCCGGTTGTTCGAATGGCTCAGCCTGGACATCTATCCGGTGGCGTTGGTGCTGATCATGGCCGGGATCGTGGTCAGCAGTTTGTGGGTGCCCAATGCGCAACCGGCCCAAGGCAATCGCCTGACGGGGGAGGGGTTTGTCGAGCAATTGCGCAACCCCGGTGTGTTGGCATTCTACGGTTGCGTGGCGCTGATGCAGATGAGTCACGGGCCGTATTACACCTTTCTGACCCTGCACCTTGAGCGGCTCGGTTACAGTCGCGGGCTGATCGGCATGCTCTGGGCGGTCGGCGTGGTCGCCGAAGTCTTGATGTTTCTGGCCATGAGCAAGATCCTCACGCGTTTTTCGGTGCGCCGGGTGCTGCTGGCGAGTTTCCTGCTGGCGGCCCTGCGTTGGCTGTTGCTCGGTTCGTTTGCCGAGTTCCTCTGGGTGCTGCTGTTCGCCCAGGTGCTGCACGCCGCCACCTTCGGCAGCTTTCACGCGGCTGCCATCCAGTTCGTGCAACGTAGCTTCGGCGCACGCCAGCAAGGGCAGGGCCAGGCGTTGTATGCCGCGCTGGCCGGCACCGGCGGCGCGCTGGGCGCGTTGTACTCCGGTTACAGCTGGAATGCCCTCGGCGCCACGTTGACCTTTAGTATTGCCAGTCTCGCAGCCTTCGCCGCTGCCATTATCATTGCCACACGTATGCAAGAGGACAGGCCATGAGCCTCACCCGTGAACACCTCGCCCAGGAAATCATCGACGCCGGGCGTTTTCTGTATGGCCGCGGCTGGTCGCCGGCCACCAGCAGCAATTACTCGACCCGCCTGTCGCCAACCGAAGCCTTGCTGACCGTGTCCGGCAAGCACAAGGGCCAACTGGGCCCGGATGATGTGCTGGCCACTGATATGTCGGGCAATAGTCTGGAGCCCGGCAAAAAGCCGTCCGCCGAAACCCTGCTGCACACTCAGCTCTATAGCTGGCGCGCTGAGATCGGTGCGGTACTGCACACCCATTCGGTGAACGCCACGGTGCTGTCGCGCCTGACGCCGGAAGCGTTCATCGAGTTCGAAGACTACGAACTGCAAAAGGCCTTCAGCGGTGTCTCGACCCACGAGTCCCGTGTGCGCGTGCCGATTTTCGACAACGATCAGGACATTGCGCGGCTGGCCGCCAAGGTGCAGCCTTGGCTCGACGCCCATCCTGATTGCGTCGGCTACCTGATTCGCGGACACGGCCTCTACACGTGGGGGGCGCGCATGAGCGATGCGCTACGACAGATCGAAGCCTTTGAATTTTTGTTCGAGTGCGAGTTGAAGACACGCTCGCTCTCGAACCATAAAGCATGAACCGTTAAGGAGTTGCCCAGATGAGCAGCCTGTCCGTTTATCACGTCTCAAGCCCTGAAATTCCGAACAAGGTGCTGACCCACCTCGAAGACATCGCCTCGACCCTGGCCGAACAGGGCGTGCGCTTCGACCGTTGGCAAGCCGCGGCGAAAATCCAGCCCGGCGCCAGCCAGGAAGAAGTGATCGCCGCGTATCAGGAGCAAATCGACAAGCTGATGACCGAGCGCGGTTACATCACCGTCGACGTGGTCAGCCTGAACAGCGATCACCCGCAAAAAGCCGAGTTGCGTGCCAAGTTCCTCGATGAACACCGTCACGGCGAAGACGAAGTGCGATTTTTCGTCGCCGGCCGTGGCTTGTTCACCCTGCACATCGGCGATTACGTCTACGCCGTGCTCTGCGAGAAAAATGACCTGATCTCCGTGCCAGCCGGCACGCCGCACTGGTTCGACATGGGCGAAAACCCGCATTTCGTCGCGATCCGCCTGTTCAACAACCCCGAAGGCTGGGTGGCCAATTTCACCGGCGACAACATCGCCAGCCACTTCCCGCGTCTTGAGGACTGAGCCGATGCCGATCAAAGCGATTCTCACCGACATCGAAGGCACCACCAGCGCGGTGAGTTTTGTGTTCGACGTGTTGTTTCCGTATGCAGCCAAGCACCTGCCGGACTTCGTTCGCCAGAACGCCGGGCGCTCCGATGTGGCCGAGCAACTGGTGGCCGTGCGCCGGGACAATAATGAGCCGGGCGCCGATGTTGAACGGGTCATCGACATTTTGCTGGGCTGGATCGCCGAAGACCGCAAAGCCACGCCGCTCAAAGCGTTGCAGGGCATGGTCTGGGAGCAGGGTTATCAAGCCGGGCAGTTGAAGGGCCACGTTTATCCGGACGCCGTTGAAGCGCTCAAGCGCTGGCATCAGGAAGGTTATCAGCTGTTTGTTTATTCTTCGGGCTCGATCCAGGCGCAAAAACTGATCTTCGGCTGCTCGCAGGCGGGTGACTTGTCGCCGTTGTTCAGCGGCTATTTCGACACCACCTCGGGGCCCAAGCGCGAAGCGCAGTCCTACGAGCGCATCACCCAGGCGATTGGCATCGAGGCTTCGCAGATTCTGTTTCTGTCCGACATCGTTCAGGAACTGGACGCGGCGCGTGCGGCCGGCATGGCCACTTGTGGCCTGGCCCGTGAGGGCGGGGAGTTGGCGGGGCATGTGACCGTCGACAGTTTTGTGCGGATAAATCCTTCCACTTTTTAAGGATCAATGCACATAACCTGTGGGAGCGAGCCTGCTCGCGAAAGCGGTATGCCATTCAACATTGATGTTGCCTGACACACCGCTTTCGCGAGCAGGCTCGCTCCCACATGGATTGCGCAACTCCAGAAACACAACAGGCCGTGAAGCGAAAGCTTTCACGGCCTGTTTGTTTAAAGCATGTTTACGCCGAGTGATAGGTGGGCAGGGCGAACCGTTGCTGGCTTTGCAGCATGGAGATCTGCGGCAATTCGCTGGCCTGTTCGGCGATGTCACGGCGAATCGCGCTGATCACCCACGACAGCTGATCGCCGGCATGCATTTGTTGGTAGGAAATCGAACGTTTGAAGACTTTACCTTCCTGACCGCGCAGGGTCAGCAGAATGCCGCCGTCAGGCCGTGGCTGGGTGGTCACTTCGAAGTTGGAGAACAGCGACGAAAATTTTTCCTGGATCAGGCTCATGTCTATCGGCTCCGTGAGTGCTTGAAGGGCAACATGGAGAGGTAGTTGCAGTGATTGTGCCAGCGCCTTATTTTTTAAAACACTATATAAATCAATAGTTTATGTTTTTTGGTATTTTTGGTGTTCGTGCAATTTGCATGAATGGCCATCGTGCATCCTGCATTTTGCGTGGTCGCCGTCGACCGGATGGAACCAATCACAACGCCAGGGTTCCGCATTTCGAATGTTCGACCGAACGCTTCGCGTGCGGATACAAAACATTGCAAAAACCGCGTGTACAGCTCAAGAAGCGCTGACGTATTTTCGGCCTCAATCAACGCCACCCGACAATAAGAAGATCGAACGGGAGCAACCATGAGCCGCACGCTGAACGACACGATTACCTGGGGCATGATGCTGCGCAAGCTGCCTTCCATTGCCAAAGCCATTCCTCGCGTGGTGAGGGGCATGAAAGCCGCCAACGTCAAGGACCCGACCCAACCGTGTGGCCTCGGTTGGAGCTTCGAACAGGCGACGTTGCGCAATCCCGATGGCCCGGCCTTGTTGCAGGGCGAGGTGGCGCTCACTTATACACAGGTCAATCAATGGGCCAATCGCATCGCCCATCACCTGATCGCCCAAGGCATCGGTAAGGGCGATGTGGTGGCGATCTTCATCGAGAATCGCGTAGAGCTGCTGGTGACGATATTGGCGGTGGCCAAGGTCGGCGCGATCAGCGCCTTGCTCAATACCTCACAGACCCGCGACACCCTCGCTCACAGTCTGAACCTGGTGGCGCCCGTGGCGATTGTCGTCGGAGAAGAGCTGGTTCCAGCCTTCAACGCAGTCCGTGAGCGGGTGGCCATCGAAGCGGCGCGCACCTGGTTTGTCGCCGATCAAGACACCTTCAGCGATCCGGGCAAAACGCCCGATGGCTTCATCAACCTGATGATGGCCAGCTGCGACGCGTCCAGCAGCAACCCCGACAGCAGCCGGCAGGTTTTTCTCGACGATCCTTGTTTCTATATCTACACCTCGGGCACCACCGGGTTGCCCAAGGCCGGGGTGTTCAAGCACGGCCGCTGGATGCGCAGTTCCGCCAGTTTCGGGTTGATCGCCCTGGACATGCAGCCGCAGGACATCATCTATTGCACCTTGCCGCTGTACCACGCCACCGGGCTCTGCGTGTGCTGGGGTTCGGCGATCAGCGGGGCGTCGGGGTTTGCCATCCGCCGCAAGTTCAGCGCCAGCCAGTTTTGGAGCGACGTGCGCAAATACCGAGCGACCACCCTCGGTTACGTCGGCGAATTGTGTCGTTACCTGGTGGATCAACCGCCAAGCATCGACGACAGTCGGCACGGCGTGACGAAGATGATCGGCAATGGGCTGCGCCCTGGTGCGTGGAGCGAGTTCAAGACGCGGTTTGCCGTGAACCATATCTGCGAGCTGTACGCCGCCAGCGACGGCAATATCGGTTTTACCAACATCCTCAATTTCGACAACACCATCGGGTTCTCCCTGATGGCCTGGGAACTGGTGGCGTACGACCACGACAGCGGCGCACCTACACGTGATGCCCAGGGATTCATGCACAAAGTGGCCAAGGGCGAGCAAGGTCTGCTGCTGGCGAGGATCGACGACAAGGCGCCGCTGGACGGCTACACCGACCCGCAGAAAACCGCAAAAGTCGTGCTCCACGACGTGTTCAAGACGGGCGACCGTTACTTCAATACCGGTGACCTGCTGCGCAACATTGGTTTCGGCCATGCGCAGTTTGTGGATCGCTTGGGCGACACCTACCGCTGGAAGGGTGAAAACGTCTCGACCACCGAGGTTGAAAACATCCTCCTGCAACACCCGCAGATCGCCGAAGCCGTGGCCTATGGCGTGGAAATCCACAACACCAACGGGCGTGCCGGGATGGTGGCGATCACGCCGGCTGAATCGCTGGCGACCCTGGATTTCAGTGAGTTGCTGGCTTTCGCCAGGCAGCAAATGCCTGCTTATGCGGTGCCACTGTTCCTGCGAGTGAAAGTGAAAATGGAGACCACCGGGACGTTCAAATACCAGAAGACCCGGCTCAAGGACGAAGCCTTCGACCCGAACAAAACCGGCGATGACCCGATCTACGCCTGGTTGCCGGGTACCCAGACTTACGTGCAAGTCACCGAGCAGGTGCTGGCGGATATCTACGGCGGCAAGTACCGCTATTGAGTGTGGCCTGTATTGAATATGGCTATGGCCATCCATGAGAAAAAAGAAGTGACAGGTTCCGGAGCGCTCGGGAAACTATCGGCTTTCCGATTGACCGAATGTGGAGTCCCCAATGTCAGACAAAAGCCGCCAGATGACCCCCGAAGAGGCCGCTGAATTTGCCGAACAGGTGTTCAACAAAGCGCGCGAGGGCGATGCGGCCATGATGGCTGCGCTGCTGACCAAGGGCCTGCCGCCGAACCTGCGCAACCACAAGGGCGACACCTTGCTGATGCTCGCCGCCTACCACGGCCATGTCGACACGGTAAAAGTCCTGCTCGAGCACAAGGCCGACCCGGAAATCCGCAACGACAACGGCCAGAGCCCGATTGCTGGTGCGGCGTTCAAGGGTGATCTGGCGGTGGTCAAGGCGTTGGTTGAGGGGGGCGCGGAGGTGGAAGGTTCGTCCTTCGACGGTCGCACGGCACTGATGATGGCGGCGATGTTCAACCGTGTCGAAATCATCGACTACTTGATCAGCAAAGGCGCCGATCCGAAAGCCAAGGATGCCAACGGTGTATCCGCGCTGGATGCGGCCAAGACCATGGGCGCGGCGGATACCACGGCGCAGCTGCAAAAACTCCAGGCCTGACACTCTCTAGTGTCGCGGGGCTTTTGTGGCGAGGGAGCTTGCTCCCGCTGGGCTGCGAAGCAGTCGTAAACCCGGCGAATGCGGTCTATCTGAATGACCGCGATGGCTGATTTTGGGGCTGCTTCGCAGCCCAGCGGGAGCAAGCTCCCTCGCCACAGGTTCATGCCAGGCCCCGCAATCCGTTTTTAATGCGCTATCCTTCGCGCCCTCAAAATTCCCTCGCTACAGGATCCGCCCCATGAAAGCCGCACTCGTCGAACTCATCAGCAAAATCAGCTCCGGGTGCATGGGCGAGGACGAAATCCTGAAAGTCGCTGACGAAGCGGCTCAGGCCTACGCCGACCCCGAGGCTTTTCTGACGGCCAATTCGGACATCAACTACGACGACACCTTCCCGATCCCGTTGGGTGAGTGGGTAGTCGTCGGCAGCTTGCCGGAAACCGTGCTGTTCCAGGCTGACACCTACATGGACCTGTTCGCGCAGATCGTCGCCTCGTTTGGCCCCGGCGTTGAATTCAACATCAAACCCAAGCAACTGGGCAAGACCGAAGCCCTGACGGCGCTCAACCGCATTCAAGTGCAGATGAGCAGCATGAACAAGGAAAACGGTGGCTACGTGCTGATGAACTTCAGCCAGTTGCTCGACGATGAACTGCAAGTGGTGCTGGTCTACGGTAATGACGTGCCACGGGTACTCGAATTGTGTGCCGAAGTCGGCATCGCTGCCGCGCCATCCCTGGAAGCCCTGAAACTGGCCATCCACGTCTGAAGCCGTCTACGGCGGTAATAAAACGGAACCCTCGTCAGGCCCGACTATCCTAAGAGTGCCTATCACTTTTTGGGAGCGTCACCATGGGTTCCACGTTCAACAGTCTGATCGGCCTGATTATTCTTGCCCTGGACATCTGGGCCATCATCAACGTGCTTAAAAGTGGCGCCGACACCGGGATGAAAATCCTCTGGGTGCTGTTGATTCTCCTGCTGCCGGTCCTGGGCCTGATCATCTGGGCCATCGCCGGGCCGCGAGGCGACGTGCGGATCTGATACCGCTCTCAGGGCCGACACATTTCCCCTGTGGGAGCGAGCAAGCCCGCTCCCACAGGGGGGCTCTTGAGCGTGCAAAATGTCTTCTGTCTGACGAAGGTTCGACCTGTCATGTTCCGCAACGTAGAATGCGCGCCTTTCCCGGTCAATCGAGGCGATCGATTGGCCATCATGGGCGGGTAACCGTCCGTTGCCACCCGCATTCATCGGAGCACTTCCCATGAGCAATACCCCAACCAGCGAGTACCTGGAAACCCTCTACGAAGGCTATGGCCAGCGTTTTCGCATGGAAAAACTGCTGCACGAAGTGCGCACCGAGCACCAGCACCTGGTGATCTTCGAGAACCCGCGCATGGGCCGGGTGATGGCGCTGGACGGCGTAATCCAGACCACCGAAGCCGACGAGTTCATCTACCACGAAATGCTTACCCACGTGCCGATCCTCGCCCATGGCACCGCCAAGCGCGTGCTGATCATCGGTGGCGGCGACGGCGGCATGCTGCGTGAAGTGGCCAAGCACCGCAGCGTCGAGCACATCACCATGGTCGAGATCGACGGCACCGTGGTCGACATGTGCAAGGAATTCCTGCCGAACCACTCCAAGGGTGCGTTCGATGATCCACGCCTGAACCTGGTGATCGACGACGGCATGCGTTTTGTTGCCACCACCACCGAAAAGTTCGATGTGATCATTTCCGACTCCACCGATCCGATCGGTCCGGGCGAAGTGCTGTTCTCCGAAAACTTCTACCAGGCTTGCCGTCGCTGCCTGAACGAAGGCGGCATTCTGGTGACCCAGAACGGCACCCCGTTCATGCAGATCGAAGAAGTCAAAACCACCGCCGGCCGCCTGCGCAGCCTGTTCCCGGACTGGCACTTCTATCAGGCGGCCGTGCCGACCTACATCGGCGGCGCGATGACCTTCGCCTGGGGCGCGACCGATACCGCCTATCGCAAGTTGTCCCGCGAAACCTTGCAACAGCGTTTCGCTGGCAGCGGCATCATCACCCGCTACTACAACCCGGAAATCCACATCGGTGCCTTCGCCTTGCCGCAATACGTGCTGCAAGCGGTGAATAAACCCAGCAACGACTAAATCCTGCGCATAACCTCTGTGGGAGCGAGCTTGCTCGCGAAGACGGTCTTCCAGTCAATAGAGATGTCGACTGACACACCGCTTTCGCGAGCAGGCTCGCTCCCACAATGCCGTCTACTTTTCATACTTTGCGGTGTAATCCGTTTGAACGATCACTCAGAGTAAAAGTCCAGATAGTTGTAAGCCCCTTTGCGGGGTTATCGAGGAGGCACCGATGCAAAAGTGGAAAATCACTTTCGTGGATGATCACGGTGAAACTGTCGACGAACTCTTCGAGTGCGAGGAATGCCCGAACAGCGAGCAAGCCGCCAAACTCATTCGCGCCCGTCGCCTGCCGGTCGCTGCCGAACTGGATCTCAATGATCTGGAGGGTCGTACCGATGATCCGACCGTCAAAAGTCTGAAATCCCAGTACAGCATTGAAATCCTCGGTATTACCCCGATCTGATACACCTCTTGTCACATTCACCACCAGACCTTGGCAGCGGCTCTGTCTTGGGGCTACTCTGCAAGCGAGATCAGCGAATGACTCGCTAAGGTCTGGTCTTGTCAGCTACATGCTTGTTTCCCGTCGGCAACTTCTGTTGTCGTATCGCTCTCGCCAATCGGTTGAAAGTGCAGGGAATACGGAAAGTCTATCCATCAGTCTGAGGGGGACGTTTCATGAGCACAGCCTATCAAGAAGACATCAGCAGCAGCGTGCTGCGCCGCATGAAAGAAGGCGGTTTCGACTTTTCACGATTCCACCCCATCGAGTTCTACGCCATTTTCCCGGACGAGGAGCGGGCACGCAGGGCGGCAGGTCATTTTTGTGGTGAGTCCTTGAATGCCCAGATCAGCGTGCGCGACGACGGTGCGTGGTATCTGGAACTGAGCAAAGTGATGTACGCCACCTACGACGGGATCGGCGACTTTGAGCAGGACTTCGAGGCGGTGGTCGAACCTTTGGGCGGTATCATCGAAGGATGGGGCGTCAAGCAGGAGGTACGAGGGCTACTCGCATAACCTTATGAACAAGCGACAACACTCAGCAGCGGCTGACCTTCGGGTTGGCCGTTTTCGTTTGTGGGGGGTGAAAAAGATCTTTTGATCTTGCTTTTATTTCACGACATTTCAAACGGACAAAAAAAAGCCACCTAAACAAGTGGCTAAAAGGGAAGAGCGATAAGTTTTGCAGCGAATGCCCGAATTATCCGCATCTCCCCCCCGAGCGGTGAAATCAACTCTGACTATGCTGCTGATAGGCGACAGCATTGCTTCGCCATGAAGCGGGGGCGATCAGGTTGGGGCATTTACTGCACGGATTTGGTGCGGTGCGTGTGGCGCTATTATCCAACTGATTGATATCAAAGCGTTTATGCCGATGGCACGGGCCTTGCGAAGGCCTGGATGTCCGGGTGACAAGGAGTACGGCATGATCCGCACCTATTTTGATGAGATGTACGATGCCGGCGGTCAGGTCCGCCCGCATTATCGGGAGTTTGCCCGTTGGCTGGCCGAAACGCCTGACGAGCTTCTGGCACAACGGCGACGCGAGGCCGATCTGTTATTTCATCGTGCCGGGATTACATTCACGCTCTATGGTGATGAGCAGGGGACAGAGCGCCTGATTCCCTTTGACACCATTCCCCGCAGTATCCCCGCCAGTGAATGGCGGGTCGTCGAGCGCGGCTGCATTCAGCGGGTCAAGGCATTGAACATGTTCCTTGCCGACCTCTATCACGAGCAGCGCATCATCAAGGCCGGCGTCATCCCGGCCGAGCAAGTGCTGGCCAACGAGCAATACCAGTTGGCGATGCAAGGGCTGGATCTGCACCGCGATATCTATTCGCACATTTCCGGTGTCGACCTGGTGCGCGATGGCGACGGCACGTACTACGTGCTCGAAGACAATCTTCGTACCCCCAGTGGCGTGAGCTACATGCTCGAAGACCGCAAGATGATGATGCGCCTGTTCCCCGAGTTGTTCTCGGCCCAGCGCATCGCACCAATCGACCACTATCCGAACCTGTTGCTCGACACCCTGAAAAGCTCCAGCCCGATCGACAACCCGAGTGTGGTGGTGCTGACGCCAGGGCGCTTCAACAGCGCATTTTTCGAGCATGCGTTTCTGGCCCGGGAAATGGGCGTTGAACTGGTGGAAGGCGCGGACCTGTTCGTGCGCGACGACAAGGTG
Organism: Pseudomonas sp. EL_65y_Pfl2_R96; assembly: GCF_963970905.1. NCBI lineage: Bacteria > Pseudomonadati > Pseudomonadota > Gammaproteobacteria > Pseudomonadales > Pseudomonadaceae > Pseudomonas > Pseudomonas sp. EL_65y_Pfl2_R96. The sequence goes on along the minus strand of NZ_CAXAQH010000044.1, from coordinate 11,898 downwards.
TTCATGCGCACCACGGACGGGCCGAAAGCGGTCGATGTGATCTATCGTCGCCTCGACGATGCCTTCCTCGATCCGCTGGCGTTCAACCCGGACTCGATGCTTGGCGTGCCAGGGCTGCTGTCGTCCTATCGCTCCGGCAACGTAGTACTGGCGAATGCCATCGGTACCGGGGTCGCGGACGACAAGTCGGTGTATCCCTTCGTCACGGACATGATTCGTTTCTACCTGGATGAAGAGCCAATCCTGAAGAACGTGCCGACGTGGCAGTGTCGTAATCCCTCTGAACTGTCCCATGTCTTGGCCAATCTTCCAGAACTGGTGGTCAAGGAAACCCAGGGTTCCGGCGGTTACGGAATGCTGGTGGGGCCGGCGGCGACGACGGCGGAAATCGAGTCTTTCCGCGAGCGGATCAAAGCCAAGCCCCACGCGTACATCGCCCAACCGACGTTGTCTTTATCGACCTGCCCGACCTTTGTCGAAAACGGCATTGCTCCACGCCACATCGACCTGCGTCCGTTTGTATTGTCTGGCCGCGAAACCCGGGTTGTGCCCGGCGGTTTGACCCGTGTCGCCTTGCGTGAAGGCTCCCTGGTGGTGAATTCCTCCCAGGGCGGCGGAACCAAGGACACCTGGGTGGTCGAGGATTGAAGGAAGCCTGCCATGTTAAGTAGAACTGCCTCGGATCTGTATTGGATGTCGCGTTACCTGGAGCGGGCGGAAAACCTCGCACGGATGCTCGACATCAGTTATTCGCTGTCGCTGATGCCCCAGGACGGTCGTGGCGACGGCTTGCACGAACTTGCCATGCCGTTGCTGATCACCGGCACCCTGGATGATTACCTGGAGCGCCACGGCGATTTGCATGCCGAACGGCTGCTGCATTTCTTCGCTCTGGATGCGGCCAACCCGGCGAGCATCTACAGTTGCCTCGGTGCCGCGCGAGCCAGTGCCCATGCGGTGCGTGGGCGAATCACCGCCGACATGTGGGAAAACATCAACGCCACCTGGCTGGAAATTCGCGGGATCGCCGAGCAGGGCTTGAGTCGCTACGGCATGAGCCGTTTCTGTGAGTGGATCAAGGAGCGTTCCCACCTGTTCCGCGGCGCGTCCTACGGCACGATCATGCGTAACGACGCGTTTCGGTTCATTCGTCTGGGTACCTTTATCGAAAGGGCTGACAACACCTTGCGCCTGCTCGACGCCCGTTACGAAATGGCCGGCGATCAGGCCGAAGCGGTCAGCGACGGCACGGCCCACGCCTACTACCAGTGGAGCGCCTTGCTGCGGGCTTTGTCGTCGTTCGAGGCTTACACCGAGATCTACCGCGATGCCCCCGGCGCCCGGCATGTGGCCGAGCTGTTGCTGCTGCGCGCCGACGTGCCGCGATCCCTGCGGGCCTGCACCGAAGAAATCGACCAGATCCTTGCCCAATTGCCGGGGGCGAATGGCCGTCCCGCGCAGCGTTTGGCGGCGGAGATGGACGCGCGCCTGCGTTACACCGGTATCAACGAAATCCTCGACGAAGGCCTGCACGCCTGGCTGACCGAGTTCATCCCGCTGGTGCGCCAGTTGGGCAACGCCATTCACAGTTCCTACCTGGAGGCTGCATGAGACTTTCCATTAGCCACGAGACCACCTATCACTATGAAGATCAGGTGCGGGCGAGCATCCAGTACCTGCGACTGACCCCTCACGACAGCGAGCGCCAGCATGTGCTCAGCTGGCAGCTCGACCTGCCGCGCCCGGTGCGCGCGCAACTCGATCCGTTCGGCAACATTCTGCATGTGCTGACCCTGGACGAACCCCACGAGGCAATCATCATCGGAGCCCGTGGCCAGGTGGACATCGACGAATTGCGCGAAGCCGAGCATGAGAGCCAGTCGGCGCTGCCGTTCCTGCGCTTCACCCGGCTGACCGAAGCCGACGAAGCCCTGCGCGCGTTTGCCGAGAAACAGTGCAAACAGCGCCGGGATCGCACGGCGCTGATCGATTTGATGCATGGCCTGAACCAGCACATGACCTACGCGCCGGGTTCCACCGAAGTGGACACCAGCGCCGCGCAAGCTTTTGCCAGGCGTTCCGGGGTCTGCCAGGACCATACCCATGCGTTTCTCGCCTGCGCCCGCAGCCTTGGGGTTCCGTCGCGCTATGTGTCGGGGTATTTATACAGCGAGAACAGCGAGCACCTGGCCAGTCACGCCTGGGCTGAAGCCTGGCTGGATGACGCCTGGTACAGCTTCGACGTGACCAACGAACTGGCCCGCCCTGAGCGTCACCTGAAACTGGCTGTGGGCCTCGACTACCTCGACGCCTGCCCGGTGCGCGGCATGCGCCGTGGCGGTGGGTGCGAGCAGATGCATGCCAAGGTGTTTGTTTCGCCGACGCCGCTGCCGGTGATCTCCGTCCAGCAGCAGTAATCCGGGATACCGCACACCCACTGTGGGAGCGGGCTTGCCCGCGATGACGGTCTTCCAGTCACCGTATTGGTGTCTGAGATAATGCTATCGCGGGCAAGCCCGCTCCCACAGGTAGGATGTCTTCAGGGTTGCACCTTCCGTCCCGACATGTGCTTCAAATACCCCACCAACAATTCCAGATCCCCCTCCGGCAATACCGTCGTCGAGAACGCGGGCATCTTCGCCTGGGGCCACTGACGCAAACTCTGTGGGTCACGAATGTAGCGCTTGAGGAAGTCCGCGCCGAAATACTCGGTCGGGTTGAACGGAATATTCAGGTCCGGCCCGAACTGCGCATCCCCCGCGCCATTCAATCGATGACACGCCAGGCAGTTCTTCTGAAACAGCGCAAAGCCCTTGTTCACCGGATCGTCCGCCTTCAGCGCAGGATCGGGCAGCAAGGCAGGGAAGCGCTCGGCCACCGGCGCCATGCGCTTGATACTGGCCACTTCGAACGGCCATTGCTCGGGGCTGATATTGCCCGCCTGCGGATCGGTCCAGACCAGATAAAACGGCCCGGCACTGTGCTTGCCCTCTGACAGCGGCGGCCACGGCTTGGCCGGGTCTTCAATCGCCAGCCAGGCCCGCGCCCCTTGGGTATTGAGCAGCGGCGCGGCAGCCAGTTCGGCGGCAAAACCATCCAGGGCAACGGCTTGCAGATGATCGTCAGGCTGGATACCCGTCAACAACGCCGCCAACGGCACGGCGCGATAGCTCATGTCCCGCTTGTAGGAAACGTCGTTAGTGATCGTGATGGTCTGAACCTGAGGATGCTTGAGCAATTCCCCGGTTTGCCACGTGCGAGGGCTCGCGCCCAGCTCAAGATTCAGCTGTGCGGCAAACAGAGGTGTGCTGAGCAGCAAGGCCCCAAACAGAATGAGCGTTTTCAAATGATCGCCGTCCATGTCGTGAGAAGTGCCGCAAAGGTTGGCACAGCCACGCTGGCCCGGGTAGCGAGCCAATCACATTTTTAATCAGGCGAAATGAAAACCCTGATGCTCGATCAGCCAATCACCTTGGTCAGGTTCGGCAAAATCAACAACAGCGTAGTGGCAAATAGAATGAGCCCGGCTTGACGTACTTTCGAATGCTTGAACATGGCTAGACCGCCTTTTTTGTTATTTCCTGATGCCTGCCTGCCTATCTCCATGACGGCAGAGCGCTGCACTTCCTTGTTGGACGAGTGCCTCGGCAAAACCCGACGACAACTTCGTACAGGTTTACATTAGGGCCCGCGTCACGCTTGGCTTAGATCCATTTCGTATGGGATTGGCACTAGTTGCTGTTAAAAAGGCATGAGGCCTATGGCCAGCTACTTGGGCGCCCGTTGGCTAGACAGCTTGGTGACATGAATCGGTTAATCCGGTAGCTGACTACCGTTCGTCTGAGCGTGACCGTCAACGCCAGTGAGCACTGTGGTCATTGAATCCACGGCTGCTCGGCATAAGGTGAATGCATAAAGATCAGAATCTCGCGGCCTCCCGTAGGAGCCGCCGAAGGCTGCGATCTTTTGATCCTTTGATTTCCATTCACCACCAGGTTCGAGGACGTCATGACCCAAGCCTTGATATTCGACGCGTTACGCACGCCCCGTGGCAAAGGCAAAGCCAATGGCGCGTTGCACAGCGTCAAACCTGTGAACCTGGTGGCCGGGCTGCTGAGGGCGTTGCAGCGGCGCACGTCCCTGGACACCAGTCAGGTCGATGACGTGGTACTCGGCTGTGTGACGCCCATCGGCGATCAGGGGGCCGACATCGCCAAGACCGCCACCCAGGTGGCCGATTGGGACGTCAGTGTGGCCGGGATGCAGCTCAATCGCTTCTGCGCGTCGGGGCTGGAAGCGGTGAACCTGGGCGCGATGAAAGTGCGTTCCGGCTTCGAAGGTCTGGTGGTGGTCGGTGGCGTCGAGTCGATGTCCCGCGTACCCATGGGCAGCGATGGCGGCGCTTGGGCGCTGGACCCGGAAACCAATTTGCACAACCATTTCACGCCCCAGGGCGTGGGCGCCGACCTGATCGCCACGATTGAAGGCTTCAGCCGTCAGGACGTCGATGCTTTCGCGCTGCACTCCCAGCAGAAGGCTGCACGGGCGCGGGCGAACGGTTCGTTCAACAAGTCGCTGGTGCCGGTGCAGGACCAGAACGGCATCATCCTGCTCGATCACGATGAGTTCATTCGCGCCGAATCGACCATGGAAGGCTTGGGCAAGCTCAAGCCGAGCTTCGAAATGATCGGGCAAATGGGCTTTGACGCCACGGCATTGCGGGTTTACAGCCAGGTCGAGCGGATCAACCACGTTCACACGCCGGGCAACAGTTCCGGGATCGTCGATGGCGCGGCGCTGATGCTGATCGGCTCCTCCGCCCGTGGCCGGGCGCTGGGCTTGCAGCCACGGGCGCGGATCGTCGCCACGGCCGTCACCAGCACCGACCCGACGATCATGCTCACCGGCCCGGCGCCGGCCACCCGCAAGGCACTGGCCAAGGCCGGGTTGCGGGTCGAAGACATCGACCTGTTCGAAGTCAACGAAGCGTTCGCCTCGGTCGTGCTCAAGTTCATCAAGGACATGGCCATCGACCCCGACAAGGTCAACGTCAACGGCGGCTCCATCGCCATGGGCCACCCGCTCGGCGCCACCGGCTGCGCGATTCTCGGCACGCTGCTCGATGAACTGGAAACCCGGCGCCTGCGCTATGGCCTGGCGACATTGTGTGTCGGCGGCGGCATGGGCATTGCCACCATCATCGAACGCCTCTGAGCCTGACGTTAAGAAAATCCGACTCAAGGAAAATTGCCATGACCCAAGCCATCCGTTACGAAAAGGGTCAGGACCAGATTGTCGTCCTGACCATCGACATGCCGGGCCAGAGCGCCAACACCATGAACGCGGTCTACCGCGAGGCCATGGCCGTGTGCATCGAGCGACTGGTCGCCGACAAGGACGCCATTGCCGGCGTGATCATCACCTCGGCCAAGAAGACCTTCTTCGCCGGCGGTGACCTCAATGAACTGATCAAGGTCGGTAAACCCGAAGCCAAAGCCTTTTACGACAGGGTGCTGACCCTCAAGGGCCAGCTGCGCACCCTGGAAACCCTCGGCAGACCGGTGGTTGCCGCCATTAATGGTGCGGCGCTCGGCGGTGGTTGGGAAATCTGCCTGGCGTGCCATCACCGTGTGGCGCTGGACAATCCGTCGGTGCTGCTTGGCCTGCCGGAAGTCACTCTTGGCCTGTTGCCGGGCGGCGGCGGGGTAGTGCGCATGGTCCGCATGCTGGGCATTGAAAAAGCCCTGCCATACCTGCTCGAAGGCAAAAAAATCCGTCCCCAACAGGCGTTGCAGGCGCGGTTGATCGACGAGTTGGCCGCCGATCGCGATGAGCTGATGGCCAAGGCGCGGGCGTGGATTGTCGCTCACCCGGTCGCTGTGCAGCGCTGGGACGTGAAGGGTTATCAGATTCCTGGCGGCACGCCGTCGGATCCGAAGCTCGCGGCGATGCTGGCCATCACGCCGTCGATCCTGCGCAGCAAAACCCAGGGTTGCCTGCCTGCGCCGGAGAAAATCCTCTGCGCCGTGGTGGAAGGCGCCCAAGTGGATTTCGACACGGCGCACCTGATCGAAACCCGCTACTTCACCGAACTGACCACTGGCCAGGTGTCGAAAAATCTCATCGGCACGTTCTGGTTCCAGCTCAATGAGATCAATGCCGGTGGCTCGCGGCCCCAAGGCGTCGCGCCTTACGTGACGAAAAAAGTCGGCGTGCTTGGCGCCGGCATGATGGGCGCGGGCATCGCGTTTGTCAGCGCCTCGGCCGGCATCGACGTGGTGCTCAAAGACATCAACCTCGCCGCGGCAGAGAAGGGCAAGGCTCACTCGGCGGCGTTGCTGGACAAGAAGGTTGCGCGTGGTCATTTAACTCGGGAGCAGCGCGAAGAGATTTTGGCGCGAATCCATGCCACCGAAAACGATGCGGATCTGGCCGGTTGCGATTTGATCATTGAAGCGGTGTTTGAAGATCGCGAACTGAAGGCCAAGGTCTCATCAGCGGCGCAAACAGTCGTCGGCCCGGACGCGGTCATCGCCTCCAATACCTCGACCTTGCCGATCAGCGGTCTGGCCACCGCCGTGCCGGACCAGACGAAATTCATCGGCCTGCATTTCTTCAGTCCCGTGGAGAAAATGCCGCTGGTGGAAATCATCAAAGGTGCCCATACCAGCGACGAAACCCTGGCTCGCGGGTTCGATTTCGTCCTGCAAATCAAGAAAACCCCGATTGTGGTCAACGACAGTCGTGGCTTCTTTACCTCGCGGGTGTTCGGCACCTTCACCAACGAAGGCATCGCCATGCTTGGTGAAGGTGTGAGCGCGCCGATGATCGAGACCGAAGCGCGCAAGGCCGGCATGCCCGTCGGGCCTCTGGCGATCTCCGACGAAGTTTCCCTCAGCCTCATGAGCCATATCCGCCAGCAAACCGCCAAAGACCTGCAAGCGGAAGGGAAAACCCTGATTGAGCACCCGGCGTTCGCCGTGATTGACTTGCTGCTCAAGGAATACAAGCGTCCGGGCAAGGCCGCAGGAGGTGGTTTCTACGATTACCCGGCCGCAGGGCAGAAGCATTTGTGGCCAGAGTTGAAAGCCCGATTCGAGAAAGCCGACGGGCAGATTTCGCCGCAGGATGTGCGCGATCGGCTGCTGTTCGTGCAAGCCATCGAAACCGTGCGTTGTATGGAGGAGGGCGTGCTGGCCTCGACGGCGGATGCCAACGTCGGCTCGATCTTCGGCATCGGCTTCGCGGCCTGGACCGGCGGTGCGTTGCAATTCATCAACCAGTACGGCGTGAAAGACTTCGTCGCCCGTGCCCAGTATCTGGCTGAGCAGTACGGCGAGCGCTTCACGCCGCCTGCGCTGCTGCTGGAGAAAGCCGCCAAAAACGCCTTGTTCTAAGGGGACGTTCTAAGGGACCGATGACGCGCTCCGGGGCTTGCCTTGCCACCGTGTTTCGAGGCAGGCTCTCGGGTGTGCATTATTCCCATCACGTGTCAGGTATTTTTTATGTCGTTACGCATCTGCATTCTGGAAACCGACATCCTGCGTCCGGAACTGGTCGATCAATATCAGGGTTACGGGCAGATGTTCCAGCGTCTGTTTTCGCAGCAACCCATCGCGGCCGAATTCACCGTGTACAACGTGATGCAGGGCGATTATCCCAGTGATGACCTGACCTTCGATGCGTATCTGGTCACCGGCAGCAAGGCCGATTCCTTTGGCACCGACCCGTGGATTCAAACCCTCAAGACGTACCTGCTCAAGCGCTACGAACGTGGCGACAAACTGCTGGGCGTGTGCTTCGGCCATCAACTGTTGGCGCTGCTATTGGGCGGCAAGAGCGAGCGGGCGACCCAGGGCTGGGGCGTCGGCACCCACAATTACAAACTCGCGGCCAAGGCGCCGTGGATGAGCCCGGTGAGGGAAGAGCTGACGTTGCTGATCAGCCACCAGGATCAGGTCACCGCGCTACCGGAAAACGCTACGGTGATTGCCTCGAGCGATTTCTGCCCGTTCGCCGCGTACCACATCAACGATCAAGTGCTGTGCTTCCAGGGGCATCCAGAGTTCATTCACGATTACTCACGGGCGCTGCTGGAAATCCGTCAGCAACATCTGGGCGAACAGGTTTATCAGAAGGGCGTGGCGAGCCTGGAGCATCCACACCATGGCGCCACCGTTGCGGAGTGGATGATGCGGTTTGTGGCGCACAAGCCTGAGGGTGAAGCGGCTAAAAGCTAAAAGCTAAAAGCTAAAAGCTTCGCGAGCAAGCCCGCACACATTGGATCTTCGTCGTACACAGATCCAATGTGGGAGCGGGCTTGCTTGCGAATGGGGGCAACCGGTTCTCACCGAAAACACACGGCCTTACAACCACCCCGACCGCTTGAAACTCGCCCACAAACCGACGCACCCAACGGTGATAAACCCCAGCACCGCGAAATACCCGTAATGCCAACTCAACTCCGGCATGTTCTGGAAGTTCATCCCGTAAATCCCGGCCACCGCCGTCGGAAACGCCAGAATCGCCGCCCACGCGGCAAACTTGCGCTGCACCACGCTTTGCCGTGACGCCTCCAGCAACACCCCGACCTCGATGGTCTGGCTGGCAATGTCTGCCAGGGTCGTCAGATCTTCCATCTGCCGCGTGACATGAATCTGCACATCGCGGAAATACGGGCGCATGTTTTTGTCGATAAACGGAAAGCTCAGCTTTTGCAGTTCCTCACCGATCTCCACCATCGGTGCCGCATACCGGCGCAAGCGCAATACATCGCGGCGCAGGCCGTGGAGTTTCTGGATGTCACGCTCGTTCAGGGAACCGCAGATGACATTGCTCTCCAGCTCATCGATCTCGGCATGGATCGCTTCGCCCATCGGCTGGTAGTTTTCAATCACGAAATCGAGGATGGCATAGAGTACGAAATCTTCCCCATGCTCCAGCAACAGAGGCCGCGCCTCACAACGCTGTCGGACATGGGCGTAGGACGCGGAATGACCGTTACGTGCGGTAATGATGTAGCCCTTGCCGGCGAAAATATGCGTCTCGATGAACTGCAATTTACCTTCATTGCGGATCGGCGAATACGTGACGATAAACAGTGCATCGCCGAAGGTTTCCAGCTTCGGTCGACTGTGTTTTTCCAGAGCGTCTTCGATGGCCAGTTCGTGCAGGTTGAACTGGCGTTGCAGGTTGAACAACTCCTGCGCATTGGGCTCTTCGAGGCCGATCCACACAAAGTGGCCAGGCTTGGCAGCCCAGGCAGCGCCTTCGTCGAGGGTAATGTTGGTGACTTTTTTACCGGCGCTGTAAACCGCAGCAGCAACGACTCTACCCATGATGGTAATTCACTTCTTATTGGCCGCTTTCTATTGGTAAAGACTGGCGGTGCCAGGCAGGTTTCAGCTTAACCTTGTCTACTGCTTGAGAGTCAGCAAAATCTGTAGAGTTCGCAGGCAAAAGAAAACCCGCGCAGGGCGGGTAATGCACGCGGAACCTGTGGGAGCGGGGTTTCTTTCAGGCGGCTTGCAGTTGCCGATCCATCGAGTCGATGCACTCGCGCATCTGCTCACGGCACTGGGCGATCAGCATCGGCATGTCATCCAGGCTCAATCCAGCCGTGGGAATCGCCGGCAGCGAACGGATCAGAATCTTCCCACTGCGCCAGCGGTTCAATCGCATGTGTTTGACGTAACTGCTGACACACACCGGAACAATCGGCACCCCGGCGGCAATCGCCATCTGGAACGCGCCTTTCTTGAACGGCAGCAGCTCTTCACCGAGGTTGCGGGTGCCCTCGGGGAAGACCCAGATCGAGGTGTCTTCATTTTGCAAGGTGTGAGTGGTGGTCAGCATCGACTGGCGTGCCTTGTGCGCATTGCCGCGGTCGATCAGCACATTGCCGGCCAGCCAGAACAATTGCCCGAACAGCGGCACCCACTTCAAGCTCTTCTTGCCGATGCACACGGTACGGCGGGGCACCACATTGCCGAACACAAACAGATCGTAGTTGGACTGATGGTTGGCAATGATCACGCAGCTGTCGGATTTATCCATCAACGGCCCGACGTCGGCCTTCACCCGCAAACGCAAAATACACATCGCCGGCCACGCATACAGACGCGCGCATAAACGGCTGTTGTCCGGATTAAACGGCCGGCACAGACCGAGGATCACCCCAAGCACACCGGCCAGAATAAAGTGCAGGCCCATCAATAGCATACGAAACACAAACAGCATTTAAAGGGCCCACCGGGACAAAAGGTGGCGCAGTGTACGGATGTGCACTGTTTTCGGCAATTGCCGCTATAGAAGTGGGAGATGGCCGATGTTTGAGTGCATGTTCCCGACTTTTGGGTCAGATGCGGCCTAGAGCGGTTGTAAGGTTTTAAACCTAACACGCAAGAAAAAGCCCGACACGACGGTCGGGCTTTTCGGTGCAGCGCATTCGGGCTTACCCCATATGTTCCTGATCCAGGATGATCGCGTTGTCCAGCGTCTCCAGCAGCGCCTTGCGCACTTTCAGCTTGGTGTTTTTGTGGGCGATCATGTTGAGCTTCTTCAACTGACGAGCCGCCGCCAGTGCCGCGCCTTGCAGCTCTTCGGCCGACACCACCTTATCGAGGAAACCGGCATCCACGGCGCTTTGCGGGTTGAACATCTCGGCGTTGATCACCGCGCGATGAAACGCCGACTTGCGCAGACGATCACGGGCCAGCTCGATACCGGCGTGGTGCATGGTCATGCCGATCTGCACTTCGTTCAGGCCAATGCTGAACGGGCCATCGACACCAATGCGGTAGTCGGCCGACAACAGAATAAATGCACCCTTGGCCACCGCATGCCCAGGACAGGCTACGACCACCGGGAACGGGTGCGACAGCAGACGACGAGCCAGGGTCGAACCCGCAGCCACCAGCGCCATGGCCTCGTTAGGGCCGGCCGTCATCACCTTCAAGTCATAACCACCCGACAAAATCCCCGGCTGACCGGTAATGATCACCACCGCCCGATCCTCCGCCGCCCGATCCAGCGCAGCGTTAAACGCAACAATCACGTCCGGCGAGATGGCATTGACCTTGCCATTGCTCAAGGTCAGGGTCGCGATACCGTCTTCGAGATGGTAGTAAATCAACTCACTCATGACGCTAATCCTTCAAATAAAGTAGGGCAGACGTTACCCACCGCTGTAGGTCAGGTAAAGCGCCGTGACTGACCGCCCGGTCACCCTTTTCCCCGCCCGGCAAGCGTTGCCGGCCACGCCAGCCGCGCATTCCCCTCTATATAGAAGAGGGCGCGAAGCCGGAGATTGGCGGGTTTGCCATGGCACGGCACCCACCGGAACGACTAAATCGCTAACCGCATGAAAATTCTGCAAAAAAAATTTGCCATCAGAAAAGCTTTCGACTACATTAGCGCGCCTCGACAGACAGAACATGTTTGACGAGATACGGTGAAGTGTCCGAGTGGCTTAAGGAGCACGCCTGGAAAGTGTGTATACAGGAAACTGTATCGAGAGTTCGAATCTCTCCTTCACCGCCAAATTCGATGTACACAAAACCCCTGATTTCGAGAGAAGTCAGGGGTTTTGTGGTTTCTGGTGTCTGGATTTTTCAATCATGGCCGCCGCTGGCTCAGGCGCATCAGTAAAGGCGCGTCCGAAAATGATGTAGGACAAGTGCCAGGCGTGTGGGAAGTAATGCTGGAAAGCCAGGCGGTTGGGTGCTTCCATAGGTTTCAGCACCTCACATGAGCTATCTCGGGAAGGGGTATTTTTTTGGTTCTTCACGGAATCCCGGGAAACACAGAAACAAGAACGCCGATTTGATTGATGATGTTCGTGCGAGCAAACACATCTAACAAACCGGCGTTCTTATGCGCGATATTAATACTTTCCTT
>NZ_CAXAQH010000043.1:0-33133 GCF_963970905.1 Pseudomonas sp. EL_65y_Pfl2_R96 | reverse complement strand
CCTACTCGGGTGCGGACACACCAGTGCTAATGACGGTCTCTGCCCCGCGCGCGCTCTCAACTTTAGATCCCCCCAGTTTGCTGCGCGACAGCGCGGCGTCGAAGACGGGGCGGACCCTCCTACAGGGCCGTGCGGTCAGGATTGATCCGTGCGACGCAGCTTCAGGAGAGCATGTCCTGCATGATCTGCTGCAACACATCCAGATCGAACGGCTTGCCCAGGATCGGCGCTTTGCGGGTGATCGGGCTGTCGGTCTCGCGGATTTCCTGCGGGTAACCGCTGATAAAGATCACCTTGAGCTCCGGTCGCAACTTCACCGCAGGTTCGGCGATCTGTACGCCAGAAATCCCGCCCGGCAGGCGGAAGTCGGTGATCATCATGTCCAGGTGCGGCTTGCTCGCCAGAATTTCAAAGGCTTGCTCGCCGTTTTCGGCTTGCAGCACCCGATAACCCTCACCCGACAAATAAGCAGACAACACCATCAAAATCGAAGGGTCGTCCTCGACGATCAGTACCACATCTTGCGCATCTTCACTCATGGAAAGCCTTTGTTCGGTCAATTGCTGCTGATACGACCGTATGGTCACACAGAGGTTGCGTTTATCGGGCTGTTTTCCTGCAGCGGCAGACAAACGCGAAACAAGGCGCCTTCGCCAATCCGGCTCTCGACAGTGATGGAGCCGCCATGGGCGGCGACAATCTGCTGCGAAATAAACAGCCCCAGGCCCAGGCCCGCCACAACGGTCTTGGCGGAAACCCGCTCGAACTGCTGAAAAATGCGCTGCTGATTCTCTTCACTGATCCCGATACCGCGATCCTGAATCTCAACCCGCGCTTGCCCGTCGTGATTGTACACGCGTACGTCGATCGGATTCCTGGCGCCATAACGCAACGCATTGGTCAACAAGTTGGAAATCACTTGTTCGATACGGAACTCGTCCCAGCTGCCCACCACGGGCTGGTCGGCGGTCAAGGTGACCGATGAGGCTGCGGCCTCGACCTGGGGTGCGAAGTTCTGCAGGAGATTCTTCACCAGTTGCACCAGGTCAAACCGACTGGGGCGGATCGACAGCTTGCCGGTGCGGATCCGTGACACATCGAGCATGTCTTCGATCAGGCGGATCAGGCTTTTGATCTGCCGCTCGTCGCGATCGCCCATGGCGTGCATCTTGTCCAGGGTGAACGCCGCGGCGTTCGCCCGCGCCAGATGCATTTTGCGCAGCTGGGTTTCCAGAATCAGGCCATTGAGCGGCGTACGCACCTCATGAGCGACGATGGACATGAAATCGTCACGCATGCGCACCGCTTGCTCCAGCTCATTCCGGGTGGTTTGTAACTGTTTGAGCAGCGCCTCCTGCTCACGCCGACTTTGCTCCAGCGCTTCGACCTGCTGCTTCATCGCCTTGCTCTGGCGATACAGGTCGACGAAGACATTGACCTTGCTCTTGACCGCGTGAACATCCAGCGGTTTGTACAGGAAGTCCACGGCCCCGCTTTCGTAGCCCTTGAACGCGTAATTCAGCTCGCGGCCGGCCGCACTGACGAACACAATCGGGATGTTTTTGGTTTTTTCCGTGCCGCGCATCAATTCGGCCAGTTCAAAGCCGTTCATGTCCGGCATCTGCACATCGAGAATGGCCATGGCGAATTCGTGTTGCAACAACAGCGACAACGCTTCGTCAGCGGACAGGGCTTTATAGACGATACGGTCCTCACGCCTGATCAAGGCCTCGAGCGCCAGAAGGTTCTCCGGCAGGTCGTCGACGATCAGCAATTTGGCCTGAATGTTACTTGGCATGCGATTCGTTCCAGCTCGACAAGCAGACGGCCGAGGCGCCGATCACGATAACCTCTACAGAAGACAAACCTGCACTGTTCATGATTTGCGGTAGATCCGCTCTGGTTTGACCAACGGATCAAACTGATTGCCGTAGGCCGAGAATTCCAGGGTTTCCTTGCTGCCCAGTGCCAGAAAACCCCGATGACAAAGGGATTCGTGAAACAAGCCAAAGGCGCGATCCTGAAGTTTTTTATTGAAATAAATCAATACATTACGACACGAAATTAATTGAGTTTCCGAGAACACACTGTCGGTGGCCAGGCTGTGATCGGCAAAGGTCACGTTGTCACACAGGCTCTTGTCGAAAATGGCGTAGCCATAGGCCGCCGTGTAGTAGTCGGCGAACGAACGCTGACCACCGGCCTGCTGATAGTTGTGAGTGTAGGCCCGGACATTCTCCATGGAAAAAATCCCCTGCCTGGCTTTATCCAGCGAGCGCGGGTTGATGTCAGTGGCATAGAGGATGGTGCGCTCCAGCAAGCCTTCTTCGCGCAGCAGAATCGCCATCGAATAGACCTCCTCGCCGGTGCTGCAACCGGCGATCCAGACCTTGATCGACGGATAGGTCTTGAGCAGTGGCACCACTTCCTGACGCAGGGCGAGGAAGTGTGAAGGGTCGCGAAACATTTCACTGACCGGGATCGTGAGCAATTGCAGCAGTTGCATGAACGCGGTCGGGTCGTGCAGGACCTTCTCTTGCAGCGCCGAAATGGTATTGCACTCCAATTGGCTCAACGCATGACTGACCCGACGCTTGATCGACGCGCCGGAGTAATCGCGAAAATCGTAGCTGTACTTGAGGTAGATCGCCTCGATCAACAACCTCAACTCGATTTCGGGATTGCGCTCCATTAGATGCGTTCCATCTTCGGTAACCACACTCTAATCAACGAAAAGAGGCGATCCAGGTCGATGGGCTTGGCCAGATAATCGTTTGAGCCGGCCTGCAAGCAGCGCTCCTGATCGTCCTTCATGGCCTTGGCCGTCACTGCGATGATCGGCAGCTTGCGCCAGCGCGGATCCTTGCGGATTTCGAGGGTGGCTTCGAAACCATCCATTTCCGGCATCATCACGTCCATCAGCACCAGGTCGATGTCCTCGACTTCATTCAATCGCTCGATCGCTTCACGGCCATTGCGGCCAATGACCACGACGGCGCCCTTTTGCTCCAGTGCACTGGTCAGGGCGAAAATGTTGCGTACATCGTCATCCACCAGCAGCACTTTGCGCCCCTCGAAGACCTTGTCGCGGCTGCGGGCGGTCTTGAGCATCGTTTGGCGTTCATGGGACAACCGCGATTCGACTTTGTGCAGAAAGAGTGTCACTTCATCCAGCAACCGCTCGGGCGAGCGCGCGCCCTTGATGATGATCGAACGTGAATACTTGCGCAGCTCGGCCTCTTCGTCCCGGGTCAGGTTGCGCCCGGTATAGACGATCACCGGCGGGAACGAGCAGATATCCTCGGTGGACATGCGCTTGAGCAAGTCGTTGCCGAGCATGTCCGGCAGCTTCAGGTCGATGATCATGCAGTCGAAAATCGTGGTGCGCAGCAGGTCGAGTGCATCCTGCGCCAAGCCGACGGCTGTGATCTCGATGTCTTCGTCGCCGATCAGTCGGGCGATGCTGTCGCGCTGCACATCATCGTCTTCGACCAGCAATATGCGTTTGACCTTCTGGGTCAGCCTGGCTTCGAGGCGGGCAAACACCTCCTTGAGCTCCTCGCGCGTGGTGGGCTTGACCGCGTAACCGATGGCGCCCATGTGCATGGCGGCCTCGACACGGTCTTCGACAGAAATCACATGCACGGGAATGTGCCGGGTTTCGGCGTGCTCTTTCAGGCGCTGCAATACCGTCAGCCCGGAATGATCCGGCAGGCGCATGTCCAGCAGGATCGCATCGGGAATGAATTGCCTGGCCAGGTCGTAGCCTTCATCGGCACCGTGGGCCACCAGGCACTGATAACCCAGTTCATGGGCCAGATCGTAGAGGATGTGCGCAAAGTCCGGCTCATCCTCCACCACCAGGATGCAACGAGTGGCGAATGGCGCGTTGTTGCGATCATCGTCGAAGCGCGGAATGTCGACGTCGGCAACCAGCGGCACAGGCGCGGCAACCACAGTACTTCTCGACAGGACAGCCGGCCTGGCAACCGGCGTGGCTTTCATCGTCTCGACAGGCACGTTGCCCGGTTCGACGTAGTGCTGCGGCAAGACCAGGGTGAACACGCTGCCCTGCCCAGGCGTGCTGGTCAGGCTGATGGAGCCGCCCAGCAACTTGGCCAGATCACGGGAAATCGACAGGCCCAGGCCGGTACCGCCGTAACGACGGTTGGTGGAGCCATCGGCCTGACGGAAAGCTTCGAAAATGCTTTCCTGCTGCTCGGGCGCAATGCCGATCCCGGAATCGCGGATGATAAAGGCAATGCCGTCGCCCGGCACAGCGGCGACGCTCAGGCTGACGGTGCCCTTTTCGGTGAACTTCACCGCGTTGGACAGCAGGTTCTTGATCACTTGCTCCAGACGCTGGCGGTCGGTGAACACCAGCAGCGGCGCATCGGCCTGCAACTGGACCTCAAAATCCAGTTTCTTGTCTGCGGCCAACGGCTGGAACATGCCATGCAGACCTTCCACCAGGCGCTCGACGCTGGTGTTCTCCGGACGCACGTCTAGCTTGCCGGCCTCGACCTTGGAAATGTCGAGAATGTCGTTGATCAGGTTGAGCAAGTCGTTGCCGGCGGAGTAGATCGACTCGGCGAACTTGACCTGCTCGGCGCTGAGGTTTTCCTGCGGGTTTTCCGCCAACAGTTTGGCCAGAATCAGCGAACTGTTCAGCGGCGTGCGTAGCTCGTGGGACATGTTCGCGAGGAATTCGGACTTGTACTTGCTGGAGCGCTGCAACTCTTCGGCACGCGCTTCGAGCTCAACCTGGGCCTGATTCAATTCGGTGTTCTTCAGGTCCATGGCATCGCGTTGCTCGGCCAGTACCTGCGCCTGTTCGGCAAGTTGCTCGTTGGTTTGCTCCAGTTCGATTTGCTGGGCTTCCAGGTGAGCCTGGGACTTCTTGAGAATCCGCGATTGCCCTTCCAGCTCTTCGTTGGCGGTCTTGAGCTCTTCTTGCTGAACCTGTAACTCTTCGTTGAGTTGCTGGGTTTCGGCCAGCACCTCCTGCAAGCGCTGGCGATAGCGAGCCGCCTCTATCGAGGTGCCAATGTTGGCGCCAATCAGTTCAAGCAGTTCGACGTCACGATCCGTCAGCGGCCGCAGGAACCCCAGCTCAATCACACCGTTGACCCGGTCATCGTCGCTGGTCGGCGCCACCAGCACGCTATGTGGCAAACCTTCGCCCAGGCCGGAGCTGACTTTGAAGTAGTCGCCCGGCACGTCATCAAGACGAATCAGGCGCGCCTGTTGCGCCACCTGGCCGACAATGCCTTCACCACTGTAAATCTGCTGTTCAAGCGCCTCCTGTTCCCGGGAGAAACCATAAGACGCAATGCGCTTGAGGCCACCATGCTCCTCACGGACATAGATCGCCGCGACGGCAGTGCCCAGATATTGTGCGCAGAACTGCAGAATGTTGCGCCCCAACAGATTGAGGGATAACTGCCCGAGGACTTGCTCGGCCAGTTCGGTCTGGCCGTTGCGCAACCAGGCTTGCTGCTCCAGGCGCTGGGCGCTGGCCTGTTGCGCGGCGAAGTTGGCACTGTAGCTCTGGGACAGGTTGAGCAAATCCCGGCGGCCAATGTAGGCCAGCAACCCGCTGATACCGGCCACGAACAACAGATAAAGGGCGATGCTCCAAATCGTGGTACGACGCACTTCCTCGTTGCGCGTGGCACGCAACTGCTGCTCCATGTCGATCACGTCTTCGAATTGCTTGCGAATCTCATCGGTCAGCCGCTTGCCACGCCCGGCCTTGATTGCGCTGCGGTAGT
The DNA here is from genome assembly GCF_963970905.1 of Pseudomonas sp. EL_65y_Pfl2_R96. Taxonomy (NCBI): domain Bacteria; kingdom Pseudomonadati; phylum Pseudomonadota; class Gammaproteobacteria; order Pseudomonadales; family Pseudomonadaceae; genus Pseudomonas; species Pseudomonas sp. EL_65y_Pfl2_R96. Next base: position 27,359 of record NZ_CAXAQH010000043.1, on the reverse strand, counting down.
CACCGCTTGCGCGCTGCAAATCGATCAACGATTGCGCGTAATTGGCCCATTCCGTGTGCAAGGCCTGGAGCCGGTGCAGGCGGTCGGTCTGGACCGGGTTGTCTGCGGTCAGTTCGAGCAAGGTATTGAGGGCGACCTCTATTCTTGGCTTGGCCGTCTCATAGGGCTCAAGAAAATGCTCGTCGCTACTGAGCAGGAAGCCGCGCATTCCGGTTTCCAGATCAACGGTCAGCTTGATCGCCTCATTGGCATTATTGATCACCCGGTCGGTGTGCTGGACCCACTGGATCACCGACAGCAGGTAGGTGATCAGCGAAATGAAGAAAACCGCGCTGATAACGCCGACACCCAACGGCAGGCTGACGTTGCGGCTCAGGAGTTTACGGAATCGTTGCTCTTCAACCGAAGACGCTGAGGTCATGGGGTAGCCTTGTCGAACTGTTGAAAGCCATCGAGTCTGCCCCAAAACGGCCGAGCCGATCCATTTTTCTGACATGCTTTTCGGCAAAATCCTGCATTTCACTGCCCTGGCGCAAAGGAGCGGCTACTCTGTGCGGCTCTTGTGCGGCTATTGTTTTTTGTAGCGCGTCGGGAACTTGTAGTGATCCGTCACTTAATCCTGCAAAAAGCCCGGCGATTTCGATCGACGCCATCGCAAATTCAACTTTTGAGAGCCCCACTATGCCCACCAACGCTTCCACCATTCTAGTCGTCGAAGACGATGCCATCGTGCGCATGCTGATCGTCGATGTGCTGGAGGAACTGGAGTTCCGGGTGCTTGAGGCCGATGGCTGTGAAAAGGCGCTGGAGTTCATCAACGACGAAGACCAGGACATCGATCTGATGATGACCGATGTCGGCTTGCCGGTGATGGACGGTCGTGAATTGGCCAAGCAGGCGCGCCTGCTGCGTTCCGAATTGCCGATCCTGTTCGCCAGCGGCTATGCCGAAAGCATCGAGGTGCTTGACGGCATGTATTTCATCGGCAAGCCATTCTCTATCGATCAGTTGCGGGACAAGGTCAAGAGTATTTTGCCCTCTCTCCCTTTATTCACGCCTGACCAATAACGCGACTCAAGCACTCGGGCGTTTGCGTTTAGCCTCCTGCCGCTCTCGGAAAGCGATGATGTCATTGACATCCACTTTAGCCGGTGGTCGTGCAGGCGTCGGAGTAGTGTCTGGCACAGGCGGCACGGCTTCCTGCTCGGCCACCGCCTCGTTACCAAAATCGACGCCAGCAAGTCCGTTGATATCAGTCAGCGGCTGGCGGAATTTATTTCCCACGTCTCGACCACCGCCTTTCAATGGATTGATCTCACTCGCCATGATCGCTCGATTGATCGCTTTGGGGTTGGGAGTGAACCTCCCGGTCTTGTCATAGGCGCCGAGAATCAAGGCAGGCGGTAGATCGACGGCATAGTTGATTTCCAAAGGAGGCAGTTGTTTCAACCCGGAGTCGGGGCGAAACGCTAGTTCGGTATTGGCATACAGATGGAATCCCTCCAACTGACGAGCATCGATGAAATAGGTGTAGCCGCCTTTTTGGCCACCATAGACAAAGGCACCTGCGCCGTCTTTTTTGTAAAAAGCCGAGGTCGAAATCCCGGCGCCATCAAGATCGAGTGCATCGTGAGCACCTCCATAGCCACCTTTGAAGCCGTTGACCTGGTTGAGATCCCTGATTGGTGTGCGTTGGGTAAACCCTTTTTCAAAGATTACCTTCGGGTCGCGCATGTCCCCGCGGAACACGAAACCTTGATAGACAAAACCTTTTTCCGGCCCGGAAAGTCTCACCACCTGTGAGTTCGTCGCGAGGGACTGCGCCACATTAGGCCCGCCCGCCAACTCTGACAGATAGCCTGCGACAAGCACCCCCTTACCTGCCTCCGGTATTTCTTTGCCAGCAGTACTCGTCAACTGATGGCTGATGCTGCCTGCGGGTCTGCGCACCAACGAGGGTCTGTTGCTGCGCTTAAGCGTTTCGAGCACTCGGCGGCTGATGTTTTTCTTGGCCGTGATGGAAAGGGCTTTACCCAAAAGTTTTTCCGCAATGGGGCCGGCGAGTTCAGACAGAACTCCGATCGCTGCGTTGATCCTCAAACGTTCCGCCTCGGAAGGGTCATCAGAGATTTCGGCACGGATCAGATCAGTTGCCGATGCCCCGATTCCCAACAGGAAGGGAATCAGCATACGAATCGGTGCAGACACCCAGGCCGCCGTTCCTCCGGTAGGGATCGAAACCGCGAACGCAATGCATTGCAGCAGATACCCGGCAACTTCCAACGCAATATCGGTCATACGCTCGGCGTGGGTTGATACCAATGTATCGATGTCCGCCAACGCTCGTTCGATCTGCCGGTCGAAAAGGTCTTTGCCAATGTCAGTGCTGGATCGAAATACAATCTCTCGATAGTTTGGGCGCGTCGCGAACAGGGGAAATTCCATTCCCCGATATTTGAAATCACGGACGTAAGGTTTTTGTTGCGCGCTCAACGGAACACCCTTCAGCAGACGCTTTTGCAGTTCCGGATGGTTTTCCAGAAACCTTCCGCGCTCGTCATGCCCGGCGGGAAATTCGATGGCAGCACTGTCTTCGCCCAGAAAAAACAACACGCCGCGACCCAGATTGCTGCGCCCGATAAACACGGCGTTATCGACCTCAAGATCCGGATCGCTGTGCAAGTTAAGAAGGCGCGCAGGGATCAAGCCTTTGAGATACTCAAAGGCAATCATCCTGTCTTCCATTGAGCGAGCGTCACTCTTGATGAACTCTACGACCAGCTTGTTGAGTTCGGCTTTTTTTAACAGTCGCCCAAAAGCGTGCGCCGCAGGATGCTGTAAGCTTTCGGCAACATACTTTTTGAAGTCAGCCTGATAGTCGGCCCCCTCAAAAGTCTTTACAAGCTTGGCAGGATAGTAGGAAGGCCATTGTATTTCAGAGTACCCACTGTCTTTGAGCACACGATAATGATAGCCGGTGCATAGCTCTGCCAATGTAAATGTTCTCTCCTTCCAGTTGGCGGGATCTTTTTCGGCTTTAAGCATGTCACTGCGATTGGGTTGCTTAGCCTCTATATATTTAATCAGCACTTCTGAATCATGCTTTATCCGCGACCTGTTTTTTTCGTCAGGCACTAGCGCTTGCACAGTCTCATCAATGCGATCACGAATAAAATATGCAGGATCAAAGCTGGCTGGGTCAGCGACGACCGAACAGCCATGCAATATTTCGTCACTCAGATCGTTCACATTAACACCATCAACATCTCTTTCATCGAGCGAACCGATTTCGAATGTTCTGGCTTTCGCCATTGGCACAGGCTCTTCCTCCTCCAGATCACTTAGAGGGTCCAGCAGCCATAGAAGCGAATATTGATCTTCGGCATCATCGCAAATACCAGGTAAATCCATTTTCATCACTTATTCCTGCGAGCAGCAACAAAGCACGAACTGCACTTTTCCATTACTGCAAGCCAGGCACAAGCGTAATCATCCCCAACCAAACAATAAACCGTGGAGATGTTATTAATATTTACAACGCAACCAAAAACCTTAGTTGTATTTTTCGATCTGCATGCAATGACGATAAAAAAACGTACTGTTCGCAACCGGCGACAGCGGCGCTTCAGTTAAAAAACAATAACTCAGATTTCCCAACACTTGAAAAATACACTTACACAGAAATTCTTGATAAACGCAAGACAACAAAAGAGGATCCACCAAACATAAAACCCAAAACAAATGGATTTATCATGACCCACAAGCTTGCAAACTCTCCAACTCAAAGATACTTGTCCAGATCTATTCCCTATACCGCCACTCAAGACAATCACATTCAAAGCGACAACAATGAACGAATGGAGGTTGTATATAAGCTAAATCAGCGCAGAGAAAACCTTACCCCGTCGCAAGCAATCACGCTGGAAGGCGCCACCGTCTCCCTGGAGTCCGGGTCGACGCTTGAAGACGCTCTGCAACCCGGCAGGGAACTGCTGAAAAAAATGTCCGAACAAAGCGCCTTCAAAAAACTAATGGCCACCCTCAAATTTCCCGAGCACTCACTATTCGAAGTCACTTCCGAAGGTGAAATAAACGCAAGGTATTCAGGCAAAACACTTGGCTTTGCGAACGCATTCAAACTTGCACCGGATCTGAAAGATGATCTTCATGCATTGGTTGAAATGGCGCAATTGACCGGTGGTGTCATCTCTCTCGCTGACCACGTCGAGTTGGCGCAATGGCTGAAATTCCATGGTTACACCATTCCCCGAACCGCCGCCGAAGGTTCCAGGCTGACAGCATTCATGGAGCTGAAGCCTCCAGTGAGTCCACCGCTTGGCAACTTTTGGGAAATGATCAAAGCCGGGGGCGACAATTCAGTCACTCTTTCTGCGGTTCAACGCAGTGAGTTCCGTAAACTCATCACCAGTTACATCAAGGATCAGTCGCTACTGGAGCATCTGTCGAATAGCATTTTTGGCGGGCGGTCTACCCCCTTCAAACGCTCGGAGGCTGAGGACGTTCTTGAAAAACTGACGTCCAGTCCCATCGCCTTTGACTGGGCCAACGCCTTCGTGCGGGATCTGGGCTGGTATGGAGCGCAGGAAAACCAACCCCAACCCGATGAGTCGCTCAAGCAAATGGTGCTGACTTCGCTCTTGCTCAATCTTCATCCGGGAGTCGGCGAACAAGAGCCTCGCAATCATGTGGCAGGTTTCAACTTATATGCTGTCGAGCACATAGAGAAATCCTTCGCCGATGTCCAAACGGAATTCGAAAGGCACCTGATCGAGAACCACCGGATTACCGAAAAAAATGCGGCACTGGCCGCTCACCTGTTGCTGGCAGAGGCCGCACCGGAATTTCTGGTAAGAGAGCTGCCTCCCACCCTGTCATTGGGCACGCCGCAATGGGTCGAATTTTGCCGGATCGTCGCGGTGCAGGAAATCATAGAGCCGGGATCGACGCGCTCGATGACTTATGCGCAGCTACACCAACTGTCGAAGTTTGACGGAGTCTGTGAGTCGCGAAAGACGCTCGACGCTCTGGCTGCCGTGGATCCGGTGATTGATTGGGCGTTACTCAACAAAATCGTCACGCCGGATGACGTAGAGAAGTCGGTCACGGACTCGCTTGAAGTGGCATTAGGTGCGTACGCCCGACATGCAAAGACGCTTGCCGAAACGGCCGAAACATTGTCTCGCCCTCTGCCGACTCGCAAAAGCGTCGCACTGGATATCCTCACGCAGGTCGCCAAAGGATGCACCTATCTTGAAAAAGACGTCCTTCACCAGAAGAAGAATCGACCGCAGCAGGACATTTTCGCCACCCCGTTTCCCGTATCGCCCGTAGAACTGCACATGTCCAATGATCTGGCGACCGGTGACTGGGATCTTAAGGATGGCGAAAGCATCTACAGAGCGTTTCCCCACATGCTCCCAAACCTGATTGCTCCTGATGGTGAGTTCTACCGTCAGTTCAATCGCGACTATGTGACCCATGTACAAGCAATGAACATGCATGTGAAGCAGGCGTTTTCATCAATGCCACTGCCTGATCGGACACGCCTGCTAAAAGGCAGGGTGACGATGTTCGCCGTAAGGCCGTCAGTCGCGAAACTCCACTCGATCACCAGCCTTCCCACGAATCCCATAGCGTCGACCATTGACGCGATCCTGAAAGTGACCGGGCGCAAACCGACGGAAAGTCATAAGGAAATAGATGAGGCAAAAGGTCGCTACGGGGTAGTCATCTGTTCACACTTCGAAGGTCGAGTGACGTGTTACGAATTATTCACCTTGCACGGAACCTGCCGTGAAAACACCAGGCTGGCGGCGCTTATCCAAGAGGAAAACCTTTTAAGCACAACCGTTCGCAGCAGTGAGAACAACTACTCCGCTCCCGCGAAGGTGCTTCAGCTACCCACGAACATCGAGTGTTATACCCATGGGGTCACACCCGGCCTCGTCAACGTCAGTTCTGGTGTGATCGAAAAAATCGGTGAGTTGTCAGCGTCTCCACTGGCGCCAGAAATCAACGGTTATTACCAGAGTTTCTATTCGACAGAGTTCGACTCATTGGTGAACTTCGTCCTCAAGCACAGGCCAATCGCGACCTACGATGAATTGGTGAGAGAGTGCTGGGGACAGACCAGGATGGAGGCATTGCGCGTAAAACGGGAAAAGGATCTGGATACGTTTCTCAATTTTGTCGTGCCCTTCAAATCCTGTATCGAAGACCTGAGCTCAGACGATCTGGATCGACAACTCCAAGGGGCGGCAGCCTGTACTTTAGAAGCCGCGATGACCGTTTTGTTAGTCGTCGGAGCCGTCGCTCAGATTGCCAGCCTGGCCGCCAAAAGCATGAGCATTGCTACCAAGGCCAGCAAGATCGCTTCGACGGGATTCGGATTGGTAAGTAACCTGTTCAATCCGCTGGACGGAGCATCCGACCTGCTTTTACATGGCGCAAAACTGTTGCGCAAAACGTGGCGCAGCAGCGTGGCCGCCCTGGATAACGCGATTTTCGACGCGCGTAAATGGTCGGGCGTAACGCCACACCGCCAACTGGCCGCAACTGTCGACCCTGACACTATTCGCCTGGGAACCTGGCGTCCCGCGCAAACTTCCCAGGATACCTTCCAGGTATGGGGTATACGCCGTAATGACGAATGGTACGCGCTGAACCGATCGGGCGAGCCTTGGGGAGCCAAACTGAAGGGCTTTGAATTCAAACTTAAACTTTCCACCCCACACTGGCATAAAGTCATGCCTAAAAGCTACGCTCGCACAGTTATCAAGGAAGGTTTACCACTCGCCAGCAGAAGAGTAGACGACGCCATCAACGTATTGAATGACCCAACGCTGATTCAGGAATCGAATGCGGTTCTTGACCTTCTGCTTGCGAATGACTCTGCCGCAACCCGAAGTACTTACCGCGACTACCTGCTTGCAGTCAAAGAAGATCTTTCAAATATCAAACCCGGCAACTTCATCCTCGACAGCGGTAAAGACAGCGACGCAGTAGCCGAGCTGCATTGGGGGCTCTACAACGATTGGAAGACCGGCAACAAGGCGAAAAATACCAATCACGAATTCATCCGGGTCTACAGCAACAACTTCAACGAAGCTTATCGCAGGGATCATTTCAACCCAGGCACCACTGCCGATACTTTCGTTCATGAGGTTTTCCACGGCTCGCCGAAAACCAAAGATTTCGCCTACGCCGAACACAGCGGAATATTTCAGCGTGGCTCTCAGCAATTGGACGTAAGTCCGCTTCTAAATCTCGCCAACGGCAAGTTATCCATGGGTCTGCCGAGTTTTCCAAATACCAACTACAACCGCGGCACAGCGTTTAAGAATGCCGACTCGTTTGCATTGACGACATCGCTGCTAAGTCAATTAAAGACCAACAAGCAAGCGTATCAGCAGAATATAGCGACCATGAAAGCGGCACTCAAAAATGCCGACCATGGATACATCAGCGGGCAGACACTGGTAAAAATCAACATTCTTTGAATTTCAGACGTACCGAGTTTCTGAAACAGGGCGCATGCGACCACTACTGTACTGTGGTTTAATTGCGCCCTTTTTTGTCCCCTCGCTTGCTGCAAAGGATCACTGGTCATGACTCAGCCTCCCGTCACCAAAGTCCTGGTCATCGGTTACGTCTGGCCCGAGCCCCGTTCTTCAGCGGCCAGCGGGCACGTGATGCAAATCCTCGAGACTTTTTTGCAGCAAGGCTGGGACATCACCTTCGCCAGCCCAGCAGGCCCCGGCGAGCACAAGGCCGATCTGACCGAGCTGGGCATCCACGAAGTGCCGATCGAACTCAACAACAGCAGTTTCGACACCTTCATCGGCGAACTGGCGCCGGACATCGTCCTGTTCGACCAGTTCATGATCGAGGAGCAGTTCGGCTGGCGCGTCGAAAAGCGCTGCCCCGACGCCTTGCGCGTGCTAGAGACCTCGGACCTGCAAAGCCTGCGGCATGCCCGGCATCAGCGGCTCAAGGAGCGCTTGAAGGCCAGTGACGACGCCAACGATTTCAGTGAGTTATTCGCCCCTGCATTGCGTGAAGAATTCGAGCTCATGGCCGATACCGATCTGGCGAAACGGGAGATTGCCGCGCTGTATCGCTGTGACTTGAATCTGATGATCTCCGAAGTGGAGATCGAGTTGCTGGTCGAGCAGTTCAAATTGCCCCGCACCTTGTTGCACTGGTGTCCGCTGATGGTCGATCCACCGAGCGTGCCACCGGTAGCCTTTGAACACCGGGCGCACTTCCTGAGCATCGGCAATTTCCGTCACGCCCCCAACTGGGATGCGGTGCTCTGGATGAAGAATACGATCTGGCCGCTGATCCGCCAGCAACTCCCCACTGCGCAGTTACACATCTATGGCGCCTATACGCCGCCGAAAGCCACAGCACTGCACAATGCGGCCCAGGGTTTTCATGTAATGAACTGGGCAGAAGATGCATTGCAAGTCATGTCTGCAGCCAGGGTGTGCCTGGCGCCCTTGCGCTTCGGTGCCGGCATCAAGGGCAAACTCGTTGACGCGATGCTCACAGGCACGCCAAGTGTCACGACACCCATTGGTGCAGAGGGCATGCAAGGCGATCATCCGTGGCCCGGTGCTGTTGCTCAAAGTGCCCAGGCGTTCGCGGACTGCGCGGTTCAGTTGTATAAAAATGAATCGGACTGGAGACAAGCGCAGTTATTAGGGAAAACACTGCTGAGCGACCGCTATCAACAATCAATGCATGGCGTGGCACTCGTTGAAAGACTGCGCGATTGCCTACAACGCCTTCCCCAACTAAGACGGGACAACTTCACCGGCAGCATGCTGCGTCATCACTCGCACAAAAGCACTCAATATATGTCGCAATGGATTGAGGCAAAAAACCGAACTTTATAAACCTCAAGCTTCATGACTTACATACTTGGCATCACACCAAGCCTGGCCAACACCAAAACAATCAATTAAAACTTCCTGCCTGCGCCACTTCACCAACTAAAACGGTGGCGCTTTTAATTATCCACGCAGGAACACTTACATGAATAACGATAAGCCAGATCATTTCTCGCCCCATAACTGGATGACAGTAACACCGGCCATTGACAACTTATCGCTGTTGGAACTTACACTGCCCGGCACTCACAACGCCGGGAGCGACTGGAAAGCCTCCTACCCGCTGCTGAGCCCCCCTCGTCACTGGCTCGCGTGCCAGCACGATTCTTTTAATGCCCAGCTTCGCCATGGCTCCCGCGCGCTCGATGTCCGTTTGATCTGGGAACCCAAAGCCGTGGGGCTCGGAAAGTTTCGTGTTCACCACAACGGCCATCGCAACTCTCGAACACTCGGTGAACTTATAACCGATATCAAAGCGTTTCTCGGCCAGAACCCCGACGAGTTCATTATCGTAGACTTTCACGAATTGCAAGGTGACTCATTCGATTTCGCTTACTTCAACGCCACGATACTTCAACTGCTGGGAGATCAAATTATTCCAGCACAAAATCGGCATCTCAGCCTGGGCCAACTGAAAGAGATCAGCGCGAAACAACGCGTATTGGTCGCTGCGCCGCCAGACAGTGCGTTGGATCGACGCGTATTTCTCGAGCGAATCAGACACAAGTGGATCGGCAACACCATCGTCGGCTCCGCTGACCTGCAGCAATACATTGTCGAGGTGCTGAAATACCCGCCAGGTACATGGGCACCATGGTCGCTTTCCGCCACCAGCTACAGTGTGCTCGGCGGGCCAGTCGACATTCACACAGAGCTCGATAAATGGTTTGACCCTCAAAACAGCGACTGGGCGATAAAGTGCAACATCATCAACGTCGACTTTATTGAAGAGAGCAAAATTGTTTCCTGCTGCCGAACCGTCAACTTGAAAAAAGCCAGCCAGAAAATCAACTAGCCATCGCAATATCAGGTGGCCATATTTGTGGATATATTTCCATGGCTGGCAATGCTGCCGTGCACTTCTATGCTGGGTCATGAAACGGATGGGGCATGCAGCCACATCCACCCCGTGAATTTCTTCGGCCCACGGATGGGGCGAAATCAGCGACAAGGAACTGTCATGACCCGCAGCACTGCAATCACGTTCGACAAGCAGAAGTGGATGAGCAACGTACCGGATATCGACCGGTTGAAGCTGACCGATATCGTCTGGCCCGGCACGCACAATGCCGGCATGGACAAAAGAGCCCCCAACCATGAGGTGGTGATCGGCAATTGGACGACCTGCCAGAACGATTCCTTTGCCTGGCAACTGGCCAACGGGGCGCGGGCGTTCGATATCCGGCTCGGTTGCGTCGCCGGCCCGGAAGTACCGGTTTTCTACTTTCATCACAACGGTTATCAGTCCCACCGCATCCTTGATGAGCTGGTCGACGCGGTGACGACATTCCTCGATCAAAATCGGGACGAGTTCATCGTGCTCGACTTCCACCAGCTGGGTGATGGGTCGAAGCCTTTCGACTACAAGCAACTCAATGATTTTCTGATGCGCCGCCTGGGCACGCGTCTGATTTCTGCCTCGGATGGATTGAGTACTGTGGAACAGCTCAAGCGCGCCAGTTCGAAGCGCCGCATTGTCATGGCAGCACAGATGAAACCTGGGCTGGACAGTGAGTATTTCTGGCCGCGAATTCCTCACAAGTGGAATGGCAAGGTATTCAGCGACACCAGCGATCTTCAATCCCATATCAAGACCACCCTTGCAGAGGCTCCTTACGAGACTTTCCTCTGGTCGTTGTCGGCGACCTGCTACTCGGCGCTGGGCGGTCCGCAGCACATCAAAAACCATATCGATGACTGGTTTCATTCTTCCCGCGACAGGGTCACCCGGTGCAGCATCATCAACACCGATTTCTTTGACGAGTCGCAAATCGTCCGCTACTGCTGGATCGCCACCAGCATGAAAGCGGTTTATGGCCATAGATTGCATGAACGGCCATAAGCGATAGTCGCGGCAGGCTGGCACAGCAGGCGCGGAACGAGGCATGATCCGCTGGCGATAACAAGAAAAGTGTCCTGACATGACCCGAACAGCCCGCGTGACAGACCCCTCCTACGAGTTGATGGATGACCATAACGGGTTGTCCATCATCTACCGCCAGCACGGCTTTCCCTGCCCGTTGGTGCGCTGGCATTTCCATAAGGAATACGAGCTGCACCTGATCGTCGCCAGCTCCGGCAAGGTATTCATCGGTGACTACATCGGTAACTTCTACCCGGAAACACTGTTCCTGACCGGCCCCAACCTGCCCCACAACTGGATCAGCCAGGTGGCCGAAGACGAAGTGGTGCCCAAGCGCGACATGCTGGTCAACTTCACTGACGAGCTGTTCGAAAGCGGCCATCAGGTGTTCGCCGAACTCAAGACCCTAGCGCCTTTGCTGGAACGCGCACAGTACGGCATCGAGTTTCGCTGCAAGCGCACCATCCGCCAGGCCATGACCTTGATGCAGCGCATTGCCGATACCCAGGGCATGACCCGGCTCGGGTATTTTTTCATTCTGCTGGAGTTGCTGGCGACGTCCGATGACTATCAGTTGCTTTCCGGTGCCACGACCCCGCAATTGGCCGATGAACACAATATCGACCGTACCAACCGGGCGGTGGATTACATCTTTGCTCATTACGCCCGGGAACTGCCTCTGGAAGAAGTCGCCGAGCACTTGGGTCTGACGCCGACCTACTTCAGTCGCGTGTTCAAACAGGCCACCGGACGCTGCTTTATCGAGTTCGTCAATCGCCTGCGCATCAGCAAATCCTGCGAGCTGCTGGCCGATGGCAACAAGCCGGTGACTGATGTGTGTTTCGAGTCGGGCTTCAACAATATTTCCAACTTCAACCGGCGTTTCCAGCAACTCAAGGGCATGACGCCGTCGCACTACCGGCGGTTGGTGGTGCAGCGGCTGACCGAGCAAAACCTGGGTTAACGCAATCCATGTGGGGGCGGGCTTGCTCGCGAAGGCGGCGTGTCAGGCGGCTTCGATGTTGAATGTGCCGGCCTCTTCGCGAGCGAGCCCGCTCCCACAGGTGGTGCACCTCAAGTACAGGTTTCAAGCCTAAAACCTGTACGAATTCAATTGATGCAGACGGCTGAAAAGCCGTGCCATGCACCTCTGCCCCTCAACCTCAGTGCAAAATAGTATCGATCACAGTGCGATGGATGATTTGTCAGCCCATCGATTGAAGGCTGTAATCAGTGCACATTCTTCCTTGCGCAGGAAGACACAAAAACAATAACTGTCCTTCTGTGACCCGCCCGGTGCAGAAAAGGAGTGCACGATGCAACCTTCTGTAAAAGCTCTGCTTGCTCTTACCTGCATGACCCTCAGCAGCGTCAGCCTCGCCGCCCAGACCCTGACCATCGCCACCGTCAACAACAGCGACATGATCCGCATGCAAAAGCTCTCGAAAACCTTCGAGGCCGAGCATCCGGATATCAAGCTCAATTGGGTGGTGCTTGAAGAAAACGTCCTGCGCCAACGCCTGACCACCGACATCGCCACCCAGGGCGGGCAGTTCGATGTGTTGACCATCGGCATGTACGAAGCCGCACTCTGGGGCGCCAAGGGTTGGCTGGAGCCGATGAAGGATTTGCCGGCCAGCTACGCCCTCGACGACGTTTTCCCTTCTGTGCGTGAAGGCCTGTCGGTCAAGGGCTCGCTCTACGCCCTGCCGTTCTACGCAGAAAGCTCCATTACCTATTACCGCACCGACCTGTTCAAGGACGCCGGGCTGACCATGCCCGAACGCCCAACCTGGGAACAGATCGGCGAATTTGCCAGCAAACTCACCCATAAAGATAAAGAACAGTACGGCATATGCTTGCGCGGCAAGGCCGGCTGGGGCGAAAACATGGCGCTGATCACCACCGTCGCCAATGCCTTTGGCGCACGCTGGTTTGATGAGAAGTGGCAGCCGGAATTCACCGGGCCCGAGTGGAAGAACGCGCTGAACTTCTACGTCGACACCATGAAAAAATCCGGCCCGCCGGGTGCTTCCAGCAACGGCTTCAACGAAAACCTCGCGCTGTTCAATAGCGGCAAATGCGCGATCTGGGTCGACGCCAGCGTTGCCGGCTCCTTCGTTACCGATAAAACCCAAAGCAAGGTCAGCGACCACGTCGGCTTTACTTACGCACCGCACCAGACCACCGACAAAGGCTCGGCGTGGCTCTATTCCTGGGCGCTGGCGATTCCGACCAGTTCCAAGGCCAAGGACGCGGCGAAAACGTTCAGCGCCTGGGCCACTTCCAAGGAATACGGTGCCCTGGTCGCGGAAAAAGACGGCATCGCCAACGTGCCGCCAGGCACTCGCGCCTCGACCTACACCGAGGCCTACATGAATGCCGCGCCGTTCGCCAAGGTGACGCTGGAATCGCTCAAGGCAGCCGACCCGAGCAAGCCGAGCGCCAAACCGGTGCCCTACATCGGCATCCAGTTGGTGACCATTCCTGAATTCCAGGCCGTGGGTACCCAGGTCGGCAAGCTGTTTTCGGCCGCGTTGATCGGCCAGACCACGGTTGACCAGGCCCTGACCGCCGCCCAGTCAACCACCGAACGGGAGATGAAGCGCGCCGGTTATCCCAAGTAACCAGCGCAACCCGCTCCCGCCTTCTGTGGGAGCGGGCTTGCCCGCGATGACGGCCTCACATTCGACATTGTGGGTAACTGATACACCGCCATCGCGAGCAGGCTCGCTCCCACATTAGATCTTGATAGGTCTGCATGAATCGGTTTATCGCCATGAATATTTCAACTGTCAAAGCTCACATGGACATCCCCCAATCGGTGCGTAAAAGCCGGTTGACCAACCCCGGCTGGTTTCTGATCAGCCCCTCGGTGGCGTTGTTGCTGCTGTGGATGATCGTGCCGCTGGGCATGACCGTTTACTTTTCAATGATCCGCTACAACCTGCTCTACCCCGGTGAAAACCAGTTCGTGGGGCTGGAGAACTTCAGCTACTTCCTGAGCGATTCGGGTTTCCTGCCCGGCGCCACCAACACCCTGTTGCTGGTAGGCAGCGTGTTGCTGATCAGTGTGGTGTTCGGCGTGTTGATCAGCGCGTTGCTGGAGGCCAGTGAGTTTCTCGGTCGCGGCATCGTGCGGGTGATGTTGATTTCGCCGTTCTTCATCATGCCCACCGTCGGTGCGCTGATCTGGAAAAACCTGATCTTTCACCCGGTCTCGGGGATTCTCGCCTACATCTGGAAGCTGTTCGGCGCGCAGCCGGTGGACTGGCTGGCACACTACCCGCTGCTGTCGATCATCATCATTGTGTCCTGGCAATGGTTGCCCTTCGCGATTCTGATTTTGATGACCGCCATGCAGTCCCTCGACCAGGAGCAGAAAGAAGCCGCGCGCCTGGACGGTGCAGGTCCCATCGCGATTTTCTGGCACCTGACCCTGCCGCACCTGGCCCGGCCGATCGCAGTGGTGGTGATGATCGAAACCATCTTCCTGCTGTCGGTGTTCGCCGAAATCTTCACCACCACCAACGGTGGCCCCGGTTACGCCTCGACCAACCTCGCCTACCTGATCTACAACCAGGCGCTGGTGCAGTTCGACGTCGGCATGGCGTCCGCCGGTGGTTTGATCGCGGTGGTGATTGCCAACATCGCGGCCATCGTGCTGGTGCGGATGATCGGCAAAAACCTGACAGACAAAGCCTGAGGCCTGCGCCATGACTCTTCAACAATCCCGTCGCCTGCAAAGCCTGCTGCTCGGCACTCTGGCCTGGGCCATCGCGATCCTGATTTTCTTCCCGATATTCTGGATGGTGCTGACCAGCTTCAAGACCGAAATCGACGCGTTCGCCACGCCGCCGCAGTTCATCTTCACGCCGACGCTTGCGAACTACCTGCACATTAACGAGCGCAGCGATTACTTCAGCTTCGCCTGGAACTCGGTGGTGATTTCCTTCAGCGCCACGGCCCTGTGCCTGCTGATCGCGGTGCCGGCGGCCTACTCGATGGCGTTCTATGAAACCCAGCGCACCAAAGGCACGTTGCTGTGGATGCTCTCCACCAAAATGCTGCCACCGGTGGGCGTGCTGATGCCGATCTACCTGCTGGCCAAGAGCTTTGGCCTGCTGGATACGCGGATCGCGCTGATCGTGATTTACACGCTGATCAACCTGCCAATCGTGGTCTGGATGATTTACACCTACTTCAAAGACATCCCCAAGGACATTCTCGAAGCCGCACGTCTGGACGGCGCCACGTTGTGGCAGGAAATGGTCCGGGTGCTGCTGCCGATCGCCAAAGGTGGCCTGGCTTCCACGGTGTTGTTGTCGCTGATCCTGTGCTGGAACGAGGCGTTCTGGTCGCTGAACCTGACCTCGTCCAAGGCCGCGCCACTGACCGCATTGATCGCCTCGTACTCAAGCCCTGAAGGTCTGTTCTGGGCCAAGTTGTCGGCGGTCTCGACCCTGGCCTGTGCGCCGATCCTGATCTTCGGCTGGATCAGCCAGAAACAATTGGTCCGCGGCCTGTCGTTTGGCGCAGTGAAATGAAAGTCCCCGGATCCTGATCTGACACAAAACCCTGTGGGAGCGGGCTCGCCCGCGATGACGTCGGCAAATTCAACCTGGATGTCGGCTGCTAAATCGCCATCGCGGGCAAGCCCGCTCCCACAAAAAGCTCACCAGGCGCAATTGAATTAACTCAAGCGGAGGCCCCCATGGCCAACCTGAAAATAAAAAACCTGCAAAAAGGCTTCGAAGGCTTTTCCATCATCAAGGGCATCGATCTGGAAGTGAACGACAAGGAATTCGTGGTATTCGTCGGCCCATCGGGTTGCGGCAAATCCACCCTGCTACGGTTGATCGCCGGCCTTGAAGAAGTCAGCGGCGGCACCATCGAGCTGGACGGCCGCGACATCACCGAAGTCAGCCCGGCCAAGCGCGACCTGGCGATGGTGTTCCAGACCTACGCCCTGTACCCGCACATGAGCGTGCGCAAAAACATGTCGTTCGCCCTCGACCTGGCCGGTGTAGCAAAAGCCGAAGTCGAGAAAAAAGTCGGCGAAGCGGCGCGCATTCTGGAACTCGGGCCGATGCTGGAGCGCAAGCCGAAACAGCTGTCCGGCGGTCAGCGTCAGCGCGTGGCCATCGGCCGGGCCATCGTGCGTAACCCGAAAATCTTCCTGTTCGACGAACCGTTGTCCAACCTCGACGCCGCCCTGCGGGTGCAGATGCGCCTGGAACTGTTGCGCCTGCACAAAGAACTGCAAGCCACGATGATCTACGTGACCCACGACCAGGTCGAAGCCATGACCATGGCCGACAAAGTCGTCGTGCTCAATGGCGGCAAGATCGAGCAAGTCGGTTCGCCACTGGACCTGTATCACCAGCCGGCCAATCTGTTTGTCGCCGGTTTTCTTGGCTCACCGAAAATGGGCTTCCTCAAGGGCAAAGTCACCCGCGTCGACAGTCAAAGCTGCGAAGTGCTGCTGGACGCCGGCACCCGCATCACCCTGCCGCTGAGCAGTGCCAACCTGAGCGTCGGCGGCGCAGTGACGCTGGGCATTCGCCCGGAACACCTGGAGCTGGCGCAAGCCGGCGACTGTACGCTGCAAGTCACCGCCGATGTCAGCGAACGTTTGGGCAGCGACACCTTCTGTCACGTCCTGACGTCTTCCGGCGAAGCCCTGACCATGCGGGTTCGCGGCGATCTGGCCAGCCGTTATGGCGAAACCCTGAGCCTGCGCCTGGACGCCGGACACTGCCATTTATTCGATGCCAACGGTGTGGCGCTGCCCCGCCCTCTGCGCGCCGCAGCCTGATTCGAGAGCCTGTGATGAAACTGAATAAACACAACCTCAACCGCCTCGCCCCCGAGGTGGCCCTGCCCGCCTACACCCTGAGCGACACCCGCCAGGGTATCGCGCACATTGGCGTCGGCGGTTTCCACCGCGCGCATCAGGCGTATTACACCGACGCCTTGATGAACACCGGCGAAGCATTGGACTGGGCCATCTGCGGGGTCGGCCTGCGCGCCGAAGACCGCCGCGCCCGGGACGATCTGCAAGAGCAGGATTACCTGTTCACCCTGTTCGAACTCGGCGATAGCGACGACAGCGAAGTGCGGGTCATCGGCGCCATCCGCGACATGTTGCTGGCCGAAGACAGCGCCGAGGCGCTGATCGACAAACTCGCCAACCCCGAGATCCGCATCGTCTCGCTGACCATCACCGAAGGCGGTTACTGCATCGACGACAGCAACGGCGAGTTCATGGCGCACCTGCCGCAGATCCAGCACGACCTCGCTCACCCGAACGCGCCGAAAACCGTGTTCGGTTTCCTCTGCGCCGCGCTGGCCAAACGCCGTGCGGCCGGCACGCCCGCGTTCACCCTGATGTCCTGCGATAACCTGCCGCACAACGGCGCGGTGACCCGTAAAGCCCTGCTCGCGCTCGCTGCCCTGCGCGATGCCGATCTGCGCGACTGGATCGAGAGTCATGTGAGCTTCCCCAACGCCATGGTCGACCGCATCACACCGATGACCAGCACCGAACATCGTCTGCAACTGCACGACAAACACAGCCTCGACGACGCCTGGCCAGTGGTCTGCGAACCGTTTGTGCAGTGGGTGCTGGAAGACAAATTCGTCAGCGGTCGCCCGGCCTGGGAAAAGGTCGGCGTGCAATTCACCGACGACGTCACGCCTTACGAAGAGATGAAGATCAAACTGCTCAACGGCAGCCACCTGGCCCTGACCTATCTTGGCTTTTTGAAAGGTTACCGCTTCGTTCACGAAACCATGAACGACCCGCTGTTCGTTCGCTACATGCGCGCCTACATGGACCTGGACGTAACGCCGCAACTGGCGCCGGTGCCGGGCATCGATTTAACCGAGTACAAAAACACGCTGGTGGCGCGCTTCTCCAATCAGGCGATTGCCGATCAGCTGGAGCGGGTGTGTTCGGACGGCTCATCGAAGTTTCCAAAGTTCACTGTGCCGACGATCAATCGTTTGATTGCCGATGGCCAGGAGACCAAGCGTGCGGCGCTGGTGGTGGCGGCGTGGGCGCTGTACCTCAAAGGTGTGGATGAGAATGGCCACGCCTATTCGATTCCCGATCCGCGGGCGGCATTCTGTCAGGCGCTGGTGGCCGATGATGCGTTGATCACTCAGCGGTTGCTGGAGGTTGAGGAGATTTTCGGGACGGCGATACCGCGTTCTCTGGAGTTCGTCGAGGCGTTCGAATGGTGCTGTAACAGCTTGCGGGAGGTTGGGGTGGCGCGGACGCTGGAGCGGGTGTTGGCGTAAGAATGGTGGTCAATTGACCGCCGTCATCGCGAGCAGGCTCGCTCCCACATTAGATCGTTGTCGAACACAAATCCTGTGTCCTCTAAACATCTCCTGTGGGAGCGAGCCTGCTCGCGATTGGGCTCACTGATATCGACCTGACGATCCAAGGATCTTCCATGGCAAACCAACAATTATTCCTGGGCATCGACTGCGGCACCCAAGGCACCAAAGCCGTCATCCTCGATGCGCATAGCGGCCAGGTCCTCGGCCAAGGCGCCGCCGTCCACAGCCTCTTCAGCGGTGCCAGCGGCCGTCGCGAACAAGACACGGCCCAATGGCTGGAAGCCTTTACCCTCGCCACCCGCCGCGCGCTGTTTGCGGCGGATGTGGACGGTCAGGCCATCCTCGGCATCGGTGTTTCCGGCCAACAACATGGTTTGGTCCTGCTCGACGATCAAGGTCAGGTACTGCGCCCGGCCAAGCTCTGGTGCGACACCGAATCCACCCCGGAGAACGACCGCTTGCTCGCCCATCTGGGCGGCGAAAAAGGCTCTCTGGAACGCCTCGGCGTGGTCATCGCGCCTGGCTACACCGTGTCCAAACTGCTCTGGACCAAAGAACAACACCCGCAGGTGTTCGCCCGGATCGCCCGCATTCTGCTGCCCCATGACTACCTCAACTACTGGCTCACCGGCCGCAGTTGCAGCGAGTACGGCGACGCCTCAGGCACCGGTTATTTCAACGTGTGCACCCGCCAGTGGGACTTGCAACTGCTGCGCGACATCGACCCCACCGGTCGCCTGCAAGCCGCACTCCCGGAACTGATCGATGCCCACCAGCCCGTCGGCACGATCCTGCCGAACATCGCCGCGCATCTGGGCATCAACCCCAAGGCGCTGGTCTCCAGTGGCGGCGGCGACAACA
This sequence comes from Pseudomonas sp. EL_65y_Pfl2_R96, assembly GCF_963970905.1. Lineage (NCBI taxonomy): Bacteria > Pseudomonadati > Pseudomonadota > Gammaproteobacteria > Pseudomonadales > Pseudomonadaceae > Pseudomonas > Pseudomonas sp. EL_65y_Pfl2_R96. Next base: position 8,150 of record NZ_CAXAQH010000043.1, on the reverse strand, counting down.
TGATGGGCGCGATCGGCACCGGCAATATCAAGCCCGGCGCGATCACCATGAGCCTTGGTTCCTCGGGGACGGTTTACGCCTATGCCGAACAACCAAATGTCAGCCCGGACGCCTCGGTCGCAACGTTCTGCTCCTCCAGCGGCGGCTGGCTGCCGCTGATCTGCACCATGAACCTGACCAATGCCACCGGGGCGATTCGCGAGTTGTTCGAACTGGATATCGAACCGTTCAACGCCTTGGTCGAGCAAGCGCCGATCGGTGCCGAAGGCGTGTGCATGCTGCCGTTCCTCAATGGCGAGCGCGTTCCCGCCCTGCCCCATGCCAGCGGCAGCCTGCTGGGGTTGACCATGACCAACCTGACCCGGGCCAACCTGTGTCGTGCCGTGGTGGAAGGCGCCACCTTCGGTTTGCGTTACGGGCTGGACCTGCTGCGCAAGAATGGTTTACAAAGCCGTAGCATCTGCCTGACCGGCGGCGGCTCGAAGAGCCCGGTGTGGCGGCAGATCGTCGCCGACATCATGAATACGCCGGTGATTTGTACCGAACACAGCGAAGCCGCGGCCCTTGGCGCAGCGATTCAGGCGGCGTGGTGCAAATCCTGGGCAAACGGGCATGAAGACAGCCTGGCCGACTTGTGTGAGCGCTGCGTAAAGCTCGATCCGGCCAGTGAAACCTTACCGATTGCAGAAAATGTACTGGCCTGTCAGCAGGCCTACGAACGCTATCAACAGCATGTCGCAACCCTTTAAAGAGCGAAAACTATGTATCTGGTGTGTGGTGAAGCGCTATTCGATTTCTTCAGTGAAGACGATGCCAGCGGCCTGGCGTCCAAAGTGAATTTCAAGGCGATTGCCGGCGGCTCGCCGTTCAACGTGGCGGTCGGTTTGCGCCGCTTGGGCGTCGATGCCGCGCTGTTTGCCGGGCTGTCGACCGACTACCTCGGCCGACGTTTGCAGCAAGTGCTGCAGGATGAAGGTGTGCGCCCGGACTACCTCGTGGACTTTGCCGCGCCGACCACGCTGGCAATGGTCGCGGTCGGCGCCAATGGTTCACCCCATTACAGCTTTCGTGGCGAGGGTTGCGCTGACCGGCAATTGAAGCTGGAGCACCTGCCAGAACTGGGGCCTGAAGTCCGCGGCTTGCACATCGGCTCGTTCTCGTTGGTGGTGCAACCGATTGCCGATACCTTGCTGGCGCTGGTTCAGCGGGAAAGCGGCAAGCGCCTGATCAGCCTCGACCCGAACGTGCGCCTGAATCCCGAGCCAAACATCGAGTTGTGGCGTTCGCGGATTGCCACCCTGGTGGAGCTGGCCGACCTGATCAAGGTCAGCGATGAAGACTTGAGCCTGTTGTACCCCGAGCAAGATCCGCAGCGCGTGATCGAAGGCTGGCTGGAGCATCGCTGTCAGTTGGTGTTCCTGACCCGTGGCGGCGAAGGCGCAACGGTGTTCAGCCGTCGTCATGGTTCGTGGTCAGTACCGCCTGTCAATGTAGTAGTCGCCGACACCGTTGGCGCCGGCGACACCTTCCAGGCGGCGCTGATTGCCTGGCTCACCGAGCAGCAACTGGATTCGGTCGACGGTTTACATCAGTTGAGCAAGGAGCAGATCGAAGCCATGCTCAGGTTCGCCGTTAGCGCCGCCGCCCTGACCTGCAGCAAGACCGGGCCGGATTTGCCATATCGGCGGCAGTTGGGCTGAAATCCGCGCCCCACATGCCTCCTCTGCCATTGCAGGTCCTGAATTCAGGACCTGCCGTGGGTGCTATATTTTTCGTCTCTTATATTTTCTAGATATATCGTTATTACAATTTAAAAATACACCCTGCAACATCGAGCCAGGCAAAAGACAATCGGCTATTGACAACTTTATATTTCCCACTCCGACAATAGAATTTATAACACTTCATAATTGTAGTTATTCCAAAAAAATAAATACAAGCAATTGACTGCACCAACGACTTCAACTCCTTGACCGCCTCCACCTTTCCAGCACCACTGTTTCTGATTCCATATCAGAGTCCTATCTTATTGAATTATATTAACAAAACAGATGATCACAGCCAGTTTCTGCCGAGACAACCCAACTGCCGCAGAAGAGGAGACTGGTTAATTAAAAATATCCTGACAGTCACTTGACCCTTACTTACCTTCAACTAATATCTTTTCCACGCACAGCGCAGGTAAGGATAATTGTTGTGCGCCATCCTTATACCCCCACAACAGGAAAAGGAACTCCAACATGGAAAGTGTCGCTATCTCAGCTGCCCAAATTAACTGGAACGGCGGACAACGCATTACGCTCACCGCAGGTGATACAGCCACCTGTACCGCGCTTAGCCCCGGCCAGCTTTATGGCATCTTTATCTACAACTCTGCTCAAAATGACACCAATTCAACTGTCTCCGTAAACTGGAGCAATAGCCTGCCGCCCGTACAGATCACAGTCCCTGGCACCACGGCCAATGCAGGCCTGGCATCATTGGGTTTTGTCTCGGGCACCGATACTCAAACCATTTCGGTTTCACTGCCCAGCAACAGCGGTAAGTCACAGGTGGAAATCTGGCTGGGAAGTGTCAGCATGCCGACCAATACATCGGGGCTGACCAATTATCCGCTGCCGGCCGATGGTGAGCAGCATCCGTTCAACAAGTACTCCCGTTACTATGCGGTACCTCCCTCGAAATGGATGAACCTGACGATCACCAGTACCATTACACAGTTCCTCTCCTGCCAGTTCCGTGAGGCGCAAGCGACCGTGTTCGTCGTCAATGAGACTTCAAACGGCCTCCTTGCCAATCAGGTCACCAACATTGGGCCTACTGCCAGTGCGGCTGGGAACGTCAAGATCGTTTACTCGCAGATCCAGAGCATTACCAACAATCTGCAAGGCGACGGTACGCAATGGGTGTGGATGGATGCGGACAGCACGCAAAACTCTCAAAGCGCGACCATTTCCTTGCAATCGCTTTGAATTTTCTAGCTGAGTAATAAAGGAAGGCCCCACTCCGTGGGGTCTTCCTTTTATCTGGCGTAACGACCAATCGCCTCAAGAAATGCCCGTATTCATTGCGCAAAACCTCGGTTATAGGGGAAAGCCTGATACCCGTCAGCCCCCGGACCTACGGCATTTCAGCCTTGAACGTGACCCTTTAATGCTGCACCATCCGCGCCTGCTTTTTCAAAGGACGGAACTCAAGGCATGCTGGACGCGAACGCAACCCATATCTCCCTCACGCTCGAAGGCGTTTCCGTCGACCTGCAGGTGCTCAGTTTCGTCGGCCGCGAAGCCCTCAACCAGCCGTTCTGTTTCGACATCGAACTGGTCAGCGCCCGCCCCGACCTGAAACTCGAAGAGCTGCTGCACAAGCCCGGTTGCCTGACCTTCGGCGCCACCGGCCAGGGCAAGATCCATGGTTTGGTCTACCGCATCGAGCAAGGCGATTCCGGCAAAAGTCTGACCCGCTACAGCATCAGCCTGGTGCCACAACTGGCCTACCTGCGACACAACCACGACCAGCAGATTTTCCAGCAGCTCAGCGTGCCGAAAATCATTGCCCAGGTGCTCGAAGCCCGGGGCATTCTGGCCGACGCCTACAGCTTCCAGCTCGGCGCCATCTACCCCGAGCGCGTGTACTGCGTGCAGTACGACGAATCCGACCTGCATTTCATCCAGCGCCTGTGCGAAGAGGAAGGCATTCACTTCCACTTCCAGCACAGTGCCAGCGGCCACAAACTGGTGTTCGGCGATGACCAGACGGTGTTCCGCAAACTCGCGCCAGTGAGCTACCAGCAAGACTCCGGCATGGCTGCCGAGAAGCCGGTGATCAAGCGCTTCAACCTGCGCCTGGAAACCCGCACCACCCGCGTCAGCCGCCGCGACTACGACTTCGAAAAACCACGCCTGCTGCCAGAAAGCGCGGCCAAGAGCGCGTTCGCCCCGGACCTCGAAGACTACGATTACCCCGGTCGCTTCACCGACCGCGCGCGCGGCAAGCAACTGGCAACCCGCGCCCTGGAACGCCATCGCAGCGACTACCAACTCGCCGAAGGCAAAGGCGACGAACCGACCCTGGTCAGCGGCCACTTCATGACCCTGAGCGAACACCCGCGCGCCGAGTGGAACGACCTCTGGCTGCTGCTGGAAATCGTCCACGAAGGCAAACAGCCGCAAGTGCTCGGCGAGAACATCACCAGCGACGTCACCGACAGCAAGGACGACTTCCACCAGGGCTACCGCAACCGCTTCCTCGCCACCCCGTGGGACGCGCATTACCGCCCGGCCCTGGAACACCCGAAACCGAAAGTGCTGGGCAGCCAGACCGCCATCGTCACCGGCCCGCCGGGCGAAGAAATTCACTGCGACGAATACGGCCGGGTCAAGGTTCAGTTTTTTTGGGACCGCGACGGCCAGTCCGATGACAAAACCAGCTGCTGGCTGCGCGTCGCCACCGGCTGGGCCGGCAACGCCTACGGCGGCATCGCCATCCCGCGCATTGGCATGGAAGTACTCGTCACCTTCCTCGAAGGCGACCCCGACCAACCGCTGATCACCGGCTGCCTGTACCACAAGGAAAACGTCGTCCCCTACGACCTGCCGGCCAACAAAACCCGCAGCACCTTCAAGACCCTGAGTTCACCGGGCGGCAAGGGCTACAACGAGTTTCGCATCGAAGACAAAAAAGGCGCGGAACAGATCTACCTGCACGCCCAGCGCGACTGGGATGAAAACATCGAACACGACCAGAAAATTCGTGTCGGCAATGAACGGCATGACACGGTCGAGGCCAACGTGTTCAGCGAGTTCAAGGTGGAAGAGCATCGGATTACCCATCTGGATCGCAAGACCGAGGCGCGGGCGGATGATCACCTCACCGTCGGCGTGACTCAGCATGTGAAGGTCGGCACGGCGCAGTTTATCGAGGCTGGGCAAGAGATTCACTACCACGCTGGGGAGAAGGTGGTGGTTGAGGGTGGCATGGAGCTGACCGCCAAGGCTGGTGGGAGCTTTGTGAAGGTTGATGCGGGTGGGGTGACGATTAGTGGGGCTGAGGTGAAGGTGAATTCCGGGGGTGGGCCGGGTTCCGGCACCGGCATCGGCATCCTCGCCCCGCTGATTCCAGGCCTCGCCGCTGCCGACATCGCCGGTCGCCTGATGAAAGAAGCCAAAGCCAATCCGACCTGGCTGGAATTGAACCTGCATTACGACAACCTTGAGCCCGTACCGGGCGCGTCCTACCGCGTTGACTTTGCTGATGGGTCGACGCGCGAGGGAGTGCTGGACGATGACGGCTTTGCCCGGTTGGAGGATGTCCCGAAAGGACCGGCCAAGGTGTATTACGGCGAGGATCCAAGGCCATACAGCCGTGAAAACGTCACGGTCGTGCAGAACTCTGACGAAAAGGTTAACGCAGATTTACGCAAGCTCGGCCTGGACCCGGACCAGGTTGATTTACAAGCATTGGTGGAGAAAGCCGCAGGGAGGCTGTCATGAGTGACAAAGCAGTTGAGAGCGCAAACGAAGGTGGCGAAGACCGTAGCGCCGCCTACCAGGAAGCCGCGGTAGAACTGGCAAAAGGCATCGCGCTCGGTGCCGTGCCCTTTCTTGGTCAGGCCATCGACGCCTACGACACCATCGAATCCTCCATCGTCCTCTACAACGCAGAGTCGACGGCAGGTAAGGAAGACGCGCAATTTGATCTGCTGATGGCCGTCATCGGCTGGGTTCCAGGCCCGGGCGACGGGCTGAAAAAGAGCCTGCGCATCGTCAATAAAGACCCGCAACGCTATGCCCCGGTACTGTTCGACCTGCTCCGCTTCGTACTGCAAGAGTGCGGGATCAAAACCAGCCCGGAAGAACTGCTCAAGCAGATATTCGATGCAGGCAAGCTGCGCGCTGAACTCGACGAGATCATCACCGGCGTAAAAGGCTCGTCCACTTTCCAGGGCCTTCCAAACTGGGCGAAAACGGCGGTCGTCACGGTACTCGCCACCTCTCGCGACAACATGCCAGCTATGGTGGGCATTGTTGAGAAGCGGCTGGTTAAATGGAAAGGGATGCAGCGCAACAGTTCTGCGGCCTCCTCCGGGTCAAGCCACCCCAAAAAAGCGGAAAAGCCCGCAAGCAAAGACTCGGCTGTTGCGGCAAAGGGAACCGATAGTGCGAGCGGCACCCATTCCAACCAGGTTGAAGCCTCCAAAGTAGGCCTTCAGGCCCCTTCCAGTATTTTGAATGAAGGGCTGGGGGTTAGTGGGGAGCATATTGCCGATTACATTTGTGCGGTGGAGTTTGGTTGGGGCAAGGATTGGGATGGGCATGATAAGGGGGCGGATGGGAAGTGGCTGGAGGGTGTGCCGAGTGCGAGTAAAATGGGGAAATTATCAAGGGGGGGAAACCCCAAGGCTCATCATGTTCTGTATAAGTTGACAGATGGTGCTAATGGAACCGGCATTGATGCTGTCTGGCGCGCCAACCCTGCTACAAACAACGGAAAAAAATTTGCGATTGTCGAGGCTAAGGCAAGCCGTGACGAGGACGGTCCAAAGTTCCTTCGCAAGCCCAATAACACCCGTAAACCTGGTGTTGCTTCAAAATTGGGAGTTTCGGGTGTTACCGATCCTAGTGACCTGCTGGAACCACTAGAGCCCGAACAAAATGCCTCTCCCGGAAAGAAAAAAGTTAAATCTGAAAAGTATAAAAACCCATCAGTTTCGAGCGATAAAAAAAACAAAAATCCGGCTGAAAGAGCAAGGCCTATACTTGTACAAATGAGCAAAGAATGGATCAGGAAGAATATTTCTGATGCTGTATCTGAACGGTTGGTTGATCAGGTTTTGGGGTCGTATAGCCGGCATTTATTTTATACTCCGTTATACCATCCTAAACAGAGCCCAAGAGAGCACGCTGTAGCCCGATTAAACAATGGCGATGAAAAGACCCACACAAGTCATTCTGCTTTTCATTACGCCGAGAGTGAAATCAAGTCCTTTGTGAACAAGCGAAAAAAATCTCTTGTTTCAAAACATGGGGCACTACCTTCGCTTATCACTGAGTAATATTCATCATGAACAAAAGACAAAAATTTCTTAGCGAGACCAGATACAAAAACTTCCTGGCTTACAGTGAGGAAACGAAAGAATTCTGGAAAGTCAACAAATTTGAGTCGGATTCTCCTGAGCAAGAGGCGTCGCTAAGGGCAAACCACTTTAAGGATGTGGCACTTAAAAAATTATTTATATCTTATACAGCCGGAACGGAAATTGCTTCGCTAGCACCATTGCTTGAAGAGCTAATATCAAGATATGAAGAGAGTCAAAGTAAACTTTCAGCGTCTGAAGCACTTGATAACATTTCACCACTTGCCATCGATGACTGGCCCGATGAATTTGAAGAGTGCGTACAAATTTTTAGCTTGTGCATCTTGCTTCATAGAAAAGACCTACTGGCAAGATTTGTCAAGCTATTAGATGACGCAAACTACAGAGGTGAAGATGCTCTTTATGAAGATCTACTCCGCAAACACCTACCTGATCGTGAGAATATAGATGAATGGTTCCACGATGTATATACCCCTTTGCTTGAAGCTATATATGCCGACGACAAAGAGGAAGCATCACAATTATTAGCTAATTATTGCAAGCAATGGTATGCCGCATTCAAGCAAGCCCCTTGGCACGATTCACACTTGCAAGGCGACGAAGGTAGCTATGTCGGTTACTGGGCGTTCGAGGCCGGGGCCATTGCTTTCCTATATGGGATCGATGACAGCAAAATCAATCATATGGTTTATCCAAAGGACTTGGTCGAATACGCGAGAAATTATAAGACTGCAATAGGTTCCCAGACTGGTCGTATTGTTGCTGGCGAACCCTGCAGCAAAACGGGCTACTGGTTCACCCCAGCTCAAGCCAACTCAAGACGCCACTTCCAACAAGGCGAAATCATGCCGAGTTTCAGTGACTCGAAATGGGGCGATACGCTTTGGTATTGGTCCGGTGAAGAGTGAACTTATCTACAAATTCTGCTCAGCGGCCACTTCATGACCCTGAGCGAACACCCGCGCGCCGAGTGGAACGACCTCTGGCTGCTGCTGGAAATCGTCCACGAAGGCAAACAGCCGCAAGTGCTCGGCGAGAACATCACCAGCGACGT